>NZ_CP098813.1:1241525-1551906 GCF_036825535.1 Parasalinivibrio latis
CGGAATCTGAAGATAAAGTATTCATGGTGTGCAAATACGATGAGCAAGGCAACCTGGTTGGGGGATTGTTGGCGAATTGCTACTGGAATGGCCTGGAAATTGACACGCTTTGGGTAGCCGATTCAGAAAGAGGGAAGGGGGTGGGATCCTTGCTTGTGGAAAGTGCTGAATCTTATGGCGCGAAGAATGGGGCCGTTATTGCATTTCTTAAAACCATGGATGCTAAACCGTTTTATGAAAAGCTTGGTTATGAGGTTTATGGTGTGCTCGAAGACAGGCCAATTGGCACATTGCTCTACCATATGAAAAAGAGGATCTAACCGCGAGGGGTGGTCAGTGTTTTCATTTTCTTCTTGTATGGATAGTGGAACGCATTTAGCGTGTTTCTGAACAGTTAAATTTTTCTGTGAAAAACACGGTTAAATGAGGAGGATGAAATGACTTTTCCGATTGAAGCGTCATGTCAGTGTGGACAGGTTAGCTATGTCCTGAAGTCAGCGCCGCTGAAAGTGTTTGCCTGTCACTGTACAGAATGCCAGAAGCTCTCTACCAGCCCCTTCAGTGTAACGGCAATGGTCGATGCAAATGACATTGAGTTTTCCGGTGAGCTTGGGGAATGGAGACGGAAAGCTGACAGCGGGAATATTAATGGAGCCAAATTCTGTACTGGCTGCGGCAACCGAATCTACCATTTCAGTCCTTCTGATATGTCGATAATCAAGCTAAAACTTAAACCCACCGCAGCGGATACTGCATATTTATTTGAACCTCAAGCGCATGTTTGGGTCAGTGAAAAGCAGAGTTGGTATGAGATCCCGGAAGGGGTCAAGGTGTTTGATAAACAACCGTAAAGTGTTATTTAAATCTCTATCAAGACAAGGTGGTGAAAATAGCCACCTTTTTCGTTTTGCTCTTTCACACCTGTGATCCGAAACATTCCGCAGCCATCCCACCTCGATTGAATGCACTGATAGTCATATAAAGCGGACATAAAAAGAAAGAAAAGGCAAAAAGTGCTTTTGATATCTTTCGTTATTGTTACTGATGTGAGAGTTAGCTCAAAGAATCGAAAGGCCAAAATGTTAATATGAAATGAACAAAAAGGGACGTTTTGGGTTTTTCATGGCGAATGCGTACGTACGACGTAACAAAATTTTCGAAATTTTAAAACAGGAAGGGGCTGTTCAGGTAGAAAAACTGTCTGAAACACTCGGCGTCTCTTCTGTCACTATCCGGACGGATCTGAACTTTCTGGAGAAAAGTGACGCGTTGGTCGTGCGTTGCCATGGTGGAGCGGTCTATGAGGCAGAGAGGAATGCTGTCGATATTCCTCTGGCTGACAAACAGGGTATCAACACTGATATTAAAGTGAAGCTTGCAAAGGCTGCAGCAGCACTGATCCAAGATGGCGATGCTGTGTTGCTGGATAACGGGTCTACCATTGATCTGATTTCCAGAGAGCTGGATGACAAGAGAGATTTGGCTGTAATGACAAACTCATTGGAGTCAGCATACCGTTTGAAGGACGCCAAAAATGTAAAGCTTATGATAGTGGGAGGGAATGTTCGTCCTAATTCCCATTCTGCTTATGGCTCTTTTGCTGAGAGTTATATTTTAGAACATCGGTTTGACAAACTGTTTCTTGGTGTCGATGGATTTGATTTAGATATTGGAATTACTACGCCAAATACGGATGAAGCGTCAATAAACCGGGCGATGGTTAAGGTTTCCAAAGAAGTTATCGTTGTTACCGATTCTTCAAAATTTAATAAAAGAAGTTATTGTTCAATTTGTGATATTTCCAGGATATCCAAGCTTGTAACTGACAATAATATTTCTACAGAAATACGTGTCAAGATTGAAGCGCAAGGGATTGAGGTGATCACTGTCTAATGGGAGTAGGCATGATTTACGGTTTTGATATAGGTGGAACAAAAATCGAGTTGGTTGTTTTTAACCAAAACAGCGAGGTTGTATATAAAAAGAGAGTGTCCACACCGAAAGACAGCTACGAAGCGTTTCTCGATGCGTTAGCTGGCTTAGTGTTGGATGCAGACAGTGAATTGGATTGCCAACGCTCCATTGGGTTAAGTATGTGCGGTGTAATAGACAGCCGCTCAGGCATGCTGTTGTCTGCAAACTTGCCACAACTGACGGGTAAGCGTCTGGTTCATGATATCAGTGAAAGACTCGGTACTAATATTGTCCTGGATAATGACTGTAAGTGTTTTGCTTACTCTGAAGCCAATGGCGGGGCAGCCGACGGCTACGAAACTGTGTTTGGTGCCATTCTTGGAACCGGGGTAGGTGGCGGTATCTGCCACAATGGTGAGCTGGTGCAAGGAATGAGTGGCCAGTGCGGTGAGTGGGGACACACACAGATAGCTGCTATGTTTACGGAAAAATATGGCCTGCCGTTGTTTGACTGTGGGTGTAAACCGGAAGCACGGGGATGTATTGAACAGTATATTTCCGGGACAGGTTTATCCAATATATACAAGCATGTCAGTGGTAAAGATGGAAAATCAGAATATATTATTTCTGCCATGCGTTCTGGTGATGAAGAAGCATTAAAAGCATTTGATATATTTATTGATATATTAGCCTATTCACTGGTGACATTTATTCACATCGTCAATCCCAACGCCATTGTATTTGGTGGTGGACTGTCTAATGTGGATGAACTATATGAAAAGTTACCTGGAAAGTTAGATGAATATCTATTAAGTGTTATCCCTGCTCCGGTATTATTAAAGCCTAAGTTTGGCGACTCAAGCGGAGTACGAGGCGCAGCACTGCTGGCTTCGAGATAAAAATACTAAAAATATTATATTCTTTAATCTGCCCATTCGTTAATTCGATATGGGCAGATTAGATTTTGTAAGTCCATAACTGGGAATCATAAAGGTAAATTATGAAAAAGGGTCATATGTCCTTACCTTGCGAGGTAGGGCAGGAAGATGTGGTTCTTGATTTAATTCACCGCTGGAAAGCGGATGCTTTACGCGATTCTGACGGCACCGAAATGCCTGAAAGCCTTCTTGAACAAGATTGTGAGATTTATTCACTGATGTGTATCGTCCGGGATGACCAGGATTATGCCCGGAAAAATCCTCAATTTATGCACCGGAAATTCCTTTCTTCCTTCCCTGTCACTGCAATGTCTGGTGACCTGGCAATTGCTATCATGAAGGGTTATTGCGGCGAAAAATACACGGTTGACGAATACTCTGACCCTAAAGCTTTCTGGCAAGTATGGGACAGGACAGAAGGGACGCTGGTTAATGGTGCAGATTGGGAATATGACTACAGCAACGGTGTGGTAACCCTTTCCAATTGTGAACCATACCACGAGTACACCGTATCGTTCATGGTACGTCAGGTGTGGGATTCCACATCCATGTATAACGCCTTGACCAATGGCTGGAACTGGCAGGAAGAAGGCAAAACCCAAAGCCTTGACCCTTACCATCCAGAATGCCGCAAGCATCTGATGGCCCATTTTGAAAACTGGCTCAAAAATCACCCTAATACCACCGTTGTACGCTTCACTACCTTTGCATACGCATTTGTCATTGATGCCAATGAAGAGATGGAAGATATCTACCGTGACTGGACGGGATACGGTGAAACGGTATCACCACAGGCTCTGGCTGATTTCGAAAAGCGGTTTGGTTACAAACTGACGGCGGAAGACTTTGTTGATGCCGGCTACTACAACGGTACTTATAAAGTGCCTACAAAACGGTTTCGCGACTGGATGACCTTTATCCAGGACTTTGTGGCTGACTTTGCCGGGGAGATGGTTCGCCTGGCGAACCAATATGGCAAGCGAACCGCAATGTTCCAGGGGGATCACTGGATCGGTACAGAAACCTTCCTGGACTGTTACCAGCGAATCGGTATTGATATTAACGTTGGTGCGGTAGAAGACGGGGTGGCCCTTCGTCGCCTGACCGACTCCCAGGGCGAACAAATCAAGGAAGCACGGTTCTACCCATACTTCTTCAACGATGTTTTCCGTGAAGGAAACAACCCGGTTGATGAATCGATGCGTAACTGGGTAAAAATCCGCAGGGCGATGCTGCAAAAACCGCTTCACCGTATCGGTTACGGCGGCTATCTTTCCCTTGCGAACAAATTTCCGCACTTTATCGACCATGTTACCGATATTTCTGATGAATTCGGCTCATACCTGGAAAATACAGCGAAGACTGAATCCTACAAAGTGAAAGGAAAGGTCGCCATTCTTAATGCCTGGGGCAAGGCGCGATCTTGGCTTCAGCAACAGGCCCGGGACCAACGTTTTTATGTACCGCCCCGGCCGGATGTGATGGAACTGGTCGGAAACAACGTGCTGGAATGCCTGGCCGGGTTGCCTTTTGATGTGGAGTTTATCTCCTTTGAGGACATCCTGGAGAATGGGATCCCGGAGGATATTAAAGTCATCATCAATACAGGCGATGCAGGCTCTGCGTGGTCGGGTGGCGAATACTGGTCAGACTCGCGGGTTATCAGGGCAGTCCGGCGTTTTGTCGGTAATGGTGGTGGCTTACTGGGTGTCTGTGACCCATCGGCACACCTTCAAAACGGCCGTTACTTCCAACTTGGTGATGTCTTCGGCGTAGAGAAAGAAGTGGCACTGACCATGGGGCGTGTTTCCAAGCCTCTTGCTTTCGATTCCAGTCATTTCCTTTCGCAGAAATTGACCGGCCTTGAAGAGTTTGGAAACCCCAGTTTTGTCTACCCGGCTGGTGCCAGAGTCATCGCTGCACAGGGGCAACACCTGGCACTGGCTGCCAACGATTACGGAAAGGGGAGGGCGGTATACCTCGGAAACCTGCCTTATTCCCTTGAGAATGCCAGCCTGCTCGAAAATGTATTGCTTTGGCTGACAGGTAACGAAACCGAAGAGATGCCTTGGCGAACCCACTCAGCATATGTTTCGTCTGCCTACTACCCTGAAACCGGAAAAGTCTGCCTGGTAAACAATACCGAAAAAGACCAGACGGTTGGGTTGGCCGGAAATGCTTATTCCCTGAAGCCATATCAATGGCTGTGGCTCGAAGCCTAAACGAAAGTGAAATAAAAAAGCCACCGATTGGTGGCTTTTTTAATGTCATATTACTTTCGTAAATTTTGCTTTCACATTTATAACCTTTTCTTATGTTTTCGAAAACTTTTCTTTTATTTCGAATGGTGACGTTTATCAAGTTATGCCAAATGTGCATATAGTAATCTGATTTTGCTCATTAAAAGAACATATTGAATCCAATTGAAACAAAAGGTGAAACATGTCCAGAACAATTCTTAAAACTGCTTTCGCTGCATCTTTAGGCCTGGGACTGGCTGCCCCTTCCTTTGCTGATGAAATCACGGTATGGGCTTGGGATAAAAATTTTAACGTTGCCTCCATGGAGAAAGCTGCTGAACTTTATATCGCCAATAATCCGGGGACAAAAATCAGTGTGGTCGAAATGGGCCGTCCTGATATCGAACAAAAACTGCACACAATGCTTTCATCCGGTATGACCAAAGCACTGCCGGATATCGTCCTGATTGAAGACTACGCATCACAGAAATACCTCACTGCTTACCCAGATGCATTTGCCCCGTTAAGTGACGATATCGATTTCACCAAATTCATTCCCTATAAAGTCGAAATTACTTCCAACAACGGAAAAGTTTACGGCCTGCCTTTTGACTCAGGTGTAACCGGCGTTTTTGTTCGTACAGATATTCTGAAGAAAGCGGGCTATACCGTTGCAGATTTGGAAAACATTACCTGGGACCGCTACATCGAAATTGGTAAGGATGTACTGAAGAAAACCGGTACCCAGTTTATTGCGATTGACCCGAACTACCTGTCGATTATGCGTATTATCATGCACACCAACGGCGCATGGTTTACCGATGAAAAAGGTGAAGTCAGCCTGGCTGGCAACAAAGACCTTGCCAGTGCGATGGATCTGACCAAAGAGATGTTTACCTCGGGTATTGCGCGCACAACGGGTGGCTGGAACAACTGGGTACAGGCAAACCTGAACGGTAACGTTGCCACTATCCCAACCGGTGTCTGGTTTACACAAACCATTGTGTCCGGTGGTGACCAGTCCGGTAACTGGGCTGTCGTGCCAACTCCGCGTCTGGATGAAGAGGGTACGGTCAATGCGGCAAACCTGGGTGGTTCAAGCTGGTATGTACTTGAATCTTCACCAGAGAGAGACGAAGCCATCAAGTTCATGAAAGAAACGCTGGGTGACAACTCTGATCTTTACCAGAAGCTGTTGGATGAGAACAACGTTGTTGCTTCCTACACACCATCATTCACCGGTGAAGCTTACAACAAAACCCACGAGTATCTTGGCGGACAGAAGATATTTGCTGATTTTGCCAAGTGGATGGAGGACATCACCCCAATTAACTACGGCATGTACACCATCGAAGCGGAAGCTGCAATCATTGCCCAAATGCCTGCGTTTATGGCAGGTGAAATTTCAGCAGAACAGGCGCTGGAAAAAGCGCAAATACGTATCGCACGCCAAATCCGTTAATCGGTTTATTGCGCCCGGCTTAGCCGGGCGCTTTTTCGAGGGTCGTCATGAGTACCGTTTCATCGAAACCGGGTAACCTGCACAGGCTGATTGACATTAACGGATGGGCATTCGTTTCCGTGTCATTGGCACTTGTCGTTATCTTTATGGTTTATCCCATCCTGAATTCACTCTGGCTTTCCCTGCACTCGGGGAAAGGTGCAATTGTTGAATTTGTCGGGCTGGGGAATGTTATCCATCTTTTCGAAGATGAAGTCTTTCTTATCTCCCTGAAGAACACGCTGATTTTCCTTTCCGTTCAGGTGCCGGTAATGATTCTTCTGGCGTTGGCACTGTCGTCATGCCTGAATAACCCGAACCTGAAATTCAAAGGGTTCTTCCGCCTGGCTATTTTTCTGCCTTGTGTTACCTCGCTGGTCGCTTATTCCATCCTGTTTAAGAGCATGTTTTCTTACGACGGCGTCGTGAACAGCTTCCTGATGTGGCTGGGTGTTATTGATACCGGCCTGCACTGGCTGACGGACCCGTTCTGGTCGAAGGTACTGATAATACTGGCAATCACCTGGCGCTGGACTGGTCTTAACATGATCTATTACCTCGCGGCGATGCAGAACATCGACAAGTCTGTCTATGAGGCTGCCCGCATCGAGGGAGTCAGCCCCTTCAGGCAGTTTTGGTATATCACGGTACCACTGCTTAAGCCGGTCATCCTGTTCACGTCAGTGATGTCCACTATCGGCACGCTTCAACTGTTCGATGAGATTGTAAACATAACCGGTGACACTGACGCCACTATCACCCTGGCAACATACATCTACAACCTGTCGTTCAAGTGGATGCCGAACTTCGGGTATGCCGCCACCGTGTCTTACGTGATTGTGTTCTTTGCGGCGATCATTTCCTTCATCCAATTCAGATTGTCGAAAGATAAGTGAGGCCGGGAATGAAAAAATCGACGTATTACAACAGCCTCATGTATGGCTTTTTGATTGTCGCCACAGTGCTGTCTGTCTTTCCTTTCTGCTGGATGATTATTTCTTCAACCAACACAACTGTAGATATCAACAAAGGCAAGTACACACTCGGAGACCAGTTTTTTGTCAACCTGACCAACCTGTTTGACCGTCTTGATGTCTGGCAGGTGTTCTGGAATACCTCAAAAATTGCCATCCTCAATACGGTGTTAACACTGGTGGTCTGCTCAATGGCTGGCTATGCCTTTGAGGTATACAAGTCACGTAGCCGGGAACGGGTGTTCAATGTCCTGCTGCTGGTAATGATGATCCCGTTCCCGGCACTGATGATTCCACTGTTCCAGATGTTTGCAGCCAGTGGCTTGCTTGATACCCACATGGCGGTGATTTTGCCAACCATTGCGGCGATTCCAATCATCTTCTATTTCCGTCAGTGCTCGGGGGCTTTCCCGAGGGATCTGATTGATGCTTCCCGTATTGAAGGCATCAAAGAGTGGAAGATTTTCGCTTATGTCTATCTCCCTGTGATGAAAAGTACCTATGCGGCAGCGTTTGTTATCTGCTTTATGAACGCGTGGAATGCGTTCCTGTGGCAACTGGTTGTGCTGTTCTCGCCAGAAAAGCAGACCTTTAACGTGGTGCTTTCTGGCCTTACATCCGGCTATTACCCGGATTACGGCATCATCATGCTCGGCTGCATTATCAGTACCTTACCTACGCTCGTCATTTTCTTCATGATGCAAAAACAGTTCGTCGCTGGCCTAACCGGATCGGTGAAGTAAGGAATCGTTATGGCTAACATTAAACTTTCAAACGTAACCAAAAAATTCAGAAATTTCCGGGAAGGCAAAGGTGCCTATACCCACGTGATCCGCGGCGTAGACTTGGATATTGAAGACGGGGAGTTCGTTGTCCTGGTAGGTGGCTCCGGGTGCGGTAAGTCAACGTTGCTGAGGATGATTTCCGGGCTGGAAACCGTTTCTTCCGGCAGCATTTTTATCGGTGATGAAGATGTTACCCACCTCGACCCGTCGCAGCGTGACCTGACCATGGTGTTCCAGACATATGCCCTTTATCCACACTTGTCGGTCTACGACAATATCGGTTTTGGTATGAAGCATACCGGCGTACCGAAAGACGAAATTGACCAGAAAGTCCGTCTGGCTGCCAAAACACTGCAATTGGATAACCTGCTGGATCGCAAACCTTCGCAACTGTCCGGTGGACAGCGCCAGCGGGTTGCAATTGGCCGTTCGCTGGTACGTAACCCAAGGCTGTTCCTGTTTGATGAACCTTTATCGAACCTGGATGCTGAACTGCGCGTAGAGATGCGCCTTCAAATTGCCAAGCTCCATGAAGAGCTGAAAACCACCATGATTTACGTTACCCATGATCAGGTGGAAGCCATGACGCTGGCAGACAAGATTGTGGTGTTGAAAGAAGGGCAGATTGAGCAGGTTGGGTCGCCGCTTGAAATATACAAAAAGCCGGTCAATGAATTTGTCGCCTGTTTTATCGGTTCCCCGGCAATGAACCTTATTCCGGCGGTTGTTGATGCAGTTTCAGGCGGTGAAGTCACCATCAGGCTGCCGGATGGGCAAACCCTGACCCTCACAACAACCCAGGGACAGCTCACCGCTAATGACCGGGTGAAATTTGGCATCCGGCCGGAGCACCTTTCTGTCCGGAGTAAAGGTACCGCATCTTTGATGTTCACCAATGAAGTGTCTGAACGTCTCGGGTCGAGTACTTACCTGTTCGGCCAGATTGCGGGGGTGGACAACATGAAGGTGCATGTCAGCAGGGACGTAGAGTTTTCAAAATTTGAGAATATCGAGCTCCATTTTGATATTGAAAACGCACACCTGTTCGACAGCGCCGGGCTTTGTATAACCAGCTAATAAGTATATTTTTCAGTCCTTTTTCCAAGGCCCGGCTCCGGGCCTTTTTCTATGTTTTCTCCATTTATGCCTGTACTGCGGTTTGTACTTCAGCCTGTTTCCTGTTTGAATCGGTACAATAAATACGTACAACAACAGGGATGTGTATGCAAATTACCGGGGAATGTTTTTGTGGTTCGGTGACCTACCGGATATCCGGCAAGCTCAGTGACCCGCGATCCTGTCACTGCTCCCGCTGTCGAAAAGCGTTCAGTGCCCAGGCTTCAGCCTATGCGCTGGTCTCTCCGGGCAGTTTCAAGTGGGAGAGCGGTGAAGAACTGCTGACATCCTATGTCGGTGAGCATGGTTTCGGCATACAGTTTTGCAGTAAATGCGGCTCGACACTTTGTGGAATCTATAACGGTGACGTTCATGGTGTTACGTTGGGTTGCGTGAACGGAGACCCGGAACTTGAGCCGGTTACGCATATCTTTGTAGGTTCAAAGGCCGCATGGGAACGGATCCCAGACGGCGTCATCCAGTTTGATGAAAGGCCGCCAGAACCCGGCAAGGGAATGGAATGAAAGCGCGGTATGATCTGATAGCAGAGCAATGGATAAGCCTGCGTCATACACTTCCTCCGAAAGATCTGGCCTTATTTGAGCTATTTGAAAAAGGCCTTCCTGAACATGGTCAGGTTCTGGACCTGGGTTGTGGCCACGGCACACCGGTTGCTGCATTTCTCGCTGGGAAAGGTCATGCTATTACCGGTGTTGACCGTTCAGGGAAATTGCTGGCACAAGCCCGGCAATCCTTTCCGGAACACATCTGGGAACTCTGCGAACTGGAGGATTATCAACCTTCCGGGTCATATGACGGGGTGGTGATATGGGATTCAATGTTCCACCTACCAAGAAATGAGCACCTGATACTGCTCAGAAAAGTCTCAGAGGTATTGGAACCCGGTGGTCTTGTGATTCTTTCAAGCGGCGGCTTAGAGGAAGATTTGCCGGGAAAGGCCGGTTTTACCGATTTCATGTTCGATGTTGAATTTTTCTACGATGCTTTTCCCATCCATGTATTGCACAGACACTGTGAAAATATGGGGTTTGAAATTGTCTGCAGTACTTTGGTCAACGAGCCTGACGGCGGCCGGGATAAAGGGCGATTGGGTGTGCTGCTGAAAAAGTGTTGAACCGTGTTATCGTGGAACAATAATCGCAGTAAACGAAAGGATTCGTTCAGGATGTACGATAAATTCAGGGTATTACAGGCTTTAGGTGCTGGGGAGTTTGCCCATTTAAACGGCTCTCTGATAGCTCATCTCCAGGGTACGTACCAACTGCTCCGAACCTGGGCTGCCAGCGAAACCCTCTGTGATGCTGGGCTGTTCCATGCTGCCTACGGAACAGCTGGTTTCGACGGTAGCCTTATCTCCTTGGACACTCGTTCTGAAATTGCCAACACCATAGGTGGAGATGCTGAGGCGCTGGTATATCTCTATTGTTGCTGCGATCGTGATTATACGTTTCCGAAAATTACCCCCGACAGCTTTCCTTTCCGGGACAGGTTTACCGGTAAGGAATTTGAGCTTGAACCGGAGACTGCCCGGCAATTCTGTGAACTCACCGTTGCCAATGAACTTGAATTGGTGATTTCAAGCGATGAGTTCAAAGCTAAGTATGGCGATGAACTTAGGGTGCTGTTCGCTGATATGAACCCCTATTTGTCAGAACCTGCAAGGGAAGCATGGGATATTTGGATGTCGTCATAATGATAGGGCATGACAGCTTAAGATGAAAATTAGCTATCTACTGGGACCAATCGTTTGTATTTCAGTGCTCCTGTTAACAGTTAGGTCTCTCTACAATTACTACCCTATCAATCGAGACAGAATTGTCGGAGTATATCGGATAGATACGCAATTTTATCCAGGATCTAATGCAGATTGGCAATATGACCACTTCAGTTTTGAAATTCAGGAAAACGACAACTTTATATTTCGAGAAAAGCTAAAAGATGGTTCTATTAAGATTAAAAAAGGGCGGGTTGAGTGGTATCGAAGAAGCTCTCCAATGTTATTTAGGATAAATATAGATCATGATTTGGTAGATAAATATCCGGCCTTATATCGTGGTAATCGTAAATTTTATTTTGTTTTCGAAACGAAATTCGGGAATATGTTTTATAGAAAAATAGATAAAGGTTAATACTACTAATAATCTAATATATGTGGCTTTTCCATGGAGGATAGATGACCGACGCTATAAAACACATCGGTATCGTGGGTTGTTCCGCTGAGGGGGCGGCACTCTGCTATAAAACGATTTGCAAAGAGAGTGCAGACTGGCTGGGGGAATACGCCCATCCGGAAGTATCCATGCATACTCACAGCCTCGCCGATTATGTGAAGTACCTGGAAGCAGGAGATTTGGATGGCGTCGCCGCACTGATGCTTTCCTCTGCGGAAAAGCTTAACAAGCAGGGAGCCGACTTCCTTATTTGCCCGGACAATACCATTCACCAAGTGATGGATAGGGTGGCCCCGTCTTCCCCGCTGCCTTGGTTGCATATCGCTGACGCAGTAACAGAGAATGCAAATAACGTCGGGTTCCGGAATATAGGCATTCTTGGCACACGCTGGCTGGTGGAAAGCGATGTGTACCCGTCTCATATCGAAGCGGCCGGTATGGGGTGGTTGAGGCCAAATCCGGAAGAAATAAACGAAACCAGCCGGATTATTATGGAAGAGTTGGTACACGGGAACTTCCTTCCGGACTCAATTGCGTATTTCCAGAATGTAATACATAACCTCAGAGAGCGGGGCTGTGACAGCGTCGTGTTGGGTTGCACGGAAATCCCACTGATAATCAGTGATGACAACTCGGTACTCACTACATTGGACTCAACCCGGCTGCTGGCAAGGGCGGCGATAAGGAAAGCGGTAAACGGGTAGCCCACCGGTATAGACCTTATGTGATCTGATATTGGCACATTTCTGTATTGAAAATCATACTGTTAGTACAGAGACAATCATTTGCTCTTAAACCATGAGCGTATGAGGGAGTGCCAATGAAAAATGAACTCAACATCGCAAAACTGCTTGCCGCTTTTGAAGTGGTCATGGAAAAAGGCGGAGAGACAGAGTTTGGTAAGCTATACAAGGGCATTGAAGCGTCCACGGATTACGATGGTTACAACGTCTACCTGCGGGGAAATGGTGTTGAGTTACACATTGGGTTTCACAACACTTACGACCTGAAATACGATCAAGAGCATCTGAAAGAGAGCTTTCTGAAAAAGATAGACGCATTGGTGACCCACAAAATTGTGGATGACCATCATTGATGTAAACACGTAAGGGACCGATGCCCACGAAAGATAGGTTTGCCGTGATACCCGGGGGCGGTCACCCGGATAATGACGGTTGACAACCGGCTTCCCCTATATAACGATAACTTTATGAATACGAATATCGAGTCACGCAATGTACGAATTACCATCATTCCATAGGAATGGTGGGTTTTTGTTACGCGTTGATTTTGCCGAACCCACCCCAAGAGGTGGGTTTTCTGTTTCTGCCTCATGGGAATCACTAAAAAGGAATTCACATGAAGAAAATCGCGGTATTCGGAAAGCCGGGCAGCGGGAAATCTGTGTTAAGTAAAGCACTCGCTTCTGCTTCCGGAATCAGGCTTTATCAACTCGACGGGATTGTCTATAAGAAAACCGGGGAGCCAGTTTCACGTGAGGTGTTCGATAAAGCACATGCAAACATCCTGTCTTCTGAAAGTTGGATTATTGATGGTTTCGGTCCCATCAGTTCATTTAACGAACGCCTGGAAGCTGCAGATACGTTGATTTACATCGACTTGCCCTACTTAACCAGCTATTGGTTTGTGACAAAGCGATTGCTGAAAGGGCTGTTTGTCAAACCCGAAGGTTGGCCTGAAGGAAGCTCCGTACTGAAAGGAACATTGGAGAGTTACAAAGTGCTCAGGCTATGCCCGAAGTTCTGGAATGACGACTTCGCGGCCAAGCTGGCAGTGATGTCGAAAAGCAAAAATGTCTACGTGATCCGAACCGTCGCAGATCTGAACGGATTTGTAGTGAGCCACCTTGTTTAGAGGCAGTTTTATGGTGTTATATCGTTCTATTTAAAGTGCTTTACAATCGCACTATCCAATCGTACGATTTAAAGTATTAACCAGTTTGAAATACGAAGGTCAGTGTCATGACAATTACAGCGAATGACGTCAAAGTACGCGGTATTAAGGTGATAAAAGAGGCTATTGAAGACGGTTTGCCTCACGCTGTAACTGAACGTGGCAAGCCAGCCTTTTATGCGATCAGTGTTGAAGATTATGCTGAGTTTCAAGAATGGCGTTTAGACAAAGCGATTCGTGAAGCTGAAGCAGAATATACGGCGGGTAACCATCGCACTATTACCGACATTGATGCGTACGTTGACGGGCTGGTAGATGATAAGGATTGATACAACACCTGCATTCGACCGACGTGCGAAAAAGTTTCTACGGAAACACCCTGATATGGTGGAGCCCTTTAAGAAGGTGCTTAAAATGATCCGTTTAAACCAGTTGGGACATCCTTCTTTGAGACTTCATAAAATTGAGGGCAAAGGTTGTCATTCTGTTTCGCTGAATATGTCTTATAGATTGCTGCTTGAGATAATGATTAAAGAAGACGGCAGTGTCCTTCTGATCGATATTGGCAATCACGATCAGGTCTACTGAATACCTCCTCTGCATACTCCAATCTGTTTGAACTGATTAGCAAAACGCCACCCGCGTGGTGGCGTTTTAGCACCTGTCAAAGCTTCGGCAACGTTGCCCAAATCGCCGCTAACATATCACTACCGAATGCCGCACTGCGTTCCGGCGACCAGCCGTAGACGTCATCCGGCTGGTTGTTGTGATCTTTAAATGGCATCTCGACGGTGTAAGACAGGCACTTGAATTGCTCAGCTACCCAGTTGGAGCCTACGGTGAGGTTGGCTTTGCCCGGTGCGCTTTTAGGGTAACCGTGTTCATTCTGAAACTCGGGGGTAATGGTCAGCAATGCCTGCTTGAAGTGATCTTCGAGGGTTTTAAATTTCTCATCGTATGATGGAATGCCTTCGCTGCCGGCTACAAAGTTGTAAGGGATGGCTTCGTCACCATGAATGTCCAGGAACATATCAACGCCGGTTTCCAGCATGCGTTCACGAACGTAGAAAACTTCCGGACTGCGCTCGACAGAAGGGCTTTGCCATTCACGGTTAAGGTTTACGCCAACCGCATTGTGGCGCAAGTGGCCCCGAATACTGCCATCCGGGTTCATATTCGGAACGATGCGGATAACGGCATTATCGACCAGCGCCCTGCCAACTGTGTCGGTTCCATCCAGCAACCGCATGAGCAGGCCTTCGATAAACCACTCAGCCATGGTTTCGCCGGGGTGCTGACGGCCGATAACCCAGATGTTTTTCTTACCTTCAGCGGGTTCACCCACAGTCAGAAGACTGATGTCATTGCCGTCTATAGTTGAGCCCAGTGTTTCCAACCGGCAAGCGGGGTGAGCTTGCGCATTGTGCAGTAGGTCCTGATGACGCCCGTAAGAGTAGGGGGCGAAATAGGCGAAATACATAGAGCTTGCTTCCGGTGTCACCGAAAAACGCAATGTGTCGCCGTCAAACTCTGAAGGAACACGAAACCACTCATTTCGGTCATAGGAAGCCACAACGTTGTAACCCTGCCAGCCTTCTGGGTAAGCTGATTTTGCGAGGTTCAGAAGCGAAAACTGGTGCTGTTCCTGCGATGTGCTTTCCAAACGAAAATGGAACCACTGGGCCGTTTCGGTGTTGTTGTCGGCAGGGATAGAAAGCTGAATGTCGTCTGGAGAGTCTGCGGAGACAACCTGGATGTTACCGCTTTCGAAATTACTGAAGATTTTCATTTTTATACGTTTTCGTTGGGGAGATTGGTAGCCACATTAGCATAGATCTCTCACCGTGAAAGAGAGCAAAATCGGCTTACACAAACAACTGAGGGATATTGCGTTTAGCAAACTATCAAAGGATTTTTGGCATGTTTTTGCTCCATTTTCAGTTACCGAATGCAGGCTACCGCAACTCTCAAACATAGATTTTTCGATAGATTTTCTTATGGTAAAACATGAAGCATGACGTTAGTTGAAATGTCCTCAAATAGGCTCTTTCACTAGCATTATTTCGAGACCCAGTAAATTGTTTAAATCCTCGAAAAATAGAAGCTACTCTATCGATATTGCAACGACAACTGATTGATTTAAAATAATAATTGACATTGTGACAGCTTGGCGTACTTTAAAGGAATGCTATCAAATAGGTTCTAGTGCATGAGTGAGTTTGATGAGATTTTTGATCGGTTGCCTGATGAGTTTGGACGCGAACACATAGACCCTTTGGCGAAATCATATGGATATGGAGTTAACCAACTTCACTATATATATCGAGCAGCAAGCTCAAAATATAGAAATATGGGTTTTTACTGGAACAAGAACCTACCACCGAGAAATAGTAATACTCAACGTTCTTATATAGGCTCTGGCTCTCGTTTCAGCATAAAACTATAACGCCCCAAGCCGATTGTTCGTGATGCAATTTACCTAAGAAACGCTGTGATTCAGGTGTTTCAATTAATTTTTGGCTAGTAAACGCCCGTTATTCAAAAGTTAAGCTTCATGGAGAAAATTATGAATTTAGAAGTTGGCTATGAATTTGAAGAGAATCTTATTTCTCAGAAACGTGGCAAATGGTCTTCACCAAATGTTCCTCATAAAGGCTGGTGTTGTGTTCATATTGAAGATTTGGAAGCTACAGAACAAACATGTGAAATGTGTGAATCACAAGAAATAAGGTATGTTCACTATATGCAGCACGAAAATTACCCTGCAATATTCAAGGTTGGCTGTATATGTTCAGGCCATATGGAAAGTGACATTTCTGCGGCAAAGCAACGAGAGCGGATAGTGAAAAACTGGTCAGGCCGCCGTAAACGCTGGTTAACTAGAAGTTGGAAGCTGTCACGAAAAGGTAACCCTCGTTTAAACATCGAAGGATTTTGGGTCACTGTTTATCAAAAAAGTGGCAAATGGAGTGCAACGGTAAGTTCCAAGGATGGAAATTATAGTAAATTTTTATATCGTAACTTTGATAGTGAGAAAGAGGCTAAACTAGCTGCTTTTGATTTATTCATGCTGGCTGTCTCGGCAAAAGAATCCTAACAAATAAGAACAAGTGTCGCGCAGCCGACACTTTATTTAGGTGTTGAAGAAGCCCGTTGCTACTTTATTAAGTAAATTGATCGGTTGAGCAGAAGAAGACAATTCCAGAATCACTGAATGACAGGCGAGCGCAGCCATAGTTTTAGTTATCCTAACTAAACGGTTTTAGTGCGCCAACTCTAAGCCATTCCTGTCCCTTTCCAACTTAGTCATCCCCAAAAAACAAAAGGCGCCATCCGGCGCCTTTGTCATATCTGCTAATAGTGAACCCTTACGCTAACTCACCTTTTACCGGGGTTTTAATCCGGAAAATGGCAGCGTAGAGCAGTGGGATAACCACCAGGGTCAGGGCTGTGGCGAACAACAGACCGAACATAATGGTCACCGCCATACTCTTGAAGAACGGGTCAAGAAGCAGTGGGGCTACACCCATAATGGTGGTCAGTGCGCCCAGCACAACTGGGCGGGCACGGCTGATAGCGGCTGTTACGATGGCAGAGAACGGCGGTTCCCCGTCCCGTATTTCGCAGTCCGCCTGATCGACCAATACGATAGCGTTTTTCACCATCATACCGATAAGGCTCAGGAAGCCGAGTATCGCCATAAACTCAAACGGTGTCTGGAACAGCACCAGACCGACAACCACACCGATAACCGCAAGCGGCGCTGTCAGCCAGATCACCAGCGGCTGGCGAATGGCGTTGAACATAAATACCACGGCCAGGATCATGGCGGTGAAGCCGTACGGCGCAGAGATTGCCAGACCGACGTTTGCCTCTTTGGATGCCAGGTACTCACCGTACCAGGTCAGGGTATAACCCGGTGGCAGTTCCATGGCGTCAATTTTGGCGCGGATCTTCACGAATGCATCGTTGGTCAGCACGCCCGGTGCCGGGTCTGCCTGAACCAGAATGGTTGGCATCCGGTCGATGCGGCGGATCATGGCGTCTTCCCACTTCACGTTTACCGAATCCACCAACTGGCTGACAGGCACAAGCTGACCGCTTTGCTGGCTGTAAACCTCGGTGTTTTCAATAACGCGCTGGTGGCTGCGCTCTTCCAGAGGGGCACGCACCACAATCGGGATGATGTCATTGCTTTCCCGGAATACGCCAACATTACGGCCGGTCAGTGTCTGCGCAATGGCAGCGTTCAGCTCACGGGTGGTGAGGCCCAGTTGCTGTGCGCGTTCCTGGTTGTATTCAGGTTTGGCAACCGGTACCTGCTGACGCCAGTCATCCTGAACGGCAATCAGATCCGGGTCTTCCAGCATCAGGGCTTTTGCCTGTTCAGCAAGCTGACGGAGCACCTTGGAATCCGGGCCTCGGAAACCGGCCTCGATCTTCTTGCCGCCGCCACGGCCCAGCATAAATTTCCACACTTTTACCGAAGCATCCGGGTATTTTTCGGACAGTTCAGTTTGAAGCTGGTCAACTAGGCCGGTGATGCGCTTGTAGTCATCAACATCAATCAGCAACTGGCCATAGGCTGTATTACGTGGTTCCGGGGCGTAGGTCAGCATAAAGCGAAGGCCGCCACCACCGGTAAATGCGGCGATGTTAGTGACACCTTCTTTCGCGGCGACATCTTTTTCCATCGATGCGACCACTTCCGCTGTTTTATTGATATCCGTGCCCTGTGGGAGGTTGATATCAACCACGAATTGCGGACGCTGCGAATCTGGCATAAAGCCCGGCGGGATGGCACCCATACCGCTGATACCGGCGGCCAGCAGGCCAAACAGCAGGACAGCAGTGGTCTTGCGGTAGGTCAGTGCCAGCATCAGGATTTTGCGGTATCCGGAAAGAATCGCGCCTTCTTTTAACGCTTCGCCACCCGGCTTCACTTTCAGGAACTGTCGGCAAAGCAGCGGGGTGATGGTAACGGCAAACAGCCAGCTCAGCATCATGGAGTAAAGGATTACCCAGAACAGGGAACCGGCGTATTCACCCATTTCACTCGGTGACAGGCCGATGGCACTGAACGCAACGATACCCACGATAGTACCGCCGAGCAGTGGCCAGATGGTGGACTTCACCACTTCATCAATGGCGGTGTCTTTGTCTTCGCCTTTTTGCAGGCGAACCAGCACACCGTCGGTGACCACAATGGCGTTATCCACCAACATACCGAGCGCGATTATCAATGCTCCGAGGGATATCCGCTGCATGGCGATATTGTCGATAAGCATGATGATCAGCGTACCGGCCACAGTCAGCAGCAGTACAAAGCCGATGATGATGCCGGAGCGCACGCCCATAAAGACCAGCAGCACGATAAATACGATGGCTACCGCGGCAATCAGGTTATCGACAAAGTTGGCGACAGAATCACGCACTGAGTCAGACTGCAACGAGATAGGGTGGAGCTCCATGCCGATAGGGCGCTGGTTTTCAAGCTCTGCAAGCCTAGCTTTAACCGCATCACCCATTTCGACCACGTTACCGCCGGCAACGTTGGATACACCCAGACCCACGGCACGTTCGCCGTTGTAGGTCATCAGCAGGGATGCCGGTTCTTTGTAGCCACGGTAGACGTTGGCAATATCGCTGAGCTTAAGTACCTTGCCGTCCGGGCCAAGGCCGATTTGCAGGTTTTTCAGGTCATTGAAGGTCGGGACAATGGCACTTGGGATAACCGGCACACGCATGTCGCCTGCAAGGAAATCACCGGCTACCGTCACCAGGTTTTGCTTTTGCAGTACCTGATAGACCTGCTCGGCAGACATACCAAACTGGGCAAGGCGTTCACCAGAAATCTCGACGAAAATCTGCTCCTGCTTTTCTGCCAGTGTTGCGGTTTTTGCCACGCCCGGTACCAGTGCCAGTTCACGTCGAAGATAATCAACGTAGTCCTGAAGCTGTTTGTCGGAGTAGCCTTTACCGGTTACGGCATAGAAAAGGGCGTAAACATCGGCGAAGTCGTCATTAACGATAGATGGTCCGGCCCCCGGTGGCAGGGCACGCTGGGCATCGGTAATTTTACGGCGCAGTTTGTCCCAGATCTGATCGAGTTCAGCCTTGGTTTTGGAGAAATCCAGCTTTATCTCAACCGTTACCTCTGACATACCCGGCTTGGAAACGGACTTCACTTCGTCCAGTTCCTGCAGGGATTGAACCGCGCCTTCGATGACATCGGTGACCTCATCTGCCACTTCCTGTGCGGTTGCACCCGGGTAAGTGGTGATAATCACTGCCTGACGGATAATGAATTCCGGGTCTTCAAACCTGCCGAGCTTTTGGTAGCTGATATAGCCCCCAACAAGCAGCAGGAAAATAATGACCCAGACGCTGGTAGCTTTCTGGATGGAATAGCGGGCAATGTTCATTACTGGCTACCTTCTGCCTGCATCGGGCGTACCTTGATACCGGCTTTCAGTGCGTGGACACCGGCAGTCACGAGCTTGTCGCCTGCGCTCAGGCCATCGGTGACAGTGACACGGTTACCCAACAGGCGGCCTACAGTTACCAGGCGTTTTTCTACAGACTGGTCAGCGTTTACCACCCATACATATTGTTCGCCGGTATTGGTCGGAATTACGGCGTCCAGCGGAACTGTGATAATGCCCTTGCCATTGCCTGCATTCTCTTTAGGGAGGACGCGCACCGTCATACCCGGCAGGATGTTCTGGCCCTGAAGGTCGCTGAAGCCCAATACCACTTCATAGGTTTGTGTCAGTGGATCGGCATCGGAAGAGAAGTATTTGTATGTCAACGGCAGGCGAACGTCCGGCAGGCCATCGAACTCTGCAATGGCTTCACGGGCTTCACCACCTTCCAGCAACAGTTTGCTCGGGATATTGATGGTGACTTCAAGGTCACGCAGGTTGTGCAGTACATACACTGGCTGGTTGGCCTGAACCTGAGTGAAATTGTTCTGGAGTTTGCGGGCAATCATGCCACTGAAAGGTGCAGTAATGGTCGCATTTTCCAGGTTGCGCTTGGCATCGTCAAACCGGTTCTGGGCCAGGTCACGCTTGGTTTCCAGCTGTTCCAGATCGCTTTGTGAGATCGCTTGTGTGGAGTTGAAAATTTTCAGCCCGCGCTGGTAATCCGCATTGGCTTTACGCAGTTCTGTTTCAGCAGAAGAGAGGGCGATCTTAAACTCACGCTGGTCAAGCTGGGTCAAGATGTCCCCTTTGGTGACACGGTCGCCTTCTTCCACGTTCATGGTTACCAGTTTGCCGCTCAGCCGGAACGCAAGGTCAGCTCGTTGGGCAGAACGCACTACACCGTTAAAGTTAAGGCCGGTCATGTCAGAGACGGAAACGGTTTCAATCAGAGCCGGGCGGATAACCGGAGCGATGACTTCTGTGGTCTCCTTCGCTTCCTCGCCACAACCGGTCAGTGTAAAAAGACTGATGGCTGTGAGACAGACGGCAAAGGACCGTACTGAGAATGGAGAGTTGTTCAAGGTGGTATTCCTGATATGAAAAAAGTTGGGCAATATTTTACCAGAGCGAGTGGAAAAAAGATGGACAGAAATCTGTCAGCAATCGCAAATTCCTTGTTAGAAAACAGCCGCCTGCAACGGCATGTACACAATAGGTAAACAAGGGGTGAATGGTTGTTTTGTTGGGGTTTGGCGCAAAGTGGCAATATCAACAGTATGAATGCATGCCGGGATCCAGGCAAATCCAAGGGTCGTGGTTAAATTACAGGGATACAAAGGTCGTTAGGGTGTATTTACCCTGACGCAATCCGGTATGGATATTTAATCTGAGACTGGCAAACTGAGGAAAAGCTAGAAGGGGCAAGAACATGGAAGTATTGGGATTATTGGATTCCCTTGGAATTCGTTACGACAAATTTGAACACAAACCCGTTTATACCTGCGAGGAAGCCAGCGCACTAAATCTTGATATTCAGGGAATCGAAACCAAGAACCTTTTTCTGCGAGACCGGAAGGGAAAGCGTCATTTCCTTGTTGCCGTACCGGAGAACAAGTCAGTGGATCTTAAAGGGCTGTCAACGGTGCTGGAAACCAGTGCCCTCAGTTTTGGATCGCCTGAACGCCTGAAAACGCACCTGGGGCTGGAACCTGGCTCTGTATCAGTACTGGCGGTTGTGAATGACCCGGATTCCAACGTCGAGTTGGTGGTGGATGAAGCAGTGTGGCAGGCTGAAAGGTTGCAGTGCCACCCATTGGTAAATACCGCCACACTTTCCCTTTCCCTGGATGATTTCCGTGAGTTCCTTGATGCCCAAAACAGAAAGGCAACTATCGTGAATGTACCGGAAAAGGCAGCGACAACTGCCTGAGTGTAAGTTGTGTACAGCCGGGACATATGTCCGGGGAGAATTCGGGACAGGCACTGCGAAGGCGAGAAGGTGAGGAAGACTGATCGAAGGCGGCGCCTGTCCCGAAACCGTTGAACCGTAGGGTTAACTACTGCCGGATAAAGCAGTTGGCTTTGAGTAAAGTCTGGAACATCAAATGGGAATTGGGTTGTCGCGAACCTGAGATCATGGACAGAATGCCAGGGAAAATTTCCCGGTATGTTCTGTGGTTATTTCCCGGTAGTCGCACCAAGTGGTGCCTCTGGGCGTTTTATTCAGGGGATATGGCTGACAGATATGCTTAAAGCGGAAATTTCCCAACGATCCTCATTCAGCCGGGCCCGCATTGTTTCTTCCATTTTAAGTATGCGTACCGTGCCGTCAGAAAGGATGTTTTCCCGGATCGTACTCTTGATTTTCATGCCGCTGAGCATGGGTAAAACCTGGTAGTCCGTACGGGTAAAACGGTAGCGGTATGCGGAAGAAAAAACGTTTGCCCAAAGTGTATAGAGTTCCTTTCGTGAAAGAGTCTGGTAAACCTGCTGCCCTGGCATCCTTATTTTGATGGTGGCATCGGGTAGGATATTCCCTGTCAGTGTGGTGGCATCACGGTGGTTCGCTGCATCATCGAGTGTTTTTAACCAGTTGTGCACAGCGAGTCTGAAAGGGCCGTTGATCTCGGTAGTGGGATTGCCGGAATCTGAGATACCCTTGAGCTTTAGACTTGCTTCATAATCCCCGTTGTCAGCAGCTCGTTGCAGCCAGTATGTGGCTTCGGCGTGATCATCATTACTAAGATAGTATTCAGACAGCCATTGTTGAGCTTCAATTAGCCCGGCGGCGCCAGCCTCCCGGAAGTAGGCGATGCCGGTTTCTTTATCCTCGTCGACGAATTCGCCGTTTGTATAGAGTTGACCGAGTGAGTACATCGCCATCGGGTCACCAAGTTCTACGCCTCGCCTGTACCACTTGAGTGCTTTGGAGCAGCTTGCTTGTGTTCCTTCGCCGGCAAGGTACATGTGTGCAGTGTTCAGGATGCCTTGGGCATTGCCTTTTTCGGCGAGTTTTTTCCAGGCGGTGAACGCTTCCTGGTGATTCCCCATTTTAAAGTCAGCGTATGCTTCAAGCGCTTCTATCATCTCTTCATGAACGTTAACCGGAGTGGTGGCAAACACGTTAAGTGGAAAGATGACCAGCAGAGGGGTAAGCCATCTGAGCGCGCTTTTTGATGTAATTATCTCGAGCATCTGATGTGACATTTTATCGGTAAGGCAGATAAAGGTTACTAAAACTATAACCGACTTGGCTTTTTGTATATGTCCGATAGAGAGATTTTGCCTTTTTGTGCGTTTAATGTGACGTTGTCATGTGCAACAGAAAAAACTAATGAAATAATAAGGCTGCCTCCCTTTTCCTCTTTTTTGGTGAGTAAAGTTGTCGGAACGTCGAGCATCAATCATTTTATTGGCCACCACTGTGCTGGCCGCATTGGGGTGGATCTTCTCTAAAGAAGCTATACAGGGTCTTCCTCCATTTGGTTTTATCGGACTCCGGTTTGTCTCAGCATCCCTTTTCCTGTTGCCTTTTTGTCTCCGTAAGTTGAATTCAGTAAACCGAGGTGATCTGGCCAGGGCTGCCGGTGTGGGGAGTTTCCTTGCTACGGCCCTGCTGTTTTGGATTTATGCGATGTCTGTGAGCACATCTTTAGGGGAAGGGGCATTTATCATGAGCCTTTCCATGCTCATTGTTCCTCCGGTTGCGTGGGTGATGTACCGTCAGGCTCCACCGCGAATTTTCTGGGTCTCCCTGCCGGTTGCTGTCTCCGGGCTAGCGATGCTCTCTTTAGGTGGAGTGGGTTGGCAACTGTCTGCCAGCCAAATCTGGTTTCTTCTGGCGGCTGTTTTCCTTGCTATTCATTTCAATGCAAACAGCCGTTATGCCCAGAGAATCCCGACTCTGGTGCTTACCTGCGTCCAGCTGTTTTCAACCGGCACCATTGCTCTGACGGTTTCACTGATAACTGAAAACTGGCCAGAAACCGTCGCGACATCCGTTTGGGGCTGGTTTGGCCTAAGTGTGTTGGTGGCAACCAGTCTTCGTTACCTGTTGCAGACCTTGGGGCAGAAAGGGGCCAGTGCTGCAAACGCCGCGATAATTATGATTTTGGAGCCCGTGTGGACTGTGGTACTGAGTGTGGTTTGGTATCATGAAGCAATGCCTGCACATAAAATTGCCGGCTGCACGCTGATTCTCTGCTCCCTGTTAATTTACCGTGGAAGTCAGCCAATTCGTAAACTTTTCCGAGCGAAGTTTTCATGATCACACCTTTGAAGTCAGCTTACTTTGGTGAACTGTATGGACTGGCATTTTTTGACCATTTTATCCGGTTTTACCCGGATTCTTCCAAACAGGAAGCATTCCATGTTTTGTGGAAAGTGGAGGCATTGACTGCCCGGTTACTCCGGGAAGGGGTTGCGAGTATCGGTGAATCTGTTCCAGATCATGATCGGGCAATGGAAGAAAAAGGTATTGCTGATGCGGTGAAGTGGATAAATCTGCCTTGGGAAACGCTTATTGACACCATGGTGGCCTGGGTCGAACCTTATCAAAAGCGTTATCAGGCTGATACAGATGTTGCTACCAAACATCTGGCACTCTACACGCTGGTCAGTGACCATGAAAATGCCATTTTCGATTTCTTGCTCGCTGAGCAGAGTGGGCAGAAAGACAGCCTGGGTATCCTTAAAACCTTTTTAGGCCACTACCAGTCAGGTTTGGACCAAAATAGCCCAAACTAAAACAAGCCGGGCATAAATGCTGGCCGGTTACTTAAACTGGCGTTTTCTTACCTGCCAAAAGGTGATTCCTGTAATCAGTAAAGCCAGTGTCACGGGTTCTGGAACCGGAGAAGGGATCAACGCCAGGTTGTCGATGGAAAATTCCCGGTTGTTACAACTGCCGGAAAGGCATACCCCGGCGAATTCTATACGGGCCAGATTGGTGAAACCTGAAGTGGTAAAAGTCTGCAAACCTGAAATGGGGGAGGCGATGTGATCCAGTGTAAAAAGCGCCTGGATAACCACTGCACCCAAAGCATCATATCCGGTCAGTTTTACCTGGTCTGCCCAGGCTGTGGTGGGTGATAAAAGGGTTTCTCCGGCATCAAAGCTGTTGAGGCTGAAACCTGTACCATCGGTTCTTGCCACGCTCAACGAAGACTGGTTGTATGCATAAGCGACATTGGAGCCATTTCCTGAATGATCATTAGAATTATGGATCATTGAAAATGCTCCCAGCAAAGCAGAGGTATTCCCGTGCGTAATGCTATAGCCGCCTTCAGTAATGGTACTGTTGCTTAGGAAGTGACCCGAAGGGTATTCAAATGTCAGAAACCCTGCGTTGGCCCAAGGACTGCATAACCCGGACAGCAGAATAATTGAGAGGAAAAACCGTATCCTTTTCATTGGGGTACATCTTACTTCATCCATGAATGTACCTACTTTTAGCACTATATGTGCCAGTAAAATTTTCCTTTTCTATTCATTCGGTTAACGGTTTTGGTTCAGGAAGTGAGACCAACAGTGTAAATAAATCCGACAACGAATGTGTGCAACTGGGAGCAAGCTCTCAATGAAACCGGTAACTTATTGTCTTTTCAAAGGCTTTACCAAAGAGTCCAATCCCTCAATTTTCAGAGCCAGACACAGCTCCATCAGCTTACCAAGTTCACCTTGCGGGAAGCCTTTCTTTTCAAACCACAGCAAATACTCCTCCGGCAGGTCAATCAATACTCGCCCGGCATACTTTCCGAAGGGCATTTTCATTGAGGCGAGTTTGAGGAGGTTTTCTTTTTCTAACATGAGCAATTTAGTGAGATAAGCGGGAAACCGCCAGTTTACCACTGGCTGC
The DNA here is from genome assembly GCF_036825535.1 of Parasalinivibrio latis. GTDB lineage: Bacteria > Pseudomonadota > Gammaproteobacteria > Enterobacterales > Vibrionaceae > Parasalinivibrio > Parasalinivibrio latis. The sequence goes on from NZ_CP098813.1 coordinate 1,267,385, forward strand.
CGGAGTCCCAAAATGGCTATTGCCTGATAGGGGAATTGAGCTTGGGTTAAAGAATACATTTGTCGGACAATATAGCTATGCAGTGATAAAATAACACTTCGGAAATTAATAGCTTCATTGTATGAATCATTTTATTGAGCGCCTGAGACAGATCCCTGTAGTCAAATTTCTTGTATCCAGGAGCATGCTTAACCTGCGGGCCAACACTGCGGCACTGAGTTTTATTACGTGTTCAGTACCAATGTTTGTCGCCGGGCAGGTAACACTGGGAATTGCGTTTTCACTGGGTTCAATCGCTTGTGGGAACGCTGATACTGCAAGCGCGTATAAACACAGGGTCTCGGACTTTTTTACTGCACTGGCACTGTTTTTCCTGAACAGCTTTGCCGTAACCAGCTTGTACCACGATACCCTTGCTTTCAGCCTATATCTTGCATTTGCCAGTTTTAACCTGTTTATGTTTGCGGTGTTTTCACCACGGCTCGGTGCTATTGGGTTTGCAACCATATTGGCTGGAATTTATGCGCTAATCCTGCACGATGGGACAAGACCGGACTGGTATATTCCGGCTGCGCTGGCCGCAGGTTGTATGTGGTATGGGATGTGGCAATGGTTGGCATTTAAGTGTTTTCCCCATAGGGAAGATCTGGATTTGTTTTTTGATGTTAACCAGGCATTGAGCAAAAAGCTGCTTTCACACTCTTGGCCTCTGACCCATTACGCTGATGACGGGCGTGACTTTGTAGATGCCGCCCGGTTGCGCTCCCTTTTTGCTGCAAATTTTGGGCAACTTAAGGCTCGGGTACATCAGGAATTGGCTGCGGGGGAAAATAACGAGCAGATAGTAAGGTTACAAGCGTATCTCCAGGTGGCTGAAAGTGTTTCAGAGCAGACCCGGCTTATGCACTTTTCTCCCGGAAAAGAATTCCAGCAGCATTATGGGCGCTGGCTGACGGAAATTGATTCGGTTACCCGGACAATCGCAGAGAGTATTGCCGGCTTGCAACTGGATAGGCCAAAAGCGCTGCTGCCTGAAATTGATTTCCACGTGCTCCGGCAGGTTCCCCTGGACGGAAAGTTTGACCATGAAGTGGCATTGGCTGGTGGGTTTATCGATAAGTTGGAACTTATCTATCTGGCGATGCGTTCCCTGGATGACTATCGTCCTAAAAAGTGCGAGTTCAGGGTCAGAGTTCCGCACCGGGGCCAATCAATGCGTGCGTTGCGCTTTGGCCTTCACAAATTTTTAAGCCAGTTCAGCTGGCAGTCGAGCTATTTCCGTCACGCTTTCCGAGGGACGGTGAGCCTGACTGCAGGCTTTATCCTGGTTCGGATGTTCAACCTTGAATTTGGTTTCTGGACGCTGATGACAAGTCTGCTGGTTTTGCGGCCTACAATGTCAATGACATGGCAGAGACTATTGCATCGCCTGGCAGGTACTATTGGTGGGCTGCTGGCCGTTGCCTTTATGCTGCATGCAAATATGCCGCATTGGTTATTACCGGTTATTTTTTGTCTTGCTGCGGTGGTGTTCTTCCATACATCGGCTAAGAACTATGGTGTTGCTGTATTCTGTGTCACCGTCTACGTCTTTATGGGCTTTGCGCTGAATGGCGAGGGTGCGGTCATTTTGTTACCTCGCCTTGAAAACACCTTACTTGGTGTAGCATTGCCGGTTGTCCTTCTGCTTCTGATCTCTCCAGGGTGGCAAAAGAACGCGTTTCCTAGCCAGCTTTATACCGCGATAGACAGTTACCGCCGTTTTCTTGTAGCACTTGAGACCAGCCAATTTGGTAACCGGGATGAAAACAGTGCGTCCCATTCTGGTTTGCCAGCCAAGTTTCAGCGTTGCGTGCGTGAGGATACCAACCTGTTTGATCACTGGCTTGGGTATTTGGGTGAACCTGGGCAAAAAGGTAAAATATCTGAAACTATTGTGCTCTGTTGCAGGGCTTCCAATGTGTTGTTGAGGCAGATAACTGCGATTAACGGGAGACTGGATTCTTTTGAGGATGCCGGGTGTAAAGAAGCATTACATTCGACAGTGGAGTCAATGGAAGCACTGTGTAAAAGGCTTGAATCCCGACGTACGTCAGAGAGTTTTTATGACTTCATTCATGACAGAAAAGGCCGTCTGTATCAAAAAATAAATCGTATAGAGAATGATTTCCAGAATTCTAATCTGAAAGAATGCCTGTTTTCTATTTCATACCTTTGCGATGATCTATTAGTTTAAGAATAAAATTCTGATGATTAAGTAAATGAATTCACTTTCATATCAATTGAAAGTGAATTCAGTTTTTTTTGATGTTTTGTGCAAAATTGAAATGTTTTGACTATTTTTTCTCGCCATTGATACGTCCTGTTTATAACCTGACAATTGGTTTAGATAATTAAAATAAGAATATAGTTTCATATATTTAGACCGGGTTTGGGTTTGCCACAAAAGGATTTATCGATGACCATTAAATTTAAATTGTATTTCACGTTGGCACTCATGTCTGTGGCCATTGTTATTGTCGGGTTGTTTGGAGACCAGATGATGGATTGGCAAAATGGGCGTATAGAAACTACCGCGCTACTCAATAGGGTCGATAAAGATATTGGTGAAGCTCGCGTTCACCAACTTCGATATATGCTGGAAGGAAGCGAAGATTCGGTGGAGCAGGTCAATGCGTATTTGCTAGAAGCTGAAGAGGCGTTGCAGATCGCCCGCGAAGGTATAGATGATGAAGACAAGGCATTTTTGCTCGATACTGTTGCAGAAAACCTGAGAAGCTTCAATGAGCAGTTTACGTTATTTAAATTGGAAAATTCCAAGCTTCAGGAAGATTTGAGAATTGAAAATAAACAGGGTGAGGAACTGATTAAAAACACGGCAAAGCTGGTCACTTTTGCAAACAATATTAATGATAAAAATAGTGACAGTATGATTTACCGGTCTCTTTATGTTTCTTCTTCTGCATTATATGAGGCATCGGTTAACCTCTTTGTGTCTGTACTAAAGTCAAAAAGTACGCAAGGTGTTGCTAAAGGTGATCAGATCAGTAAGTTAATGAGAAGAACATACCTTAAATTGAAAGGTGTGCAGATGATTTCAAGAGGGAAAGAGGTCACGGCATTAATTAAAAACATTGAAAGTTCTTACAACAGTTACAAAGCGTCAGTTGAAAAAAACACAAAGAAAGTTGTCACCGTTAAGAATATTGAAAGTCAGCTTGTATCTGCAGCGCTCAGTACGACAACCAACATTGAGATGCTGTATGAGCAAAATGCCGAAGACGGTCAGGCAGTCAGTGACAACGCGAAACGCGTAACTTATATGGTTATTGTCGGTTCAATTATATTCAGTATTTTTGTCAGCATTTGGATTGTTCGTACCATCATGGCTCCCCTTAACAAGTCTATTGTTTTTGCCAGTAGCATTGCGGAAGGGGATCTCTCCAAGCGGATTGATACTAAAGGCAAGGACGAATTTACTGTCCTTAATAATGCGTTGAATAAATCAGCTGAGTCTCTGAGTGACATTGTTGAAAAATTGCGTCAGGCCAGTTCTTCTATATCGGGCTCTTGCCAGACAATGGAGAGCTCTATACAGCAATCTAACGATTCAGTCCGGGAACAGTTGGACGACACCTCTGCGATTGCCCAGTCCCTTTCTGAAATGACAACCGGTGCGATGTCGATTTCTGAAAATGCCAACGATGCAACCGAGCAGAGCCAGCTTGCAGCAAACGCCGCCCAGGAAGGTGAGCGGGTACTGGAGCAGTCTGTTGCGGCTATTGAGAAGCTTTCCTTGGCGATGACGGAAGCCTCTTCGGCTGTTGACAAGCTGAAAGATGATTCTGAAAACATCGGCAATATTCTGAATGTGATTCGTGGAATTGCGGAGCAAACAAACCTTCTGGCACTGAACGCTGCCATTGAAGCTGCCCGTGCGGGTGAGCTTGGCCGTGGATTCGCAGTTGTTGCAGACGAGGTTCGTGCATTGGCGGGCAAGACCCAGGAGTCAGTCGAGGAGATTACTGAAATCGTTGAGACGATTCAGGGAGGCGCGGCGAATGTGGTGACGGTCATTTCTCAATCTAATGACAGGAGCCAAGAGGTTCAAACGTTGTCTGAACAATCTGGTGAAGCTTACTACAACATTGCCAAGGCGATTAACACCATTGTTTCTTACAATGAGCAGGTTTCTGCGGCGGCGACGGAACAGTCCGCTGTTGCAGAAGAAATTACCCAGAATGTTGTCAGGGTGACTAAGAACTCTGAGGAAAACACTTCACAACTTGCAAGTATTGCGGAACAATCCGAAACCCAGAGCCAGCAGGCAAACGCACTGAATAATATTATCGGTATCTTCCGAATCTGATGTATCGATACACCTAAATCACCTTGAGGTGGTTTGGGTATAACCAAAATAAAAACCCGCTTACAAAGCGGGTTTTTTATGTGAGAAAATCGGGAAATTAATGGGCCAGATGATGTTAGAGTTTAATTGTTCTGCGAGATACACCCAGACCTAACAATCCAAGACCTAAAATAGCAATGCTTGCGGGCTCAGGTACGGCGACAGTTACGCCAGAAGATCCACTTGCATCCAAATTCGTCGCACGAAAGATAGTATCCCCGGACGTATTTAGTACCGTGACGTTGTAAATATCACGAAATTCACAACAGCCCTGCCGGCCGAATATCGAAATAAAATCCAATGAACTCGGGACCGCCAGTGTGATGGTCAAAGCTTCAGAAAGGCTGGTTGAATTCGCATGGTAGATATCTGGAAATGCTGCGTATGTGATGCCATCAATTGTCTTGTTTGGGTTGGATGACGAATTCCAGTTACCAGTGCCTGATGCCGTCGCTCCGGCAGATGCAAGAGCCAGATCGGCACCTGTACCTGTTTGGGTGGCGATAACTTCGGATACCTGGAGCCAACGTTGGTTGGGTGCGATCGCGCTGTTTCCGGAGTGTTGGACAATAATGGTTTTAACATCAATCAGTGTTGCATTGACACTGGCTGCACCAAGTAGAAATATCCCTGTAAATAATATTTTCAAAATTTTCATTTATATATTCCCAAATGCTGACCACAACAAATTTCGGATTCTGGGTGTGACTTCATTAATAAATCCAGTGCATATTGGCTGAATCTATATACTGTCGCAGTCATTTCAAAGCAACTTGGGTGCCAGTATTTATTATCTATAACAAACAATGAGTTATGCCGTATTTCTGCGCGGCTAACTCAACAGTTGTAAAAAAAGCCGACAATATTTATTCTGTAATTTCAGTATATTAGGATATTTCTAATGTAGCGAAGATGACCTGACGTTTTTTTGCAGAAGACGTCTTACGCGAAAAAATGTCAGGAATCAAAAAGGGAGCGAAAGCCCCCAATAAACACATTATTTATCTTTGATTGATTTTGCTTCTTGTTTAACCAGGAAAATTTTGCCAAATCCCAGTTTATTGAAATAGCTGTCGCGATGATTTTTAACGGCTTTTCCGTCGGATACCATTTCCAGTTGTTGTTCCATTTTCAGGAAATTGGAGATGTCTATTCCTTCCTCGGCAGCAGCTGCTTCATAGATGGTCCGGTATTTTCCAAAAGAAAATGGGACGGTTTTTGTTACGCCTTTATAAACGTATTCGATTTGGCGGGCCATAAATACTGTCTCTTGCGGGAACTTACCGGCGGGAGTATCGGTGATGCGTATAGCCAAGTCAAACTTATGCGGGAAATTACCGCGGATGTACCTTGTTCATGGCACATCCGCAATTCGTTAGACTTTAACTGCTGTACAGAATGTTACATCTGATTCATGGGTTTCAGGATCATAGCTGTGGTACAGCTCAAAACATGGGCGGTCATCCGTATCAAGGCCAGATTTTATGATCTCCCCGATAAGGTGTGCCCAATGCTTTGAATAGTCTTCATGGCACGAAGCTTTTCCTCGGTGCACTCCGTAACTTCCTCCCTGAAAGGCAGTCAATTCCACCTCTCCGGTTGTTTCAGTCTGCTCTGGCAGGAGCATGCCAATATCCGTCCTGCATTTCTCTGCCGGTGTCAGTTCTGGGTTGTCATGATAAACAAATATACTTGGGAAGCCGGACAGTCCCTTTGCGCCAGCCCACTGATACAGTTTGCGAATAGCCGGTTCATAATTTTCCCCATAAGGGCCGGTAACGCGGATGTAGGCCAGAAATCCCGGTTCAAACTGCTTTGTTTCCATATCCATTCTCTCCATCGTTGAGTCAGGATCAGAATACGGCAGTACATCAGCGGCTTCGTTTCCAGAATTGCGGAGAGTGTGTCCAATCTTGCTGTTTCGCAGCATCTCACCGAACGCCCTTAAATCCTCGCAGTTTTTAAAGTCTGAAGGTGTAAGGCCGAAGTGTTGTTGGAATGCTTTGGCAAGTGCCTGAGAGCTTGAAAACCCGTACGTCAATGCTGCGTCTGTCACCGAACACTGCTTTTTAAACAGGTCATCGGCTGCATTTTCAAGCCTAAGACGCCGAACGTAGTCTGCCAGGGTTTCTCCAGTTACGGCTTTAAAGATGCGGTGAAAATGATACGGGGACAGGTTGGCTTGGGTAGCGATATCGACAAGCCTGGAGGGCTCATTGAAGTTGTTTTCGAGGTACCGGATAACCGGGATAAGTCTTTTACGGTAATCAACCATGGCTAAGCTAAGGTGTGGAATTTGGACCATTAAACCAAATTTCTTTTCCGCCGCCTGTTCAGTGGTTGCAGAATCGTGAGCCTGCCCCAATTCTTTAGCTCTGTAGCATTAGAGCGCAGCGGATGCTAATTCAGATAGTTACTTTGTTGCTGACCGTTTCGTCTCCCTCACTGATCTTAAACGTATTTCGTCCGCTGTCTTTTGCTCGGTAAAGCTCCAAATCTGCAAGATTAAACAGGCTTATCAGGCTTTTATCCCTATGGTAACTGGCGATGCGTGGGATATAGAGGCCTCCTACTGAAACAGTTATAACGTCTGATGTCGCTGAGTAAATATGGGGATAACGACACTGTTCCACCCGCTTGCATATCAGGTTGGCAAATTGGCCGGGTTCGAAATCGTCCCCTGGTTTGACTGGAACGACAATGCAAAACTCCTCGCCGCCAAAACGGGCTGCAAACCCCCCATTTTTCCGGGATACGATCGCGAGTGTTTCTGCAACCAAGCTGAGAACTTTATCTCCTTTAGTGTGGCCATAGTTGTCGTTAAACGCCTTAAAGTGATCAATATCTATCAGGAAAATACCCATTCCCAAATCTGAGCTTCCATAAAGAATGTTTTCTAGTTCTTGCTCCAGCTTTCTCCTGTTACCCAGACCTGTGAGAGGGTCATGTTCTGAAAGATATAACAGCTGCTTTTTCTGGTTGTGGAGGTTTTCAATCAGGTCTCTTACGGTACGAGCAAAGTACTGGAGTTCAAAGGAGCGGAAATTGCGCATGAAGGGTGTTGAGTCGCCGGAAAGCATGTAGTTTCTCAGCTCAAAAGTCGCTGTTTGCAGTGGCGCAATAATCAGCCCTACAAGTGCAAAGTTAAGGGCAAACACAACGATGCATATGATGACGAGCCCCATTAATTCTTCCAGACACAAAAATTCCGGGATTTTAGTGCTGTGGGTAATTTCGATATTTAATGTTGGCTGGTTCCCGACACTCTTCAGTATGAGATGGGTAACGTTTTCGTGCTCATGTATTTTGGGAAAGTTCACATGATCATCATCAAAGAGCCGAACCTCCAGACCCGTTAACCCATTGATTTCTTTTTCCAAAGACAACCGCAGTTTGCGTAAGGTCAATAAGTGACTGTTACCGCATTCCTCGCCGTTGCTGTCACAAATCCCAGCGATTGCATAGAGATAGGTATTATTGGCTAAGGTCAGCGTACCAAAGGCTTCATCATCAAGTTGCGACGTATATTGTTCAAAGTTGAAGTCTTTAGACAGAAGGTCGGAAACATCAAGAGGTTTACCGGTTTCCAAGTCCTTGTTGTAGTGCCAGACCACTTCTGACTTTTCGTTATAGATAAAAAACGCATCCAATTCCAAGGACTCAAACGTGTAATCCGACAGGTTGTCTTCAATGAATTCCTGGGTAGGTTCTTTGACAAACTGCTTCATGCTGTCCCAATGACCGTAATCCAGCACCGTGCTTGTCATTTGGGAAGAGTAGAGTTTAAAGACGTTTTCAACCCGTTCAACTTCTTGTTTTTGCATTTTTTTTGCTAATTCGATTTCAGGGTTGTGAACGAGGAAGTTGTAGAAGACGAGGTAACACAGCAGGAACAGTCCCACCAAAAAGGCAGAATATACAAAGGACAATGTTCTCAGGGTCAGACTGGCTAGCTTCATTCAGACATCCATTATGATGAAACCAAGGCCGGATTGCAGTATCCAACTATTTAATCATAGATGAGAATTATGGTTGATATCAGAGAATATATATATAAATAAAGGAAATGAGATATTCCCCATAGCCGTGCTTGACCACAGCCATGGGAATTTTAATGGGATGTCTCAGACCAAATTGGATAGATCGGCAGGGCGGTAGTAGACAGATTTAAGCACTTTTCCCTTCCGGATTAGCTTTCCTTCAAGTTCAGCATCCTCTGCACATTTTACTATCAGGTATTCACCTTTGCGTGTTTGGGTAACAGGCATTCCCTTTGAGGCGTAGAATTTTTCGGTATCCGAATATTCCTGTTCAGTGCGGCAGACCTTGCTCATATTGCTGCTGTGGATTTCGTCCCAGCAGGCAACAAAATCGATATCCCGGTTTGATGCAACATGCAGCAACAAGTCAACAAGATAGGAAACCGGCAAACATGCCTGCGCACTCTTGGCACCCAGGTGGACAGCCCTTCCCATGAGTACATAAACAGTATCAACGATTGCGTCGGCTTCGTCTTCCTTGCTTCGTCCTTCTGCAAGCTCAGTCAACTCCTCAATAGCGAGGGAGGTGTGCAGGCGGTCGGTACTTTCGTCAAGGGAGGACGGGTCCTCAACGGGGAGGTCGAAGGTTTCCCTAAACTCATGGATGTCGCTGTAGAGCTTTTGGTAGAGATTGGGGGTGAGTTGGGTCAGGTTCATCTCTTGTGCAGTCCTCAAGGCGTTAATTTCTGTAACCGGTTTATTGGCTGGTAGCATAAAGGGAAAACGTAATGCGCTCAAACCGGAACAAAAAAAGCCGGGTGTTACCCGGCAAATGGAGTTGCGTTTGTTGCACTTACAGCGTCAGGGTGTGTGTTTGTCTTCTTCCGGCGGCCTGTCATCTTTGAACATCCTCCAGCCGCTGACCATGGTGCTGATGAGGGACTGGCGCGACATGATGTCTTCCCTTACCGCGACATACACATGCATGATGATAAAGCAGATGATTACCCACATACCCAGGTGGTGCCATGTATGTATGTCCTGGCTTTGCCCAAACAAAGGCAGCATCCAACTACTGAACATTTCATACTGCCAGGACCCCATTCCTGTTCCTTCGCCGTACAGTGCGAATCCGGTGAAAATCATAAACACTGTCGCCCATAGAAAAACGAAGTGCATGACCAGCATTGCCAGTGGGTTATGGCCGACATACTTCTTTGGTTCCTTTTCCATAAAGGCGTACCATTTCACTTCATGCCAGACCCCACGCCACCACTCCCTGTCGTTGAGGGGGGGCAGAAACAGCTGGCGCGCATGCTCGTTGCCAACAATCGCCCAGTACATGCGGAACACAAAACCGACTGCGAGAATATAACCGGCTGAGAAATGGGCAAAACGGATGTAGCCCATCCAAAAGGTATCCACCGGCTCTCCCGTAACAGTGGGGAGTGGGCTGCCGATAAAGTACCCGGTAATCGCCAGGACAGTAATTGCCAGGGCATTGGTCCAGTGCCATATCCGCAGCGGTGCTTCATAGACATACACTGCCGGTTGGTTGCTTTGTTTACTGTGACCCGTCATAGGAACCTCCCTAGCGCACTTTGACTTTGGCCAACTCCTGGCCGTCCGGCGACATTATGTGGGTCGAGCAGGCGAGGCAAGGGTCGAAGCTGTGCAGGGTGCGCAGTATTTCAACCGGTTCATCGGCGCGTTCGACCGGGGTATTCAACAGGCTTGCCTCAAAGGCTCCGATGTTTCCGGCAGGATCCCGTGGTGAACCGTTCCATGTAGTAGGGACGACGCACTGGTAGTTCTCGATCCTGCCATCCTTGATTTTGATCCAATGACCCAGACCGCCACGGGGAGCCGCAACGGTTCCTACACCTTTGGCCTCTTTCGGCCAGGTGGAAGGATCCCATTTGTCCATATTGGCTGTGGCTGTATCCCCGGCCTTGATGTTGCCGATGAGCGCATTCCAGTCATCAACCATCATGTCGCCGCAATACTCGGATTCCAGCGCTCGTGCAAGTGTTCGGCCAATGGTGGAATTGAGGGCGGTTTTGGCGTCCAGGTTGGTGCCGGCCAGTTGGTTAAATGCCGCGAGGCTGCGGTTAACCTGCTCAACCACATAATCAACATTCTGGGCGTAGGCGAGGGTGTAGCGGGAAAGTGGCCCCACTTCCACGGCATGGCCACGCCAGCGTGGTGCCTTAATCCAGGAATACTTGGCGGATTCATCCAGTTCTTCAATATTGGTTTTGGTGCCTTTAGTCCGGGCTCCAAGCTCGTAATTGGGTTCGGTGATCCCATCCCATGGGTGCAGGCCTTGGCTTTCATCCGGGTAGCTGTACCAGGAATGGGAAACGAATTCCTGTACCTGCTCAGGATCCCTTGGGTCAATGGGGTGGATTTCATCCCAGTTCCCGTTAAGGATAACGCCGCCCGGCAGCTGGTCAGTGGATTTGTCGTAATTGACCTTTGGATATGCGCCGTAGTCCATGACACTCAGGCCGCCGAGGCCGCCGCCCCAGAGTTGGTTTTTGTAGAAACTGGCAATGGCGATGACATCTGGGATGTAGACATTCTTGTTAAAGGCGACCATTTCATCAATGCGGGCTTTTACAAAGTTCAGGCGCTCCATATTCAGTGGCGCACCGGCTGCAAGATCACCATCCATATTGATGGCGCAGGGGACGCCGCCTACCAGATAGTTCGGGTGCGGGTTTTTACCGCCGAATACCGTGTGAACTTTCACAAACTCTTTCTGCAGATCCAGTGCTTCCAGGTAGTGAGCGACAGCCATGAGGTCGGCTTCCGGTGGCAGTTTGTAAGCGGGGTTATCCCAGTAACCGTTTTTAAACGGTCCCAGTTGGCCGGACTCGACAAAACGGCGGATACGGGTCTGCACATCGCGGAAATAGCCGGGGCTGGATTTGGGGTGTGAAGGTGAAACCGTCTGTTGCAGTGTGGATGTGGCTTTGGGATCCGCTTTCAACGCATTGATAGGGTTGACCCAGTCCAGTGCATGGAGATGGTAGAAGTGGACGACATGGTCGTGGACCTGCAGGGTTTTCGCCATCATTTCCCGGATGAGGTGGGCATTGGGCGGGATTTGAATCCCCAGTGCATCTTCCACAGCCCGGACAGAGGTAAGGGCATGGCAACCGGTGCAGACTCCGCAGATACGTTCAACAAACGCCCAGGCATCCCGGGGATCCCTGCCTTTAAGGATCACTTCCAGTCCGCGCCACATTGTGCCGGTAGACACTGCATTCTGTATAACGTTGTTTTCGTCTACGTTAACCTCGCAGCGCATGTGCCCTTCAATACGGGTGACCGGGTCGACAACGACACGCTTCCCTGAGTTATCCAGCTTAAACCCATTGGGTGTGTTAATGACGGTCATGCGTTATCTCCCCCGTTTTGTGACTGATTCTCCTTGCTCCCGTTGCCGTTCCGGATGCGTTTTACCACGCTGGCTGCCATATGGGCAGCGGTGGCAGCTCCGACAATAGCCGCAGCGGTTCCTCCGACCTTATCGGCATTACTTTCCACACCGAATTGCTTGATGTCAGTAAGGCGGGCATACCAGGAACCTTTATCCCAGAACCCGTCTTCGGAACAGCCGATGCAGCCGTGACCGGCCTGGATTGGGAAGGAAACCCCGTCGTTCCATCGAACGGTTGAGCAGGCATTGTAGGTTGTTGGTCCTTTGCAGCCCATTTTGTAGAGGCAGTAACCCTTGCGGGCACTTTCATCGTCCCAGGTTTCAACAAATTGCCCAGCGTCGAAGTGAGGCCGGCGATAGCACTTGTCATGGATGCGCTGGCTGTAGAACATTTTTGGGCGACCCTGGCGATCCAGTTCCGGGATGCGGTCGAATGTCAGCATATAGGTGATAACAGCGGTCATAACCTCAGCAATCGGTGGGCAGCCCGGCACTTTGATAATGGGTTTGTCTTTAATGACTTTATGAACCGGTGTTGCCTGTGTCGGGTTAGGGGCGGCTGCCTGCACACAGCCGTACGAGGCGCATGAGCCCCACGAGATAATGGCTTTGCAATTCCGGGTTGCCTTGTTCAGTTGGTCAAGGAATGGTTTGCCCCCAATGATGCAGTACATGCCGTCTTCGTTGAGCGGTGGGTTACCCTCCACCGCCACAATGTAATTGCCTTTGTATTTCTCTATCACTTCATCAATGATGGCTTCCGCCTGGTGCCCGGCTGCTGCCATCAGTGTGTCGTCATAGTCCAGAGAGACCATAGACAGCACGACATCCTTTGCCAGTGGATGTGCGGAGCGAATGAAAGACTCTGAGCAACAGGTGCATTCCAGGCCGTGTAACCACAAAATAGGAATTCGGGGTTTGGTTTCCATCGCATGGGCAATTTGAGGTGCGAAAGCCGGGCCAAGTCCCAGCGCCGATGCGGTAAGGCTGCAGTACTTCAGGAAGCTGCGCCGGGTGATCCCCTGGCGTCGCATCACTTCATAGAATGTTTCCGTCATTCTCTTTTCCTTACTTTCCAGTGTATTCGCAGTCGGCATCATGATGAGCCTGCTGTTGTTCTCCTTAAAAGCGCAAGAGGCGTGCCAAATCATGTAAATGTTGCGAAATACCAAGCGGATAATCTGTGTATACGGATTTTCTAATCTGCCGCGATCTGGCGATGGAAAAGGGATACGGGATCGCCTGCGGAAAAAACAGGCGGCGGATATTTATGTTTCTAGCTGGTTAAATTTTGCCCGTTTGCTCGCGGGGTTTCTGGAAGGGTATTTACCGGTTGGAGGGTGGGAGTGGAAGAGTGGTAACCACTTTTTTGTGATGATGTGAAAAGTATGTAAAAAGGCTCGGCAAGTCTGAATCCAGAGGTTCTGGCGGTGTTTCAGTAGAAATCAGCACCTTGGCATTAAGTTTGCTGATTTACCAATAAATGGATGGAAAAAAACGACAAGTCAGTAACCGGGTTGACGCAGGGAGTGGTAAATGACTGACCAGTTAAACAGCACAGTGCCTAACATCTTGATTCTTGGCATAGGGAACCTGCTGTGGGCAGATGAAGGTTTTGGTGTCCGTGCAGTTGAGCGCCTGCAACAGCGTTTCGAGTTTCCGGATAACGTAAAGCTGATGGACGGAGGGTGCCAGGGAGTGTACTTAATCCAACATGTCCAGGAGGCGGACGTACTGGTCGTGCTGGATGCAGTGGACTTTGGGCTTTCCGGCGGCACCATGACCCTTCATTTTGATAAAGATGTACCCAGTTACCTGGGGGCGAAGAAAGTGAGCCTCCACCAAACTGGGTTTCAGGAAGTGCTGGCATTGGCTGAAATGCTGGGGCATGCACCGCAACATATCATGCTGGCCGGGGTTCAGCCTGTGAATATGGAAGACTACGGCGGCAGCCTGACAGAAGAAGTCAAAGCGAGGCTTGACCCTGCCGGGGATGCGGTGATCGAATACCTTAACCGTTTTGGTGTTTCTGTTGCCCCTCGGGCGGCTTCTGTTTCCTCATTCGATGCCCTTACAGCTGCGGAGCTTGATATCTCGCGCTATGAATCGGAAAGGCCGGATGAAAATACAGCCTGCCGTGTTGGAGATGAAAGGGTATTACTCAACCCGGACGCAAGCTTTGACCCCAAGCAGGTCATAGCTTCCTCTGATGCATTTTCAGTTTCCCTGGACAAAAGGAGGCAGGACTGAATGTGTATCGGTACACCAATGAAGGTAATGGAATGCTCTGAACATGAGGCGAGATGCAGCCATGATGGGATAGTAGAGACTGTCGATTGCCGGTTGGTTGGATACCAGCCTCCTGGCACCTGGCTGATGGTTTTCCTGGGCGCAGCGCGGAGTGTAATCAGCGAAGACGAAGCAGCCCTTATTAACGATGCCCTCTGTGCGGTTGCTGCAGCGATGGATGGGGAAACCCAGCTTACCGGTTACTTTTCCGATCTGGATGGATGTGCACAAAACAACCTACCGCCGCATCTTTCAGCAATGGTTTCAGATCAACAGGGCAAGGAGAGTTGAATATGGCCAATCATCCCCTGATTGAGCGCCTGAACAGGGAATACGAATACCCAATCCTGAATGAGGACAACTACCGGACATTCCTTGAATCCAACCCGGTTGCTGTTTTGTTTTTTACTGAAAATGCTGACCGTTACCCCGAAACACTGGATGTGGCGGTGGTACTGCCAGAGCTGGTTGCTGCCTTCGGGAACCGGTTTTCTGCCGCTGTTGTCAGTAGGGAGCTTGAAGACGTGCTTTCGCCTATCTATCAGGTACGCCAGTGGCCGTCACTGGTGTTTGTGAAATCGGGCAAGGGAGTTGGAACCATTGCCCGGATTCAGGATTGGGCGGTCTACCAGGAAGAGATTAACAGGATCCTGGGTACTGAACCCGATGGGGCAAGCGTGGAAGATGCACTTAACCGGATCCCGGTTTCTCAAGGAGAATAAGGATGAAAAACAACGCGGGCACTACAGGGTTTAACGACGGTGTACAACACATTGATGTAGTGGATATAACTGGCCGCACATTGTCACAGGCGTTGGATTCTGATGGAGACATACGGCTGCTTGATATGCCAAGTGGGGGGATGGAAACCTACAACGCGCCAATTCTTCCCGAACCAGAAGAGCAACCAGAGAGTCCCAGGGTACTTGATCTCCTCGAAAGGGTGAAAACCGCCCTGGTGCAGTGGAATGCTGACAGCCCTAACGGGAAATTTTCTCTCAACGCACTTTCTGATTCAGACATCACATTCCTCAACCAGATACTGGGCGAGGGGGAAGTGAGTATTACCAGGGAAGGGCTTTTACACACCATGGTGCAAGAATCGGTGCTCGCCGGGGTATGGCGTGTGCAGGTCCGAGACACCTCCGACAAAATTTTGACCGACTACCTGGAAACCGGGCCAATTCCTCAGTTTGTCCGAGATTTGCGAAACAGTAACGACGCGGGTAACGCTATTGTAATAGAACAGGAAAGCACCGGGATGGGAAATGTCGCTCCGATTCTGGTGGAAATTGAGCAAAAAAGCCGGGAACCCCAACCTGTGTCAGGTGATCCTTATGTGATTAACCTGACCCTGCTTCCCCTTAGCGATCTGGAGTTACAGCTTATTGGTCACCACCTTGGAACCGGCCCTGTCAATATCCTCTCCCGGGGTTATGGAAACTGCCGTATTGGCAGTACGCGCCTGCGGGACGTGTGGTGGATTAAGTACTTCAATTCGGAAGATAAGTTGATCCTTAACACCATTGAAATTTGTGAAGTCCCGCCGGTCGCCCTGGCAGCACCGGAGGATATTGCTGACAGCGCTGACCGGCTGGAGGAGATATTAAGGATATACCGATGAGGGTATTTGAATCCGGCTATCATGTTGAAAATGATGAAATAAGTGACAGCGATTGTATGGAATGCAAGATTTGCTGGTACTTGTATGACCCGGCCCAAGGTGATGAGTACTGGCAGATTCAGCCTGGTACACCATTCAGTGCGTTGCCGGATGTCTGGTGTTGTCCCGAATGTGATAACCCCAAATCCGGGTTTGTCCTGCTTCGGCAAAAATAGTAAAGCGCGACAGACAGGATGAAACAAAGGAAGGTTTCTCCGTGCAGACTACTCCGTCCAAAGTTGCCTCTAAGAGGGGCAAAGAGACACTGCTCTCCTTAAAACGGGATGTAGAGTCCCGCTTCAGTGAAATAGCCGCAACCCGTATGGCCGGTGTCCCTGTGCTCAATCAGGCAATAGAAGTTGAGTTTTGTTTTGGACAGTCTCTTACCGAGGGGAATGTCGGAATCCTGATTACCCCTTGGTTTATGTCGGTTATCTATTTCCCTTATGAAAATGTGCAGTATGGCAGTACCGGTTCAGTGCAACGGCTGCTTTTACCCTCCGGCCCCTTGGAGTGCCTGTCCGCATACGATGACGTATTGGGAAGTTACTGGACCTGCAGCCTCTTTTCCCCGATGTTTGAATTTTCCTCCCATCAGGAAGCACAAAACGTAGCCGGGGAAATTTCCGCACTTCTCCTTGAAAGTGAATCCAGTGATGAGGTGGATGAAGACGCACTCCGTTTCGCCTTGTTGAGTGAGCAACCTTTGCCGGATATCCATGAAAAAGCACCGGAAGCTGAGCCGGAACCTTTAAGCCGCCGCGAACTGTTCCGGCGTTTCGCTCCCGCAGGCAAGGAAAACACCTGATGCCAGAGTATGCAGGGCATCTGCTTTTTCATGTTTCAAGGGGGAATGACGGGCGCTGTGTACTGTCAACGGTTTCTACCCGTCCGGTTCACACTGCAAACCTGTTTCGCAATAAAACATGCCGTACTGCCCTTTCACTGGTTCCCCGGCTTTATTCCCTGTGCGCACTGGCACAAGGGGTGGCTGCGGTTACCGTAACGGAAACTGCGCTTGGGACCGGCTCTGACAGTGAGGCGCGGCTACAGAGGGAAATTCTGGTAGCCATAGAAACCATACGCGAGCATCTTTGGCGAAAACTGGTACATTGGCGGGAACTGACCGGGCTGGAAGCTGACATTTCACGCTTTTCCGCTCTTAACAGCGCAGCGAATTCATTAATTCAAGGTATTAACCCAGGGTACTGCCTGATGTCTGAACCTGCTGCGGGTGCCGTCATCGGCCTGGAGCGCCTGAAACCGGACTTTCTGACATTTTACGCCCTGGCAGAAGAATCACTCGGTGAGACAAGGTATCTCCTTGCTAAACGTCCTGGGGATCACCATCCTGAATTTACTCACTTGATTGTTAACAAATGGGACAGGCTGGGGGATGGCAATGAAAGCCCCCTTGATGGGCTGTCTTTTTCGGCGTTGTCAGCGAAGCTTGCCAGTGATGATGCGAATGGGTTTATTGCTGCGCCTGAATGGGATGGCCAGCCACGTGAGACGGGTTCCCTCCCTCGAATGTTGAAGGATCCTGCCTTCAAGGCTTGGTGCAGGATCCACGGTACCGGGCTATACGGCCGGTGGCTGGCCCCGCTGCTGGAAACCCGGATGCTTCTGGACTGGTTGTTTTGCACGTTTGATGACAGGGAAATGAACTTGGATTTTCCTTATGGGTTATCTTCTACTGAGCGCCAGCCGGATGGGAGTGCACTGTGTACTGTGGAGTCTGCCCGTGGCTGTTTATTACACAGGCTTGAGTTAAAACGTGACACAGTGGTTAATTACCAGATACTGGCGCCAACCGAGTGGAATTTTCACCCACGGGGATGCCTTGCACAGATGGTCAGGGCGCTGCCTTTTAATGACCCGGAAATTGAACGTAAAGTCCGGGCACTGGTATTGGCCATCGACCCTTGTGTTGCATTTCAGGTGCATGTAACCGGTTGAATTTGTTTTGGCTGTTGTTGTCTTGGTTGTGAGACTATTGATAAGGAAAATATCGGCAAAGAGAATCATCACTGGTAGCATGGTATGACAATATTCATAACTGGTGCAGTGAAGGTTTTATATGCCGGAAAATAAAAATAAAATTTTGGTCCTTTTTGCGCATCCCTCCCAGTCCCGTTCTGAAATCAACCTGCCACTTTTTAAAGCCGCCCAATCATTGGAAGGCGTAACCGCAGTTGATCTGTACGGCGAATATCCTACGTTCCAAATTGATATCGACAGGGAGCAAAAGCGTCTTCAGGAACACGACGTGATCATTTTCCAATTCCCCCTATATTGGTATTCCACTCCTGCCATCCTGAAGGAATGGCAGGATCTGGTTCTTGAATACGGTTTTGCCTATGGGTCAAATGGGACGATGCTCCATGGAAAAACCTTTCTATGTGCCCTGACGGCCGGAGGCGGTGAAAAGGCTTACCGGCATGAAGGTTACAACCACTTTCCAATCCGTGAACTGCTTCGCCCCCTTGAACAGATGGCTACCCTGACCGGGATGGAATACCTGCCTCCCTATGCACTTTTTGGTGCCCGGACTGCTGTTGAAGAATCACGCCACCTCGAACACATCGACAACTGGGTTCGGCTTCTGGAGTCGTTGGTATTAGGGACATTTGATACGAAAACCGCAGCGGAATTGCCAAAACTTAATGAAAAACTGCCAGAGCTGATCGGGGGGGAAATGTCATGACGCTTTATTTCCTGCAGGCATTTATCTATCTCTGTGCCGCGGTAATTGCAGTGCCAATTGCCAAGCGCCTTGGATTGGGGTCTGTGCTTGGTTACCTCATTGCCGGGGTGGTTATTGGGCCGGTTGTTGGTCTGGTTGGTCAAGAAACATCAACCATACAGCATTTTGCCGAGTTTGGTGTGGTAATGATGTTGTTCCTGGTGGGCTTGGAACTCAATCCAAAGATGCTTTGGGATATGAGGAACCGCCTGCTTGGTTTGGGTGGTTTGCAAGTGGGCCTGACTACGGTCGCTGTCACGGCAATTGCGATGGCTTTCGGTCAGCCCTGGAGCTTTGCACTGACTATCGGCCTTATTTTTGCGCTTTCTTCTACCGCCATTGTACTCCAGACCTTTGCAGAGAAAGGGCTGGCAAAAACAGACGGTGGCCGGACGGCATTTTCTGTGTTGTTGTTCCAGGATATTGCCGTTATTCCCATGCTGGCGCTTATCCCATTAATGGCAATGCCGGATTTGGTTGAAAAGGCCCAGGCACTTGCAACAGAAGCAGCAGAACACCATGAGGAGATGAGCCTTGTCGCCGGGTTGCCGGGGTGGGGATATGCCATCGTCATTGTTGTTGCCATCGTCGGCCTGGTTGTCGGCGGGCACTACCTTAGCAGGCCTTTATTCCGTTTTGTGGCGGAATCCGGCCTTCGCGAGATATTCACCGCAACGGCCTTGATGCTGGTGATCGGTATCGCAGCGTTAATGAGCCTGATTGGCCTCTCCCCGGCTCTGGGGACATTCCTCGCAGGTGTGGTACTGGCTAACAGCGAATTCCGGCATGAACTGGAATCCAATATCGAGCCGTTCAAAGGGCTGCTGTTGGGTCTGTTCTTTATTACCGTCGGTGCAGGAATCGACTTTTCAGTGCTGATAGACAACTTCTTTGTTGTTATCGGTATCACTTTGGGGCTGATGCTGCTTAAAGCTGCGGTGTTGTTTATTCTTTCGTTCATTTTCAAGGTTCGGGGAAGTGACCGTTGGCTGTTTGCTCTCTCTTTGGCGCAGGCTGGGGAATTCGGTTTTGTCCTGTTGAGCTTTTCGGTGCAAAACCACGTCTTGCCAGCAGGTTTGTCCCAGGTTCTGTCCCTGGTGGTTGCGCTTTCAATGTTCCTGACACCCGGCCTGTTTATCCTGTTCGACAAAGTGGTGTTACCCCGTTTTGAGCGGGATGAAAATGCAAGACAGCCGGATGAGATAGACGAGAAAGGGACGATCATTATTGCCGGTATTGGCCGTTTCGGTCAGGTGGTAAACCGTCTGCTGGTCTCCAACGGTTTTAATACGGTAGTGCTTGACCATCAGGCCGGGCAGGTTGACCTGATGCGGCAGATTAAAATCAAAAGCTTTTTCGGGGATGCTACTCGTCCTGACCTTTTGCACACCGCCGGGATTGACGAAGCCCAGCTATTGGTCGTAGCGATTGATGATCGCGAGCGGGCGGTTGAGCTGGTGGAATACGTGAAACAGACCCACCCTCGGGTAAAAATACTGGCCCGTGCATTTGACCGGGGCCATCTGTATGCATTGCGTCTTGCCGGAGCGGATATGGTCATCAGTGAAACCTTCCACTCCGCCCTGCGAATGGGTACAGAGGCGCTCAAAGAGATGGGTATGCACCCGTTCAAGGCGGAACAGCAACGCAAAGCATTTATACAAATGGAGCACGCCAGCAAAGAAACCCTTTATCAAACCTGGAAGGAAGCGACGGAGGAAAACCGGTTTAATGCTACATACCGTGAATTGTTCTTGCAGCTGGAAGATGCCATTACTGACGCTATGCAAAAAGACCGGATGGACGGGCATAACACGGAGGAACGTGGATGGACGCCACCACCTAAGGGCTATGCAGAGCAAATAACTGAAAGTGATTAGGCATAAGGGACTTTCCAAGTTCAACAACGCGTGATAATACAAGGGGTACATATCGTACCCCTTGTTGTTAAATGGATTTTTAGATGAACCAGTACCTGACCCATGAATCCGATCTAGTCGCGCATATGCGCCAGTTCCGCCGTGATATCCACGCTCACCCAGAGCTCGCTTTCAAAGAGTTTCGTACTGCCGACAAAGTTGCCGAGGTGCTGGAAACACTCAACCTTGATGCGATCCACCGTGGCCAGGCGGTTACCGGTATCGTCGCGGTGCTTAAAGGGCGCAACCCGGACAGCCGACATATCGGACTGCGCGCAGACATGGATGCCTTACCCCTGTGTGAACTGAATAATTTTGAACATGTTTCCCGCCACGAAGGGAAGATGCATGCCTGTGGCCATGACGGCCATACCAGCATGTTGTTGACAGCAGTTTGCTGGCTCAGCGAAAACCGTGAGGCATTTGAAGGTACCCTGTACTTTATTTTCCAGCCCGCCGAAGAGGGGAAAGGCGGCGCCCGTGTGATGGTGGAAGAGGAAGACTTTTTTGGCCGTTTCCCGATAGAAGCCACCTACGGAATGCACAACTGGCCGGGTTTGCCGCAGGGGCACTTCGGGATACACCATGGCCCGGTGATGGCTGCGATGGACACGTTCAACCTTGAAGTGAAGGGCCGGGGTGGGCACGGTGGCATTCCTAACCTTGCCAATGACCCTATTGTGGCATCAGCGCAGCTGGTTTCCGGTTTCCAGACCATTGTTGCACGTAATGTCAGCCCACTTGAACAAGCGGTTGTCAGTGTTACTCAAATCCACGGTGGTGATAGTGATAACATCATCCCGGATTCTGTCAAGATGTCTGGTACTGTACGGACGTTTTCCCGCGAAGTCAGGGAGAAAGTCATCAAACGAATGAAGCAGGTCTGCTCAGGTATTGAGGCTATGTTTGGTGTAGAAGTGGTTCTTGATTACACACCGGGTTTCCCGCCGACTATCAACCACGCAGACAATGCCGAAACCTGTATCCGGGCTGCGAAACGCATTGCCGGGGAAGCAGCGGTAACCGTCGACCTCCCACCCAGTATGGGCGCGGAAGACTTTGCATATTTCATTCTCGAACACCCCGGTGCCTACGTCTGGATTGGGAACGGGGAACAAAGCCCGTCACTTCACAACCCACACTATGATTTCAATGATGACAACCTGGTGACCGGCGCTAACTATTGGATTGAGTTGGCGATGCATGGGTAAAGTTAATAGCTAGATTGTTACTAAGAGCTGGGTCAGTTTTTGGACCCTTATTTTATAAGCCACTATGAATCATAGTGGCATTACATTTTTGAATGTCCAAGATTTATTTATTAGTTAGCTTTGGGGTTCATTCGGTTATTCTGGGTTAGAGGTTGGGTAAATAATTGATTGGCGAATTTGATGTGGTTTAATGGCTTTTTATGACAACTTTATTGCAATGAGATTACAGTCACATAATTGTATTTGCCAGAGATTTGAATTCAAAAAAGGCAACTCTCAAGGTATGCTATATAAATATCAAATATAGTTTATACCGGAGTATGAAATGGAGCTCATACAAAAGAAAAAGAGTACCAAGCTAACATTTACCTTTCATGATGATTATTTTAACTTTGCATATAAAGAAAAATCGGGCTCTGGGGATTTAGACTTTAATTATGCTGACTTTCCTCAAAAATCATCCGTCCAGATTGAGCAAAATGATTGGCTTCGCAACGTGGGTTTTCTATGGATGGCCCTAGGGATTTTTCAGATTGCTTATGCTCTGTATGCAGGAGACCCGCTGTCAGGAAAAGGCTTTTGGCTATTTGTAGGTGTAGTTTGTGTAGCTTGGGCTCATTTCTCAAAGATAAAATACTCAGTTTTTCGTTTTGAAAATGGTAGTGTTTTAATTATGCAAGATAAATCTCATGAGATTATTGTTGAAGAGATTAACAAAAGAAGAAAAACTCAACTTCTCCAATGGTACGGTGAAGTAAACCCTGAAAATGAGCTCTCTAATGAAATTCAGAAATTTAAGTGGTTGACAGAACAAAACATCATGTCTAAAGAAGAGTCGGATAAAAAAATTGCTGAAGCTGAGTTTTTGCACAATGACAACTTCTCTTTACCTGGTGAAAATCCGACGAAATATAACTGACATATGATTTTGTTGTACTTTTAAAGAGTGAATTCTGACTGTATAAATTCATCTTTTGGTTTCATAAAACGATCTTGAAAAATTCATATTTGAGGTCGTTTTTTTAATTTGTGGTATTACTGCACCACCTGCTTCCTGTTCGATGTTGCTATGGTTAGGAATGCTTTGCGACTCGCACCCACCTTACACACCTATTACATGGAGGAGAAAGATGGCAAAGGTACTGATTGTAGCGGGTGATTTCGTTGAAGATTACGAAATCATGGTGCCGTTCCAGGCTTTGCAGGCTATGGGACACAGCGTGGATGCAGTTTGTCCGGACAAGGACGCAGGGGATTTTGTGAGAACTGCCATTCATGATTTTGAGGGCGACCAGACTTACACCGAGAAACCCGGCCATAACTTTACACTGAATGCGACATTCGCGGATGCAGCAGAACCTGATTACGATGCTCTGCTTATTCCCGGTGGCAGAGCCCCGGAATATCTTCGTCTGAACCCGGCAGTGACCGATCTGGTAAAAGCTTTTGTGGCAGCTGGCAAGCCCGTTGCAGCGATTTGTCATGGAGCGCAGATCCTGACGGCTGCCGGGGTTATCGAAGGCAAAACGATTTCTGCTTACCCGGCCTGTGCACCAGAAGTGGAAGCGGCTGGTGGGACATACGCTGATATTGCTATCGACGGAGCTGTAACCGATGGCATTTTTGTCACCGCTCCGGCGTGGCCAGCCCACCCGGATTGGCTGGCACAGTTTAATGCATTGTTGAACTAAATTTGTAGTAAACCTGAATACCAAAGACAGGCTCAATTGAGCCTGTCTTTTTATCGTCAGGAAATCATCACAGTACCGGAGGCAGTTCCCTAAGCAGCGGGAAGGCATCTTTCATATGGTTCTGGGTGACAACAAAACCCACCATTTTATTCAGTACGTTATACGCCTTGGCAATCAGGCCGTCTCTGTCGGCGTGGATTTCCCAACGCAGGGAATCACCGGTGGTATTTCCGCTAAGCTGGATAGGTAACAAAGGGGTTTTAACCCGAACCAGCATAGGGGGGAAGCTTACTTTCGTTGGTTGTCCTGCCAAGGTTTTAGCCAGCGCGTTTGCACTCAACAGAATGGGTTGCAGATAGCTCAGCACTTTTCCTTCAATTTCAGCGCAGTCTCCTAAGGCATAAACGTCCGGTGCAGACGTTTGCATCTGGCGGTCAACAATGATTCCCCGGTTTACTGCCAGTCCGGCATCTTTGGCCAGTTGAGTGCGTGGGCGAAGGCCTACGGCTGAAATCACTTCATCTACCACTAGGGTCATGCCGGATTTAAGCGTTACTTCAATGCCTTCCGGCATGCGGTTCATGGTAACGGCGCAGTCATTCAGGGTCAGGTGGATATTCTGTTTCGCCATGGTTTTGTACAAGCTGGCAGAAATCACATCCGGTAACAGGTTCGACAGCAGGCTGTCTGCCGGGTCGGCGAGAGTCACTGAACGGCCGCTGCTTGCCAGGTCCATTGCGATTTCTGTGCCAATCAGGCCGCCTCCCATGACCAATACGCGCTTGGCGTCAGAGAGCCGGTCCTGGGCAGCTTCGTATTCTTCAATGCTGTTTAGCGTCAGCACGCTTTGCGTTGCATCGCCCTCCATTGGAGGAACAAATGCACTGGCGCCTTTGGCAATCACCAACTTACTGAATGGCAGAATGGATTTGCCAAAAGTCACGGTTTTCTCAACCGGGTTGATGCCGTCAACCGGGGTTTGAGGGATAAGTGTAACCTGGTTTTCTTCAGCAAAAGCTGCGCCGGTTTGCTTTACCAGATCAGCTGCATTCTGGCTTTTTGTGAATACATGGCTGATATCCGGCTTGTTGTAGCTGTCTCCGTTACCAGCAGTAATCACGGTAATGGGTGCATCCGGAGCCTGCTTGCGCAGGCTCTTTACCAGTTGGTAGGCAGCGAAACCGCTGCCGATAATAACAATTGGGGCGTTCATGGTATTTTCCTGTCGTCGGGACTTAGCCTTTGTATGGTTCGAAAACGTCTTTACCCATGCCACATTCGGGGCAGAGGAAGGTTTCCGGAACATCACTCCAGGTAGTACCCGGTTCCACGCCCTGGTTTTCCTCACCTACTGCCGGGTCATATACCCAGTTACAGATAGTGCAGAGCATTTTGCCTTCGCCATTTTCTGATGACGCTGAATCGGATGATGGCTGAGGTGCAGAGGCGGGTTTTGCATCAGGAATAACCACGTTTACACCATTGTTTGTATTATCTTCACGTGCCGGTAAGCCTGCGTCAGTAGGGAGCGGGCTTAACGCCCATTCACGGGCAACATGACGGCCATATTCCCGACACGCTTCCAGTGCAGAACCATCCGGACGCCATTTTGCTTTATGGCTGACGGTGGTATGGAAACCGGCATCGGTCAGGCGAGCATGAATGCGGTCTACCGCACCACCATTCCAGCCGTAGCTGCCGAATGCACCTGCTTTTTTGCCTTTAAAACGCAGGCCGGTAATTTCTTCCAAAATGCCCGCCACTTTTGGCATCATTACATTGTTCATGGTAGATGAGCCCACCAGGATGCCTTTGGAGCGGAACACGTTCGCGAGAATTTCATTCTTGTCGTGGCGCGAAACGTTGTAGATTTTCACCTTCACGCGAGGGTCAGCCTGGTTGATACCCTGTGCGATGGCATCGGCCATCATACGTGTGTTGTTTGACATGGAGTCATAGAACAGGGTGATGCGGTCTTCCTGGTAGTCGTTAGCCCATTCAAGGTACTGTTCAATGATTTGTACCGGGTTGTCGCGCCATACCACACCGTGAGAAGTGGCAATCATGTCGACCGGCAGGTTAAAGCCCAGTACCTCTTTGATTTTTGCCGTTACAAGTGAGCTGAACGGGGTCAGGATGTTTGAGTAGTAGCGCAGGCACTGTTCCATCAGTTCTGTCTTGTCTACTTCGTCATTGAACAGGTGTTCGTCGCAGTAGTGCTGGCCAAAAGCATCGTTACTGAACAGGACGGCGTCCCCTGTCATGTAAGTCATCATGCTATCCGGCCAATGCAACATTGGTGTTTCAATAAATACCAACTGCTTCCCATTGCCGATATCCAGGCTGTCACCGGTTTTTACGACGTTGAAATTCCACTCAGGGTGATGATGGTGGCCGACAATAGAATCGATCGCATTTTGGGTGCAGTAGATTGGAGTGCCCGGAATTTTTGCCATCAGGGCGGAAAGTGCACCGGCATGATCTTCTTCCGCGTGGTTCACTACCACATAGTCGATAGTGTTCAAATCGATCATAGATTCGAGATTTGAGACAAACTGATGGTTGAATTTGTGGTCAACAGTATCAATGAGCACGGTCTTTTCTTCGCGGATCAGGTAACTGTTGTAGCTGGTACCTTTGGTCGTTTTGTACTCGGTACCATGGAAGTCTCGAACTTCCCAGTCACGTTGGCCAACCCAGTCGATATTGTTCTTAACATGAATGCTCATAATGAAACCTTAACTGTTGTATTGAATGCGTGTTACTCACTGCATATTGCAACGGGTGTGCCAGTTTTTAATTTATTGATTAATAAGAATTAAATTTTCAATATGTGTCATTTGGACAGTGCTTCATTTGTGTCAAAATGACATGCCATTGTCTTTATGACACTGTCAGTAAATGGTTAGAAATCAATGCTATTAGCAAGAGAACTCGCCGAGTTGGCCCTGAGCCTCACTGAGGGGATGTCGGGAGAAAACCGGTTTGAAAATATGGTCCAGGGCCTTAGACGGCTGCTGGGTTGTGATGCAGCCTCACTGCTGATGTACCAGGGAGCACAGTTTGTCCCCCTGGCTATCAGCGGGTTGTCGCCGGATGTAATGGGACGGAGGTTCGACATCGACGAACATCCCCGGCTTCAGGCCATTGCGCGGGCAGGGGATGTCGTCCGTTTCCCGGAAGAAAGTGAATTGCCGGATCCATTTGACGGCCTGATTCCCAATCATGACGGTCGCCTTCATGTCCATGCCTGTATTGGCCTTCCCCTGATGGCCGGGGAGAGACTCATAGGGGCGCTGACCATAGATGCGTTTGAACCCTCTTTGTCTGAGCGGTTCAGTGACGATGCTTTGCGAACTATTTCCTCATTGGCGGCAGCATCGCTCCAGAATGCACTTCTACTGGAGCGGCTTGAACTTCGTGGCCATGATGAAAGTACTGTTATGCCGTCACCCCCGCAGGGGACTGTGCCCGAAATTATTGGGGAAAGCCCGGCCATAAATGCACTTAAAACCAGTATCGAAGTGGTGGCAGATACAGACCTGAACGTACTTATCCAGGGCGATACCGGCGTTGGTAAAGAGTTGGTTGCCAGGGCCATCCATGACGGGTCGCCACGCAACAATAAACCGCTGGTGTACCTTAACTGCGCCGCTTTGCCGGAGTCTGTGGCAGAAAGTGAGCTGTTTGGCCATGTGAAAGGTGCGTTCACCGGAGCCATCAGCAACCGGCAGGGCAAATTTGAGCTCGCTGATGAAGGGACGCTTTTCCTTGATGAAATCGGGGAGTTGCCGTTAGGTTTGCAGGCCAAGTTGCTCCGGGTGATCCAATACGGGGATTTACAGCGTGTGGGTGATGATACGCCCCTGAAAGTAAACGTTCGTGTGATAGCCGCCACTAACAGGGATCTGAACGTAGAGGTGTCTGAGGGGCGTTTCAGGGCTGATTTATACCACCGTCTCAGTGTGTTTCCCCTGTTGGTACCACCGCTTTCACAGAGGGGAGATGATGTCGTGCTCCTTGCCGGTTTCTTTACTGAGCGAACAAGGGCGAAGCTGCACCTGGTACAACTTCAACTCTCCCCTGAAGCAATTTCCGCCCTTGTTTCCTATGACTGGCCGGGAAATGTCCGCGAGCTGGAACATGTGATTTACCGTGCTGCGGTCTTGGCGAGAGCACAAACTGAAAGCCATATTGTCCAGATCCAGACGATTCACCTTGGTAAGATTGGCGGCTATAAAACGGGACAAAATGATATGGTGCCACCAGAGGGTGCCTCTTGTGGGGTTAGCTCCCTTCCTGCCGGGCTTATCAGCATGCCTTTACGGGAAGCGACGGATGCGTTCCAGAAGTTCCGCATTGAAAGTACATTAAACGCTAACCGTAACAACTGGTCTGCAACCGCCAGGGAGCTCGGCGTAGACGCAGGCAACCTTCACCGGTTGGCTAAGAGGCTGGGGCTGAAACGTTAGTAGACCCAAACCAGCTCAAGGTGCAGTTTTCAGCTTTAGAGGGTAAAAAATGCCCCTTACTGAAAGGGGCAGTGATGGAAGGGTCAGTTGGAATTACCGGGGCCCGCTTTCACGTGCTTGCAGGCAACGAATGCGGGCTTCTTGTACCAATGATTCTGATTGGTACTATTCCAGCGAAAAAGCAACAGCCATGCCATACAGCTAAGGGATTAATATCTATTGGGTTGTTTTCCCAGTACGTGTCTCTCTTGTTCCAGCTGTAAAGATTTCTGACGTATCACATCCAGCTGACCTTACTGCTGCAACTCGTAAATACGGTTTTTGCACTCATTTTTGTGGCCGTACATACGTTTGTCTGCGCAGTCGATCAGTTCTTTTGGATTGTGGTAGCTGGTGGGGCCGGTTTGAACTGCGCCAACACTGAGGCTGATGGTAGGAACCCTCTGCTTCAGTTCCTGGATAAGGCGAGTGCAGAAGGTGGTCAATGCGTGTCCTTCGGTACAGTTTGGCAAGATAACGCAGAACTCATCGCCGCCATAACGGAAACTGGCATCTTCAATTCTTGACACAGACTTAATGGCTTCACCAACTTGTCTGAGAATTTCGTCACCTCTCTGGTGTCCATACTTGTCATTGACCAGTTTGAAATCGTTGATATCTATATACACAAATGAGAGAGGTTCCTGGCGTCGCTGTGCTGACTGAATCATTTTGTTGAAGGTATCCAGCAGGTAGCGGACATTTTGGAGGCCAGTTACCGGGTCGGTACCGAGTAAACGGGTTCTCTCTTTTACCTTTAGTTCGAGCTCTTCGGCATATCGTTCTGCACGTTTTCTGGCTTGTTTGGCACCATTCATCATGCAGTCTATGTAGGTATCGAGGACCAGCCCGGTATCAAAGTTTATGACTTTTTCCAGTGCGGTGATAAATGGGATAGGGGTTGTGTCGAATGGGCTGTGCTGGCATACCTCATTGATAAGTATGGTTTTTAATGTCTGTACTGACGCGAGGTAGAATTTGGTATCGATACCCATTCGTTTGTGAATCAGGCCAATGCGCAGCCGGCTGCTCACATATTTTTCGTCATAACACCCACAAAAAAGGTCAAGAATATAGTGTGCTTGTGAGATGCGGAGATGATCCAGCGTTTCAGCATCGTCAATCAGTTCGACAACTTCGGGTTGGTTGAGCTGGTGGGTGAAGAATGTTCCTACAAGGGTTTCTAGATTAGATTCAATGATCGGCAATGCTAAAGAAAGCTGGTGGATATCAGTAGCCGTTATCCCCAGCAGGTCTTTTCTGCGTTCTATTTCCCTGTCAGTAATCTGCAATCGCTGAAGCAGATTTTGTTCCACTCGCTGCATTCTTTCCTCTGCATTAGACGCGATACCGGGTTGTCGGTACCCGGTAACTACTGAATTTTTGCAATCGCGAAATTATACAGAAAAATAGACATCACTTTCAGCTTTTCGCTGAAATATCAGTGAACTCCCCATCAATTACCTGACCGTGACGCTCAAACTGAGATTGAACTCTCATCTTGGCCAGTTTCCGGCGAATGAAAGGGCGGGCAATAATGGCTGCGGCGGTAGCGAAAAGACCCACTACTGCTGCAAACATCAGAGTAATAAAGCCAGTAATAAGTGCGACCAGACTGATAATAACGTTCTTCATGTCATTTCCTCTTGGTACAAAACGGGGGGCTTTATTGTTTTCGTGGTACATAAGATAACCGCCCTGAGCTGAACACAATATGAACAAGTGAGGATTTCTAAAACCAATGCACCATCATCTGATAATCAGAGGATGCGTAAAAGCAGGAAAATGGATTAAAAACTAAAACAATGATTGCGACTTTTGATATTTTTCTACTGCGAAAACGTTTGCCCGGATTTGTTGTATTCAGTATATTTCCGGCAATTTTCCTTTGTCGCTTCTTACAAGGAACGGTCGGGGGAATAATGTCCAAAAATCACTCAAAATGATAAAGCCAGGCATACCATGTCATTCATAAAACCGCTTTCCATGCTTTCTGCTGCGTTAATCCTCGCAGGTTGCTCATCTTTTCAACATTCACAGAACACTTTTGATCTTACCGTCGCCCACATAAACGACACTCACTCTAATTTCGACCCGGTAAAATCCGGATTCAAAATGGATGGGCAGGCAGTCTACAACGAATTTGGCGGTTACCCGCGTTTGGAAGAAAAGGCTGAGCAATACCGCAATGCCGCAAAAGAGAAGAATCAGAGTTTCTTGTTTCTTCACGGCGGCGATGCCTGGCAGGGAAGTGCCTATTTTAAAATCAATAAGGGTGCAATGAATGCTGACTTGCTGAGCCGAATGGGGCTGGATGCGATGGCATTGGGTAACCATGAGTTTGATATCAGCAATGCAAAGCTGAATAAATTTATCTCGTCAGTTAATTTTCCAGTACTCGCAGCTAATATGGATGTCAGCCAAGATCCTGATCTAAAAGGTCAACAGAATTTACGTCCGTTTGTTGTCTATGCTTTCAGTGGAAATAAAAAAACGCTGGTTACAGATTTAAATAACCTACCGAAAAATAAAAATATTGTTGCTGTATTCGGCTTGGTTTTAGACGATATGCCAGATATTGCCCCCCATACAGGAAAAGTCCGTTTTGAAAACATGGAGAAATCCGCACAGCAAACGGTTAATTACCTGGAAAGCAGGGGGATTCACAATATTGTAGCGTTGACGCACATCGGCAATGCATCCGATTTGAATCTGGCATCCAAGGTTAACGGTATTGATCTGATAGTTGGTGGCCACTCCCATACGTTGTTGGGTGACTTTACCAACCTGGGGCTGGCAAACAACGGGCAGTATGCCCAGAAGGTTGAAAACCCAAATGGTTTGGCTGAAACCTGTGTCGTTCAGGCGGGCGAATATGCCCAAGCCATCGGTGAAGTGATCGTATCTTTTGACAATGCTGGGCATATTGTCAGTTGTGACGGGCACAATACATTGCTGAGCAATGATGACTTCTACTCCAGCCCTGCACGCGACGGAAAAAGCCATTTTACCCCGGTTCAGATGAAGCAAGCTGAGGCATTTATTGCTGCCCAAGACAACATAGTCATCAGCCAGGAAGATCAGGCTATGCGTCGGTTGATCAATACCAAGTACAAGCCGGCAGTGGATAAGGCCTATGGCAAGATTATTGGCCGTGTTCCTGAGGAGCTTAAGCATGAACGCCGTCCGGGTGACCGCGGAACTGATAACCATGGTTCCGATGTGGCACCTATTGTTGCTGAAGGACAGTTCTATTGGGCGAATGAACCTAAGGTACAGGCGGTAACCGGTATGAAGGTTGATTTCTCGCTGATCGGTGCCGGTGGTATCCGTACCAACATTGAAGCCGGGGAATACCGTGAAGGAAACGTATCACTGGAATTGCTTCCGTTTTCAAACTACATGTCCGTGGTACCGGTTAAAGGCAAAGTTATCCGAGAGCTGCTCAATGAAGCAGTGACCAAGACGCTGCCAGAGGGCTCTCATGCGGGTAAATTCCCTTATGGAGGGCATATCCGCTACACCTACACAGAAACCACACCGTTTAAAGCCGGTAAACTGGAATCTGTTGAGGTGATGACCGGGACTGAACAGCACCCGGTTTGGACTCCGCTGGATGACAACAAAACGTATAATGTTGCAATCAATAACTACAATGCCACTGGTAATGATGGCTGGACGCCACTTTATACCGCGCAGAAAGACAAATCTGGTCGTGTCGATGTGGTCTATGTGGATGGAAAACTAACCGGCTTTAAGGTGAAAAATATCAGCAAGTCCGGGGATAAATATAAGGTTAATTATGTTGGTTCTGCGCCAAACTGCAAAGCAGACAACACCCGCTGCAACACAGATGCACAAGGTGTGATTGACTATATTGATCATGCCCGCCCGGTAGTGACGCCGCTTTCCTATCAGGTAGTAACGTTTAACCGCGCGAAATAAAAAAGAAAAAAGGGCAGGCCGATACCAGCGCCTGCCCAACTGCGGAAGACGTTAACTCACCTAAAAGTAATACTCGAGAGCAAACTCGACAAAGTCGTCTTTACGAATGAAGTAAAGAAAGTCGCCAGGTTCGTCGCTGTTGAACCACCACGCATTTGCTCGCCATTTCCAGTTGTTGTCTATCCGGGCCGAGGCTTCAATCCGGCCGCTTCTGGCACTGCTATGGTCGAGATCCTGGGCGATACCAAACAGTATTTCCGTCCCTTCAGCATCGTTGAGTGCCAGACGGGTTCCCACGAAAAGGTCATTTTGCGAGGATGACTGACTTTCTGTTCCACGGGAGTCATATTGGTATTCTGCCAGGACACCGATATCCCAGAAGGAATCAAAGCCACCAACAAAGGTATATTCAAATCCACCCACGACTGCGGCATGGTTGTCTCGGCTGTCCCGGTAGCGGGCTTCCAGCTTCCAGAGCCAGCTTCCGCTGACTTTCTGTATATCCGCAGAAACCTGATCCATTTGGGCATAGTAAGGGACCAATTGGTTGCCGGATACCAGCAGGTAAGGGTCACGGTTAGTCCCCTGGAACCAGGAAAACCCGAAATCCCAGTCGCCGATGTAGTGACTGTACCGGGCGGCGAAGTCGACATGTGACTCTTCGGCAGAGCTTTCATAGCGGGCACTGTCGCTTATGGGCAACAGTGGCCTTAACCTTCCTTCTGTACCTGCAAACGTGAGTTCACGGAAGTAAGGGAGAATGAAAACATCCACGGTTCCCCAGTCTTTCACTGCTTTGAGCATTGCCATGGGTTGACCGAGTTTCTGCTCTCCATCCACTGATTCAACCAGGTCTGACTGGTTTACAACATCGATAAGGTGTTGGGATTCAGCGACACCCCAGAACACTTTTCCAATTCCTGCGTGGAACTCGTAGTCATCAAACACATGAACATACATCAGCTCCCGAATATCACCATGGGTGCGATCGTCATCAAGGCTGTCGATACGGGCGAACGGCTGAAATGTCAGTGTTGAATCACCCTCATTCCATTCCGCAAACCATTCTGGTTCAAAAACCAGTGATGTCTGTTCATTGTCCTGCCCACTCAAGCCAGATTGAAAAAATTGGCGGTGTTCAAGATTTAGGTTGCCACTGAAGTCCACAGCTGCCGACGGTGAGCTTACCGATACCAGCAAAAACGCTGCCCCAAATATTCCCGGTTTCATTCCACCTCCCTCTATCGCGCGCGTTTTAGGCTGGCTTTATTGAAATCCCGGTCGTTTAACCCGGTCTGGAATGCGAGATTTTCGGTTGTGAGAACCGTGCTTTTTCCTGTCTGGTGATTCTGCATCTCCATGCGATGCGAACGCCAGTACCGGTCGAGGTATTGGTTATAATCTTTGAGCTCTAGGGTTTTAAGCAGCGATCCTTTACGGTCATAAAATTCCACTTTGAGTGGGCGGTAGTGAGTCTGGTCAATCCAGGCAACCTGCCGGGTATAACCGGAATTTTTGTCGGTCGGGATCTGCTCAAGCACAAATGTCTGTTGACCTTCAAAGGGCTCTTCGCGAAGGTAATTAAAGGTATATTTTTCAATCTCAAAGGAGCTCAGGTCTTCATAAGCAAATTCGCTGCCCATAAACGGGCCGGATTTATTCCGAGAAGCAATGCGCTTCACTTTTTTCAGTGCGGGAAGGTAGAGCCACTGGTCATCCGGCTTGGTAGTATGAGAGAAGTTAAGAAACGCAGTCCCTTTTACATCCCGTGGTTCATCGAATATCGTCAGACCTTTGTCTCCGTCTCCATCTACTTCGAGAGTTTTCAGACGCATTGACCGGTTGCTGGTGTTCCCACTGGCTGATTTGAGGATCATGGTCATTTCAGCAACCGAATCACCCCATCCGATATCTCGGGCCTTGCGCTCGGTAGCGATTTCAAGCCCTTTTGCTTCATCCGCCAGAGTTGATGCAGAGACCAACAACAACGGGATGACACTCCAACGTAAAAATTTCATTTTTATCTCCTTATCCAGAATCCGTGTTGTGAATACTTGTCAGGTATCCGGTTGTTGCTATATCAGCGGTGCGGTACTTGAGACCGACTGTCCTGCTTTCACCGGTTTGCGGTCGAAGATCATCAGCAGTGCTGGCAACATGAAGAAATCGACGATCAGCGCGATGAAAATGATAAGTGCGCTGAGTTGGCCCATATCACTGTTAAGGCGGAAATCTGAACTGGCGAGAACGAGGAACCCGGCAACCAGAACGACTGTTGTTATCCAAAGTGCCCTGGCGACAGTATGGAAAGCGTAGCGGACAGACTCCTCTGCGTTTTTCCCTTGCAGGCGTGCATAGCGGTATTTACTGAGGAAGTGCACGGAATCATCAACTACGATGCCCAATGTCAGGGTGACAACAACAGAGAGCCCGAGGTTAATTTCACCGGACAGCAGCCCCCACATACCAAAGCCGATAATTGCAGGTGCCATGTTTGGCACTACGCTGATAATGCCAAGCCGGAGTGAACGCAGGGCAAACACCATAAGCGCAGATATCAACAGGAGTGTCACCGGCAATGACTTCAGCATACTTGCCATATTGGTTTCCCCAATGTGGGCAAACATCAGAGATGGGCTGGATGCCTTAATGGAATACGCCGGGGCATTGTTGGCAAACCATGTATGGATCCTGTTTTCGAATTCAACCAGTTGTTTACTGCCAAGGTTGTCTGTTGTGACGACAACGCGGATGGCAGATTTATCGATGTTGATTTGGTTGTTGAGATCCAGGCCGTAAGGGAGGGACATTTCATACAGCAACAGATATTGGGCTGCGAGCTCCCTGTCTTGGGGCAATCGATAGTATGCCTCATCGTCACCATGCATGTTTTTGTTCAGCCGTTTGAATACATCTACAAGGCTGGCAACATGGTCAGTTTCAGGTTGGGCCCTTAGCCAAAGGGTAAAGTCTTCCAGTTTGCTAAGGAATACCGGGTCAGCGATACCCTGGGATTCACCGGTTTCAATGGCAATGCTGATATTGGTCATACCGCTGATATGCGATTCCATAAAATCTGCAGCTTCACGAAATTCGTTACCTTCGCCGAAGTATTTTACCGATTCGTCGTTAATGACATTCAGCGGCAACATCGACCCGGCACCTACCAGGACCAGGATAGACGCAGGGAGCAATTTTTTACGGTAGCGAACAACCCAGTCGCCCAGTCTGTCCATATAACCGAAGTGTTCTTGCTCTCCTCTTTGTTTGATCCGGATTGGGAGAACCATGAGAAGTGCCGGAAGAAGGGTCACAGACAGTGCACAGGCAATCATGACCCCCAGCGCTGAAAGGTTTCCGAAGTCCCTTAAAACCGGGGAATCGGATGCGTTCATCATCAGGAAACCTATCGCTGTGGTCACAGAGGTGACCCAGATGGGGATGAAATTAAGGCGGATGCTGTGGCTGATTGCCTCTTTTTTCGATTTGCCGTGTTGCATGGATTGGCGCATGGTAGCAATGACGTGAACGCAATCAGCAACCGCGAGGGTAAGTACAAGGGTGGGAACATTAACTGTTGCAGTACTGAGGAACATTCCAAACCAGCCGGATAACCCCATGGTTGCAGCAACAGACCCAATAATGACTGCCAGTGTTGCCAATACGGCGAGTATTGACCGCAACATCACTTTAAGGAACAGCAGGATGATGAGCAGCATGGTCGGAACCAGAGTGCTTGAATCCTCTTGGGCAGAAACCATGAAGTTGTAATTCATCGCGATGATTCCCGCTTTGTAAAACGAGATACCGGGATATTCTGCCTCGTAACGTTCGATTAGGTTGTCGGCATAGTTGACAACTTCCATCACCTCATCGGTTTTGGTCTTTTCCGGTAATTGCACGGTAATGTTCACAATGGATACATCACCTTTTTCAGAAATTACCGCATTCAAAAGGGCTGGCTCTGCTACTGTTATTCCCTGTATTTTTTCAATACGTTGTTTGTCCAGCGGGTACTCTTCCAGTAGTAAATCCTCTACCAGCAAATCGTCCTCGAAGGCTTCGGTATGCTGGTAGTTGGCTATAGAGTCTACCCGGCTGGAGTAGGGGATCTGCCATGCATCTTCGGTAAACTGGCGCAGCATGGTGAGGTAAGTTTCTGAGAATATTTCCCCGGTCGGGGGGGCGATGACAATGGCCAGGTTATCGGTTTTATTGAATGTCGATTGAATTTGTTCAAAGGCTTCCAACTGAGGGTTGGTTCCGTCAAAAAAAATGTTGTAGTCGCCCCTGAAGTAAAGGTTTTTTCCTCCAACTATTGCCAAGAATAGTATGGCTAAAACAACAAAAATTGTCGTTTTGGCATAAGTAATTGGAAGTTGTAGTTGTTGAGTACGCATCACTGACTCCATTTGTGACGTTTCGTCAAATTAGTTTGTTTAAAAACCAGCACTTGCTGGTTTTTATGTTTCGGTCAACCTTTGCTATTAGACATGTCTTAAGCAAAAGTCAGGGATGTAATTACTGAGTCACTATGTTAAAGAAAAATTTATGACGTTTCGTCAAATAAATTGATTTAAAAACCCGCAGTTGCGGGTTTACGGTCAAGCTTAAGAGAGCTCTTTAAATGAGGGTACGTTCTTTCAATACCTTCAGTTCTTCTGAAAAGAGTTCCTGCTCAGCCCGACGCCAGGTTTTTCTGTAGTCATGTTCGCTGGATAAGGGCTTCCACCCCATTCCGTCCAATAGCATATTCACGACATTCAATACAGTGTAGGGGTCCTGAACTCGTTCAATACAGGTTGCATTTCTTGCACTGTTTATCAAAGAGTTAGCACCAAATGCCAGTGCCCAGTTACCAAAAACAATGGTGTCTGTACTGGCCGCTTGACTGAGTGAAAGAGCACCTTGTTGAACAGCTTGGGTTACTAAGCTGTCAGCACTCGCTACCAAGGTATCATCCAACTCATTCATTTGCGCCATTCTTTCGCTAGACGCTTTTTCTTTCACCCATGGCGATTTGCAAACCAAGACACAGTTTGAGAGTACCGGTTCAAGGGAGAAAAAGGTGTTGTAAGCCACATGGAAAGCAACAAGTTTTTCTCTCGAATTACCTTCAAAAGACAATGCCTTTTGAAATAGGTTTATGTTTTTCTTTAGTGCCAGTATCGCAAACGCAGCGATGACATCTTCTTTACTGCAAAAATGGTTGTAAACAGTACCTTTGGAATATGGACTTGCTGCTGCAAGTTTATCCATTGTCAGGTTGGCATAGCCTCCTTCGGCTACTAAGTTAACAGCAAGGCGTACAAGCTCATGCTCTCTGTCAGCAATAGCAATTTGCTTTTTCGATTTAAGGGCTTTGAAAAAGCACTCTTTGTCTTCACCACGTTTGCAATGTTTTCCGAACATAGTCACTCAGTACAGTCAGCCTTGGGGAAATCTCCTTTCTGAAACAGTTTAACACGGAACGAGCTTGATTGAATTTTCATTTATGACGATTCGTCAAAAATGACATAACGTCATAATAGATCAAATATCACGCAGATCAACCATTGAGTGTTAAATATTTGCGAAATAAATGTGTCAGAATTAGTGTCTGGACATCTGAGCGTAAATAAAAGGAGCGGGTCATGCTTCGATCTTTCTTACAACGGCTCTTTTCTTTCTTTCTGTGTACCGTTTATCCGGTCACTGTATATGCAGCGGACACCATTGAGTCGAGTGACTACCAAATCACTGCCAAGATGGTGGTACAGCAACTGGATCACCCATGGAGCCTGTTGTTTTTGCCTGGCGGTGACATGTTGGTGTCTGAAAGAAACGGAGGTATCAAACGCATTAACCAAGCGGGTCTGGCGAGTGAAGTCACCGGTATCCCTGATTTTGTGGAGAAAGGGCAAGGTGGCCTTATGGGACTTGCCCTTTCTGCAGACTTTCCTGAAAGCAGGATTTTGTTTATCTCCTTTGCTGAGGGCGGGAATTTCGGTAAAGCCGGTACCTCTGTTTACCGGGCCAAGCTTTCCGGTAACAACCTGGAAGAGGGGGGCGTGATTTTCCGGAGTGAACCCAAACTGGGTGGTGGAAGGCACTTCGGCGGGCGTTTGATGGTGGATGACAATGCACTTTATGTCACGCTGGGGGACAGGGGACACCGGGATAGGTCACAGGCTTTGACAGACCACATCGGGACACTCCTTAAACTGACTTACGATGGCGACCCTTATCCCGGCAATCCGTTTATTGGAAAACGTAACTCAGCGCCCGAAATTTACAGCTTTGGTCACCGGAATATCCAGGGTATCGCGAAGGATGCTAACGGAAGGGTTTGGATTCACGAACATGGCCCCCAGGGCGGTGATGAAATTAATTTGATCTCCGCTGGGAAAAATTACGGGTGGCCTGTTATTACCTACGGCGTCAATTATGGGCTGGGCACGCAGATCGGGGAAGGAACACATAAAAAGGGGATGGAACAGCCGGATTTGTATTGGGTTCCGTCTATAGCCCCTTCAGGAATGACCTTCTACGAAGGTGAGATGTTTCCCGAGTGGAAGGGAGATCTCCTTGTTGGTTCTCTCAAGTTTGGCTTGCTTGTCAGGCTGGGCATCGACGAAAAGGGTAAAGTGGCAGAAAAAGAACGGCTTTTGGATGGGAGATTTGGACGTGTCCGGGACGTCGTATCCGGCCCGGACGGTGCTGTCTATCTGCTAACGGATGAAGGAAATGGCAAAGTCATCCAGCTTACCCGGAACAAAGGGTGACCAAGCCTATTCCAGGGCCAACTCTACCGCTTTTGTTGCATGGATGGCTGTCGTATCAAACAGCGGGACAGTGGTGTGTTCTGGTTTGATCAGCAGTTCCAGTTCTGTGCAGCCAAGAAGCACTGCTTCAACGCCTTCTTCACGCAGCTGGTCTAACACTGCCAAAGCAGAAGTCCTTGACTCATCCTTTAAAATGCCCTGAACCAGCTCTTCATAAATAATGCGGTGGATAGTGTCTCTTCCCTGCTTGTCAGGCACAACCACATTAATGCCATGAACCTCGGTGAGGCGGGTTTTATAAAAATCCTGCTCCATTGTGAAGCGGGTAGCGATTAGCCCAACTTTGGTGATACCGGCCGCTTTGAGTTTGTCTGCTGTAGCGTCAGCAATATGCAGGAAGGGGACCGAGGAGGCGTCTGTAATGTAACTGGCGACTTTGTGCATGGTGTTGGTAGCAAGCAAGATGATGTCGGCTCCGGCTATTTCCAGCCGTTTTGCTGAGTCGGCAAGGGCGACCCCAGCAGATTCCCAGTCACCACGGCTTTGGCAGGCTTCAATTTCTGCAAAATCTAAAGAGTGAAGGATAATGGGTGCGGAATGAAAACCACCCAGACGATGACGGACTTCCCGGTTGAGGATTTGATAGTAGGTGGCTGTGGACTCCCAACTCATGCCACCGATAATGCCAATTGTTTTCACGCTTCATGCTCCTGTGCAGTACAAGTTTCCATTCTTGTTTTCGCTGGTGGTTCAATACATACAGCATTACGGCCTTTAGCTTTGGCCGTGTATAGCGCTTTATCAGCCCGGTATAAGGTGGCTTTTACTTTTTCGCTGTTTGAACTGAACTGTGTAACACCAATGCTGACTGTAAGCGTTCTGTCTGGGAGATACTTGGACCAGTCGTAAGATTCAACAAGTTTCCTGAAAACTTCGGCGGTTTGCCACGCTATGGCAAGGTTAGAATTTTCAAGCAAAATAACGAATTCTTCACCACCAAACCGGGTGGAAAAAGCATTTTTCCTGAAATAGCGGGATATGAGTTCCCCCATTGTTTCCAGAACTTTGTCTCCGGTAAGGTGGGAAAGCTCATCGTTCACCGCTTTAAAGTGATCGATATCCAAAATAAGCAGGGAAACTGATGATTTATGGGTCAGCTCATCAAGCTTTTTATCCATTCCCCGTCGGTTGTAAAGACCGGTTAATGCGTCGCGGTAAACGTCTTCTTCCAACTGGGCAACCGTATTTTTATGAGATTCATGTGCAGCTTTTAGCCATCGGTTTTCTTTTTCGGAGACGATTAACCGGAACTTTAACTCAAGGTTTGAGAGTTTGCGCATTACCTGACCTTCCAGATCGGAAATGGGCGAGCTTTGGATGATATTTTTGGATACTTCGTGCGCCAACTTCTGTCTTTCCAATGCCTTCAGGAAATACCCGCTGGATGTGTAAGCTCGGCTCTGGGTCTCCAGCAATGCTTTTACTGATGCGGTGGGAACGGATAGGTCAGCACGGTTAAGTTGCCGCTGGATCAAAAATGCAGCCGTGTCGTATTTGCCAAGCTGGATGAGGCATTTCGCTGTTTCAATGGCAAGAATACCTCTCATCCAGAATGTATTGTGTTTTCTGCTGAGCAGTTTTGCCTTGGAAAGTGTAGAGAGTGCTTTGTGGTTGTTTCCCTGGAGCCTTTGTAACTTAGCCCTGTAAAGTTCAATTTGGCATATCAGTGTATGTTCATCCTGTTCGGCAACTTCCGCGATTTTGGCCATCTCCTCGCACTGCATCAACATTTTATTTGCAGTCATAGTGTCGTGCAGTTCAAGCAGGCTGCTTACAGTGAACAGCCTGTACCTTAAGCGCAGCAGCATCGAGTTCAACAAATGGTCCACGCGGGCGATACGATCAAAATATTGCATGGCCCGTCTGTGGTTGCCATAAACCACGCAAAGATTTCCGATGCCTACCAATGCATGGACATAGGCATCCATATCTCCACATTCAGACGCCAGGGTTGCCAATTCGATAAGGGAATTTAAGGCAGAGAAGTAGTCCCCCATATCGGTGTAGTTATTACTGAGCAGCGTATAAATTTTAAGTGCCGTCTCTTTGTCTTCCAGTTGGTCACAATAGCCTTTGGCCTCATGCAGATAGTTGTTACTGCTTTCAAGGTGACCGGAGTGACTCGCCGCTTTGGCACACTGATAGAGGTTTTGAATAACATCAGTGGAATGTGAAGGTGTAGACTCGGTGATAAGTGCCCAGGCCTGAAACGCTTTGGTTGGCTCCAGGTTGGCGATGTCTATCCCTTCGTCTTCAAGGCGCTTTGAAAGAGTATTATCCATCATGACAACAACGAAATGCCTCCGGACTTTTCGGTGGATACGGCCGACTGAGCTTTGGTAAGTAACTGTAACTCCACGGATGGGAGAGACATGGATGACATGGCTCCATCCCATGGGAAAGAGGACAACACCGCTCCAATATCATCCTTTAAGCGAAGTGCTGCGTTGTCTGTACGGCTTGTCAGGACGCAATATCTTTGTGGCTGTATTTCACATATCACGTCATCTTTGCTCAGCAGATTAATCAACAACGAGGTTGCCTTGCTGAGGAACGACGGGTTTGAATGTGTGACAGAAATTATATGGAACTGGACGCCAGACGCGTCACTACGGGCTTTTTCTAAATATTGACCCCATTCCATTACACCAACAACTTTGGGTCGGCTCTCTGAAGCCAGCAAAATGTCGGTCAGGCGCTGTTG
This sequence comes from Parasalinivibrio latis, assembly GCF_036825535.1. Classification (GTDB taxonomy): domain Bacteria; phylum Pseudomonadota; class Gammaproteobacteria; order Enterobacterales; family Vibrionaceae; genus Parasalinivibrio; species Parasalinivibrio latis. The sequence goes on from NZ_CP098813.1 coordinate 1,308,724, forward strand.
CAGTAACGTGGTTTCGCGGCCACCAAGTATTTTCAATGCTCTCTGATCGAGTTGCTTTGGAGATGTGGCCGTTTTGTCACGTGCAGAGATGATCGATTTTTCTTTGAGAATGGCTTCGGTATAGCGACGGAACTTTTTATAAGAGAGAAGGGCGAGTTTATAGTCGCCTGATTTTTCAGCAACACTAGTTTGCTGTTCGCAAATTTGCGACAGCAATTCCCCTTTGTCAAATTGCCTGGCAGTTTGCTCTGCCTTGTCTAACCACGAAAGAGAACCCGCATAGTCGGCTTTAGCCGCAGCGATCAGTGCACTGCTGATGTTGCAGTGAGTCATCATCCAGGTCTGGTTGTGGTCACTGGCAATCTTGTATGCCCGCAAGCATGCTTGTTCCGCCTGTTCAAGGTTGCCCATTCCCAACAGGGCGATACCCCTGAAGTCATGGATTTCTGCTGTCCAGGTTGGATTGAATACGCCAGAGAGAACAGTTTCTGCCCGGTCGAGAATAGGAAGCATATAGTTATAAGCATTGAGAAGTTTCAGATCCCACGCAAGCAGAATGAGGGATTTGCCTTCGATTGCCTGAAGGCCATCAAGTTGCGCAGCACTCGCTACATGAGCGTGTGCGCGTTTTGCCTCATCGAGATTGCCGGTAATGCGCCATACATTTCCGATCCCGATAAGGGCTTCCAGCTCCAGCGGGGTCTCCCCCATAAGAAGTGCATGCTCCAAGGCGTTCAGCCAAAACTGTTTAGCTGAAAGGTATTTTCCCTGCCCCCAAAGGTGCAATGCATGGATATGGTAAATTTGCCCAAGGCTGTCCAGTTCAGTCTGTGACTTGTGCAACTTAAGCGCATTTTGAATGGTTTTTAAGCCGCGCCGGTAATCCATGAGATGCCAATAGGCTTGGGAAGACAGGATCGAGAATTGAACGGCGCCCTGAATGTCTCTGACCCGAATGCAATGGTTTTTTAACCGGTAAGCCTCGTTTTTTACGAAGGTTGTGTCGGTTTCAATGCGACCCCATAACTCACTGAGGTATTGGTTTAGATCTTCCACGAGATGTTTGCTGTTCAAAGAAATCAATAACCTGCAACAGTACCGTGAGGAAGTATATAGTTTTCTAGATGTGTGATTTAGGTTCAGACATTGTTTTTGTGAGCGACAATTCGTTTCTTTTTACGTGGTCAAAAAGTTGACACCATAAAGGGGAAAAGTGGTGAAATAACAGGCGGTTTTACTATCTTTCCTATCAATCTTACATAATTTCACATTGATCATTCGGATGGTTAATTACTGAACCTTTCTTGGCCAATGGTCTTTCCATTCTATGTATGACCAGTTTTCTTACGCCTGAAATTACTTCCTCTGACCAGAAATCCATTCATTTATTACGTTGTTTATCCATAAATTTCATAAAGATAAGACAACGCCCACTTTTGACCGCCTTTTATAGTCATATATAGCCACGCTAACTCAGATAACAGACTTTTCGGAGGGAGAGATGTTTAGAAGGATCTTAACAAGTAGCAAAAGGGCTGCTGCAGCGATAGCGATGATACTTATGACGACAAATATTAGTGCTGAAGAGTTACCCGGTATCGTTGTTTTTCAATCAGATTTTGGACTGAAGGATGGAGCTGTTTCGGCCATGCAGGGGGTTGCCATGGGGGTATCTACCGATTTGAAACTGTTTGACCTTACTCATGAAATCCCGGCATTCAATATCTGGGAAGCGTCTTATCGCCTGAAACAGACTATGCCGTATTGGCCTGCAGGCACGGTCTTTGTTTCCGTTGTCGACCCTGGTGTAGGGACTGAAAGGAAATCAGTGGTGTTGAAAACCAAAACGGGTCACTACGTGGTAACACCGGACAACGGGACATTGTCATTGGTTATGGAAACATTGGGTATTGAAGAGATCCGCCGGATTGATGAGGAGATAAACCGGCGGAAAGATTCCACTCGGTCATACACCTTCCATGGCAGGGATGTTTATGCATTTACCGGTGCCCGGTTAGCATCCAACACCATTGCATTTGATGAGGTGGGGAAGCTGTTGCCCGCAGAAGTGGTTTCTATCCCCTATCAAATGGCGAAATTTGATGCGGGTACTTTCCGCGGTAACATTCCGGTGCTCGACCCTCAATATGGAAATGTATGGACGAATATTCCCGCAGATTTATTTGAAAAGAATGATATTTCCTATGGCACAGAATTCATTGTGGAAATAAGGAAGGATGAAAAAAGAATATATAAAGGTGTGATCCCGTACGTAACGACATTTGGAGATGTTCCTACAGGACAACCTTTAATATATGTTAATTCTTTGCTTGATATTTCCCTGGCCCTGAATATGTCAAATTTCGCTGCAGAATTTGATATATCTTCAGGACCGGGGTGGAGCGTCAGCCTGAAAAAAATTGATAATTAATTATTGTCTGCCAAATACTTGTGTCCAATAGTAGCGGTAAGTGGCGTCGGAATTTTCAACCATTGCGGCGCCCATTTCACGGTAACTGCCATTCATCAAGTTTTTACAATGTCCTTCACTGGCCATCCATTCACGCATGACCCTTTCAAGGGTCGGCTGCCCGGCTGCAATATTTTCCCCTACATAGCTGCTTGGGTAACCTGCGTCCTGTGCGCGATCAACAGAGCGTTTGCCATCCAGCCCTTTGTGACTGAAAAAGTCATAATTTGCCATGTTTGAGGAGTGTACATAGGCCGCAGTTTCCAACTGATCATTCCAGGTCAGTCTGCCAACCGCCGGCATTTGTGTACTGCCACAGGTTTGTGGATTGGTACGAAGGTTATTGACTGCGTTAAGCATATTCTCGTTGAATGTCTGCGAAGCGGTGGAGCCGCCGGTGCCGGTAGAGCCGCCGGTGCCGGTAGAGCCGCCGGTGCCGGTAGAGCCGCCGGTGCCGGTAGAGCCGCCGGTGCCGGTAGAGCCGCCGGTGCCGGTAGAGCCGCCGGTGCCAGTAGAGCCGCCGGTGCCGGTAGAGCCGCCGGTGCCGGTAGAGCCGCCGGTGCTAGTAGAACCACCTGAACCACTAGTGCCTGAGGTGTTTTGGTTTGCGGTATTCTTTGAGACGGTGCTGCCTTCGCCACCACAACCTAATAACAAAAATATAGAAAGTGGTATGAGGAAAAATTTATTGATTCGAAAAGGCATAATTACAACCAGTTGGGGAACTATTTATAAGGATTTTAATGGTTAATTATTAATAAATAAATGCATGGCGTCACCGGTTTAAATAGTTTGCATGAATTTAACATTGTAAATTCCTACTATTTTTGAATTGAGTTAATAAAGCTCTGTTTTAATGGGTTTAATTTAAATCGCTAATATACCATTGTAAGAATGGAGGGAATTAAAATAAGTGGAACTGCTTCTCGAACTCGTCTACAAATCCAAAGAAATGTCACGTTTGTACGTTATACATGGAACAAAAATCATACGATCTTCTTAGTTAACCTATGTCCCATAATCGATACAATGTTCTCCAGTATGAGGATGCGTCAGCTATACTCAAATTCGAAAATCCTTCAGGGGGCCGGTTACGAAGTCAGGCACTCAATAGAAAGTTAACCGTGGGGTGTTTTGGAGGCGTTTTGAAAAAGTACTTTATCTTTCTGGCTGGATTGGTAACGGCATGCTCAGCTTTCGCTTCAACTTTTGACAACTTGCGCTTCGTCACCGAGGAGTATCCTCCCTACAACTATACAGAAAATGGGGAGCTGAAAGGGATTGCCGTTGAGCTCCTATTGAAATCGGCACAAGGCGAGATTGGTACAAGTGATATACGGGTCTGGCCCTGGGCCAGGGGGTATGCAGAGGCACAAAGTGGGCCCAACACCGTATTGTTTTCTACAACACGCACACCCCAAAGGGAAAGTATCTTTAAGTGGGTCGGGCCAATAACCGAAACGAAAGTTGTTGTTATCGTAAATAAATCCCAAAAGGATGAGTCGCTTTCTTCTTTGGTTGAAAAGAGCAAAAAATCTATTGCGGTTGTACGTGACGATATCGGTGAGCAACGTTTGGCCCTAAAGATGCCCGATGCAAAGGTGATCAAGCTGTCAACGCCGGATCAGGCAGCAAAAATGCTTCGGTCCGGCCGGGTGTCAGGTTGGGCATATGAGGAAAATGTTGCTTATTGGATACTTGAAAAACAAGGTGCCCAAAGAGGAGATTTTGTAGCCATTGATACGTTACTTTCCGGAAAGCTCTACTTTGCTGTGAGTCCCGATGTCAGTGATAAAAAGGTTAAAGCAATGAACAATGCTGTTCTGCGCGCCAAAGGGAAAGAATAGATTATCTATCCTCTTGTTGTTGTGTACCCGCTTTCTAAAGCGGGTTTTTTTGTGCTTTATGTTGGCGTAAAGTTAAATTTTGACAATTGAAGGGATGGCCGGGATGCCAGATCAGGCTAAGTTTATTACGGGTTCCACGATGCGGCATGTTGCCGTCATGTCCTCAACGGGTGCAACCGGACTACTGGCACTTTTTCTAGTCGACCTTCTGGATATGTATTTTATCAGCTTGCTTGGCGAAGTTGAGCTTGCTGCTGCTATTGGATTTGCCGGAACCTTACTGTTTTTTTCTACCTCTGTATCCATTGGCCTTTCTATTGCTCAGGGCGCATTGGTATCCCGGGCAGTTGGATCGGGAGAGAGAGAACAGGCTAAAGATGTTGCCGCCAGCGTGTTCGTTTACTCATTTATTGTCGGTATGCTTGTCGCCTCATTAATGCTGATGTTTGTCGATGACATTCTGGCGCTAATTGGTGCGCATGGTGAAGCAGCGATAAAAGCCAAAGAGTATCTCGTTATAATATTGCCAAGCGCACCAGTCCTGGCTGTGGCAATGTCAGCGGGGGCAGTGCTCCGTGCCGTAGGGGATGCAAAACGTTCGATGTATTCAACACTGGCCGGCGGGGCGGTTAATGCTGTGTTTGATCCGCTTTTCATTTTTGGCCTGTCTATGGGGGTGGAGGGCGCTGCGGCTGCATCTGTGTTGGCAAGGTTTGCGGTGTTTGCCGTCGCGTTTTATTGCCTGAACAAGCACTACCAATTTGTCAAAATGCCGGAGATTGGCAAGGTTATTTCGAATGTAGCTCCGGTTTTTGCTATCGCACTGCCAGCATTACTGACCAATATCGCGACGCCAGTTGGAAATGCATTTGTGACGTCACATATCGCCAAGTATGGAGACAACTTTGTTGCCGGGTACGCAGTGATTGGCAGGATTACTCCAGTCGCATTTGCATTGATATTCTCCCTTTCCGGGGCTATCGGTCCCATCATCGGCCAGAACTTTGGGGCCAGGCAATGGGATAGGGTCGCTATGGCGCTAAGAGATGCCGTTATATTCAGCACCCTCTACTGCCTGGTGATATCAGTAGTACTCTTCTTCCTTCAAGACGCCCTAATCAGCGTTTTCCAGTTGAGTGGAGATGCGTCACATATCTTTTCTGTGTTCAGTACTTACGTGGCGTTCACGTTTGTTTTTAATGGCACATTGTTTATTGCAAATGCTGCGTTCAATAATCTGAACCGACCTACATGGTCAACGATGTTGAATGTGGGTAAAGCGACAATAGGCACCATTCCTTTTGCCTACCTGGGTGGCGCCTGGGGCGGTGCCATCGGTGTTTTACTTGGTCAGGCAGCTGGTTCTGTACTGTTTGGGATTATTGGATACGTGATGCTGAGAAAAGAGCTGGCTGTGATGCGCGGCTGCCAGGAAAGAAAAGAACAGGAAGAAATGGTAGCAAATTCCCCTTCTGTACCTGTTTCACCATTTTGTTCCAGCCAGCCTGAATTGGTCGCTGAAGATGCAGATTGAGGTATTCACGCTTAGGTGTGAGATTGTGTCACTTTTATGCGAATTGGAACGCCTTGGAACAGTGGCGTTTTTACCCTCAGTGCATTTGTCTCCTAATGTTTAGTTCTACAGATTATTTAAACCATGCTTTGCTGTATGCCAGTTAGTTGAAACAGTCATCTGTGCCTATTGAAATATAGGTATGTGTTTCAGGCATGAAGTGTCCGTTGGATCAGGGAAGATGAAAGTACAATCCTACCAACCGCCACAGAATGTCGATTCTGTTGTGGATACACAGCTTATTGATGGCACCTATGTGATGGAGAGGAGAAAGTCCGGAGATCGCCGGCGTTCCAAGCTCCGTTACAAAGGTTATGACCGCAGACTGGGTGCTGACCGCAGGATGTTAGGGGAAGTTGATGAATACGCCTGAGTCACATGCGCTGTAAAAGAGAAAAGGACCGTTTCCGGCCCTTTTGTGTTTTCTGCGGTTCCATGGCATCAGGAAGACGTTGCTTCCTGGTTGTCCTGAGAAAGCTGCTCCTTCTCCCGAATCAGGTCATTGAACACAATGCGTGCCTGTTGTGCTGATTCTGAGGCCTGAAGCTTGTGCTCTTTGGCTGCTATTGCTTCGTCCATCAAGCGCTGAAGCTCATCCAATACTTCCTGAGGCGCGTCACCAAGTTCCATGCCGGATTCACCGCGTGAAAGTGCCTCTGCGCGGATTTGCTTTTTAAGCTTCCAAATAGCATTCAGTTTTGAACGTTCTTCTTCAGCAGCTTCAATCGCTTCATCTTTAAGGCGTTCAAACTGGGCCAGTGCCATCCCTTCACGTGACCATGGGTCAACATCCGGCAGCTCTTCGATGTTGATAACAGGATCCTCATAACCCTCTTGGTGAGTCAGGTCGAGGTTTGCTGCTTTAACACCGGAAATCATGAGCATGACCGCAATAATCAGCAATGGAAGACCGCCGACGATCGCTGCGGTCTGCAGAGTTGCCAGGCCGCCCATAAACATCAGCACAGAAGGCATGAATGAAAGAGTAAAGGCCCAGAACAGACGGTTCCAACGCAGAGGATCTTCCGAGACATTGTTCTGTACAACAGACGCGAGGATATAAGAAATCGAGTCAAATGTTGTGGCAGTAAAGATAATGCAAAGAAGGGTAAAGACAGCGATGACCAGCGTGCTCATTGGCAACTGCTCAAGTATCGAGAAAATTGCCCGGGTTGCGCCGTATTCATTCAGTATGCCGACAACGTCAAGCTGACCAGAAAGTTGCAATGACAGTCCGAAGTTACCCAGGATCATGAAGTACAGGGCACAGCCCAGTGAGCCGAAGAAGATAGAACCGGTCACCATTTGCTTGATGGTACGTCCACGGGAAATACGAGCGACGAACAGACCCATACTTGGTGCGAATACCAGCCACCATGCCCAGTAGAAGATAGTCCAGTCCTGTGGGAAATGGGTGTCTTCAAATGGACCATAGCCGCCGAACGGTTCTGCCCAAGTTGCCATCACAAAGAAGTTTGAGAGCATACGGCCAATGGAGTCGAGGCCGGTTTCCAGCATAAACAGCGTTGGGCCGGTAACCAGGATAAATGCCAGCAGTCCCAGTGCTCCCCAGAAATTGATGTTACTGAGAAGCTTAATGCCGCCTTCCATGCCTTTGTAAGCAGAGTAGGCGAACAGCGCTGTACATACCATCAACACCCCAATCTGGGTACCGGTGGTGCTCGGTATGCCGAACAGATAGCTGATGCCTTCGTTGATGAGTGGTGCTGCAAGACCCAGGGTTGTTGCCGCGCCGCCAAGCAGACCGAAGATAAACAGCACATCAATGAACTTGCCCAGTTTGCCGTGGCTGCGTGCTTCACCGATAACAGGCATCAGTGCAGCAGAAACCTTCAGTACAGGCTGCTTTCGAACGTAGAAGAAGTATGCAATAGGCAAGGCCGGGATCAGGTAAATTGACCAGGCAATAGGCCCCCAGTGGAAAATGCCGTATGTCGCAGCCCAACGGATTGCTTCTTCACTGCCAGGTTCCAGCTGGAAAGGAGGGCTCTGGTAATAATAAGCCCATTCTATGGTTCCCCAGTACAGGATACTTGCACCGATACCACCACAGAACAACATTGCTGCCCATGAAGCAGTTTTGAATTCCGGGGCTTCATCAGCGTCACCGAGTTTTATCTGGCCGATATCACTGAACACGATATAAATCATGAAAAAGAATGCAGCAAGGCCCAGTGCCAGATAGAGGAAACCGAGTTTGTCGGTCATAAATGTTTTTGCCACTGCAATCCATTCAGCGCCTTCCGTTGGCCAGATGGCCAGTGGAATAACAACAGAAAACAGCAGTGCTAAAGCACCGAAAAAGGTGGGTTTATCGATCAGCCTAAAATGGCGTTCCATTTAGTATTGCTCCCTTGTATACAAATGGTTACATGAATTCTCAAGGGAATGCGCTACGGCATCAATTCATAAAATTTGTGGTCAGGAGAAGGGAATCTCATAAAAGTTGCGAAGTGAATCAGTGCGTCATAAGTGATTGGCGCACCGGATTCTATTGGGGGATGTTGGTTTGTAAATTTAACATGTGAGTGTTAATTCAGCGGGAAACGAACGCATTAATTTGCGAATTCAGGAGGTCGGCTTTAGATGAAAGTGTATCAATTAATGGATCCAATGCTGACATTTCCTCTTCCGGCGACTTTTCGAGTGATAAGCAGATATCAGCCAGCTCGGATGCCCCTATCATCGATGCTGCCCCTTTCATTTTATGTGCGAGCTTTTTCAGGCTGGTAATGTCATCGGATTCTTTGGCTTTGAGCATGCTATCCAAATCCCGGATTTGGGCATCCCTGAATTTGGCCAGTAGAGCAGAAATAATTTCTTCATCATCGCCAATATCATTTTTCAGTTTTTCAATGTCATACATTGGGGCGTATATGTCCTGGTGGTTATCAGGCTGCAGAAAATCGTCGTCTTCTTCAGCTCGCGGAGGATCATTCCACTCATCGACATTGATTATGTTGTCAGGAATTTCATCCATTGGCGGCTGTGTTTCGCCTGACGGGTAATCCTGTTTTTTGATTAACCCGTCCCCTGAAAGGGCTTCACCCGTGAAATCACTGAGGATATTGTCTTCATCCATAATCAGGTTTGAATAATCAGTTTCCTGAGACACTTTTCGGTTAACGGGCTGGATAAACTGCGCAATGGCCTCACCGAGCTGTTCTCTGTTGAAGGGCTTCGCCAAGTGTGCATTCATTCCCGCTTTACGGCATTTTTCCGCATCTCCTGAAAGTGCGTTTGCGGTAACGGCAATGATTGGGGTGCTTTTATCAAAATTTCGGATGGCTTCAGTGGCAGCAAAGCCATCAAGGATAGGCATCTGGCAATCCATCAGAATCAGGTCGAAACGTGATTTTCCATGTAATTCGACGGCTTCAGAGCCATTGTTGGCGAGTTGTGTGCGACAGCCAAGTTGGTCAAGTATGAGGCAGATGAGATCCTGGTTAACCTTGTGATCCTCGGCAACCAGAACATCAATATCGAACTGGAGGCTTTCTTGAAGTGTTCCTCCCTTTTCGTCGGCACTGGTTATGTTGTTGATTCGGGCGACCAGTTCATCTGGTCTGATGGGGCTGGTTACACATGGGTACTCGATATCCAGATCTCCATAAGGGGAGATCACGATCACGCGTTTCGCTTGTTCCAGAATGTTACCGTATTCGTCAAGGCAGGCTTCATCAACAAATACCTGACTGCTTGAAAGGGCATTTTTGTGGCTTCTGTTCGACTTTGAAAAGTGCTGATTTTCAATATCCAGGGCGTGAAGGTAAACACTGAGAATACGCTCTTGAACGGCGTCGTTGCTGATAATAAGCGCCGGTAGCTCTTTCCATGGGGATTCGATAACAAAATTTGAAAATACGTACTGGGGGTTAATAGCCGTGCTCATCAGCGGAATGCGCACTGTAAACTTGGTCCCGAGTTCCATTTCGCTTTGGACAGATATTTCACCCCCCATCAGCCGCGCGAGTTTTCGACAAAGTGGCAGGCCAAGCCCCGTACCCTGGTAGGAACGTGAATCTGAATTATCCACCTGCGTAAAGTTGTCAAAAATGATTCCAAGCCGGTCTTCAGGAATACCTATTCCAGTGTCTTCCACCGTTAGCACCAGCCATGACAGGTCATTTTGCTCCTCTTTCGCCAGCCGGGTAAGAATGTAGCCATCGTTGGTAAATTTAATTGAGTTTCCAACAAGGTTGATCAGTATTTGGCGAAAGCGAACCGGGTCCAGATCCACGATCTCTGGCATACCGGGAGACAACTCACAGTGCAAACGGATAGGTTGGCCTGCAATACGGGCGGTAAACATATGCATGGCGTCAAACACCACATCCGTCAGGGAGGTGGGTTTCACCGACAAGGTCATTTTTCCTGCTTCTATTTTGGTGATGTCCAAAACATCATTGATGATATTAAGCAATGAGCGGGATGAATTGACCAATGTATCGATAAAGTACCGCTGTCGGTTGTTTAGGTTGGTCTCTGATAGCAGGGTTGCCATGCCTATGATGCCGTTCATTGGTGTGCGGATTTCATGGCTCATCATGGCAAGGAAATTAGTTTTAGCTTCGTTGGCCCGCTCGGCCTGATCTTTGGCTCGAACCATTTCATCAGATATTTGCTGGTTAAGTGCTTTCTGCTGGGCAAAGTAAAGCATACTGCTCAGGCTTGACAGAACCGGTTGAAGCCAGGTTTCCAGCCCTCTGTCTATTTGCGAGTATTTGTCCCCCAACGCAACAATACCCACCAACTGGCTGGAAATAACGAGCGGCATGACGATGATGTGTACTTTGGTCTCTTTATTGTTGGTGATGAGGTTGGAGATACCTGCCATACAGATACTGCGATGAGTAAGGTTAACGCTTTCAAGTATGGTTGAGAGGTTATTCTGACCCATCGAAGCGAAACTGAAGTTCTCCGTAGAAGCGATGACCTGGATACTGTTGTCGGCAGAATTCTCAATTTCTGCAATCATGCCGAACTCACATTCACTGATCCTGGTCAGCATTTCCAGGACTTCTTCAAAACCCCGGCTCAGTTGCCCTCCGACGAGAAACTTGTCCTGAATGGCCTTAATGGTCAGGAAGAGTTCGCGGTCTTTGGCGATACGTATCTGGTCATAATGATGGTTCGTCACATCTCGGATCATGGCGATCTGCAATGTTTGGTTTGCAAAAGCCAACTCCTCGGACTTTACCGTCAGCATATGCTTGCCTGATTGGACATTGATTTCATACGGGCCTTTTTTAAAAGGCATACCAAACAGTGCATGGGTAAAGTACGAACGTTGCGAAGGGACTACCTTACTGACAATGTCGGCAAGCATGATTTTTTCAGCCGGAATATTGGTAAGGTTGAACGTCTCTAATGCGGCTTTGTTTACGGTTTTAATGTTCTGTTTGTGGTCAACAACAATGACACTGTCAGAGTAGCTGTTTATCAATTTATCCAGGTAATGGAGGTTGTTTTCCAAATGCTGCAATGTAGATGCGTATTTCCAGATAAGAAATAAAATGACTGCATCAAGCAAAAGAACTTGAAAAACAACACTGATAATGTCGTTGATTAGCGTGGTATCAATGACGCTTGTCGAGACTTCGACGGAAATAGCGCCAACTTCGTAACTGATCCCCTGGTCGATATAGTTGAGAGTAAAATTTTTAACGATTGTGTCTGTGCCAGTCCCAACTTTTTCTGACTGGTTAGTTGTATAAGAGAATTTACCGTCCTCTGCCGTAAGGAGGATGTTGACGATAAATTGATTTCTGGCTTCGTTGTAGATGATGCTCTTGGCGTAATCGTAGTTGAACTCCCATAGAAGCGGGGGAAGAGACTCAACAAGGCGGTATTTTACTTCTGACACCTCGTTATCCATCTGCTCGTAGAGTGTATTTTTGAGGTGTGTATGGTTGTAGGCACCGATCCCGGACAGAAGAAGCGTGCCAACGGCTAAAAGCGTCAGGGCAATCTTACTGTTAATGGCTTTCCACTTGTTCACTGCTACACCCTCAGTGCCTTGGTCAGCTCACCCGCAGCCTCACGGGCGTCCTGATGACATATAAGCAGGTTTTTTTCCTGAATCTTTAACCGGGAACAACGTGCCGACACATCATCAAAATTTGCCTGTTCCAGACTTTGGCAAAGAGACAGCAATTCCCCATAAACGCCTTTTCTGTCAATTAACGCACTGCGTACCTCCTGACTGAGGTTCAGTTCGTTTATCGCTTTGCTCATTTGCGTGGAAAGCAAGACATCCAATAAAGAAAAAGCACCAACAATGTATGCCTCACTGGCGTTGTATGAGCGATGAACAAAAGGGAGGGTAGAAAGAAAAATTGCCCGCTGAATGGAGAGTGTCTGGATGTGAAGTGCTGACTCATGATTCAGGTTTGTCATCGCAAGCAAAGAAACCAGACGCCTTAAAGCATCAAGCCCCATATATACAACGGCTTGCTTGATGTCTGAAATGGGTTTTGATTTAGTTTTGGCAAGAATATTTGCACCGTTAATCACTTTGTAGAGGATGTTTACATCCTTACCAACGGCACCTGAAATATCCTCGATAGAACTTTCAGGAGATTGTGTAAGCAGGCATAAGTTGAGTAATGCCAGTGTTGAAGGTGCCAGGTCGGCGGTCTCTGCCAACTGTGGTTTTTCAATAAACTGGCCTTGAAATAGTGTGAATCCAAATTGTTGGGCAAGAAACCAACTTTCATGATCGTTGATTTGACTGGCAAGAAAGCGTTTGTCCTGGTTTTCCGAAATAAACTGCACCCAATCAAGAGGACTGGAAATACTGATATCAACAACAACGATATCTATGAGAGGTAACGCGTCTCGCCATTGTTTTTTTAACATTTCCCCGGAAACAGCGATGGTTGCGCCACTTTTTTTAACGTTATCAAGGTTGGTTAGGGTTAAGGCATCCGGTTGGCAATCACTTCCAATCATCACAACTAAATGTTGGTTAGGAATAGAAAGCGGGATCTCTTTTTCCAGTGACTGGACATCGAATGTGACAAGGTACATTGCCTGTTCCCAGTCGCGGCTGGGGCCGAGAAATGTTGCGCTGAGTATTCGGGCAGCAGCTGTATCCTGATCGATGGTTTCTGAAATGCTGTCGTGTGAGAAAAGGGAATAACCCCACACTGCATTCCCTACATCAAAAATCGGCTGGTGGAGAACAAATGAATCACTCACGCTTGCTTCTCTTTTAAAACATGTATCTAAAAACTAGAACATCTTTGAGAAAGTTACAGGAATTCAATAACAAGTCGTGCGTGCTGTCCCAGAATTTTTAATGGTATTTCAAAAACTCTGGGACAAATGCAGGAGCTGAATGAAAAGACGGGAAGGAAGAATTAGTCCGCTTTTTCGAGTATCAGCTGGAAGGTGACGGGGACAACACCAGCAATGCTTGGTAATCCGGCAACTTCCCGGAGCTTTTCAATACCTTTACTTAATTTGAATTCGTTGGCGTTAACCAATATGGGTCTGGTGGATACGACCTGGATTTTGCCTTTGTTCAGGCCAGTTACAAGGATGTGAACTGGAAGTCCCTGCTTCTCTCCATGAAGTGTTAAGACACCTTCCAGGGATGCAGATTTTACCTGACCGGCCAACAGGTGCTGGACGTCAACACTGGCAATGTTGGCCGAGACAGTTGCGGTGGGATATGCGTTAGTGTCAAACAGCATTGTTTGCATCCGTTCATTGCGGATAGGGATATTGGTCTCCACGCTGGCGAGGTTAATAGTAAGCGAAAAGTCTTTGTTATTACTTATTTTTCCTTTGAAATCGTTAAAGTGGCTTATTTCACCTACGTTGTCTTTTTTGATGGTGACAAATTGAATGCCGGATGCACCAGAGAGAACTTTCCAGTCAGCCAACACCCAAGAAGGGAACAGTATTGCAACTGTTGCCAGAAGAAATGCGCCTTTTAACACCCTCATTTTTATCATGGTTTTATCTCTCTTTACTGACGTATTCCACCAGTAAAGCGTTAATACGCCTTTGCCGGACGGCTCAAATGTAAGATTGCAGAGCGGAGAATTCGTCTCACCATAAATCATATAATTTCTGTTGTTGATGTTTATTGGATTGGACATACTGAGAGTTAATGAATTGTGAGCATTGGATAGCTCAATACCCGTTTATGGGTGTATCAGTAAAGGAAAATGAATGAACAGGAATGTTTGGTTACTTGCGCTTTGCCAGGCGCTTCTGATGACAGGGAATATCGTTCTTATTTCAGTTAACGGCCTGATAGGGCAGGCGTTATCCCCATCACCTGAATGGGTGACACTTCCGGTAGCCACTCAGTTTGTCGGATTGATGCTGGCTACGCTTCCTGCCTCTTTTATCATGGCAAAAATTGGCAGAAGACGAGGCTTTGTACTGGGTAACCTCATTGGTATTTGCGGTGCAGGTTTGTGCTTTTTTGCTCTTTCATTGGCGCACTTTTGGTTGTTTACCTTCGGAACCCTTTTACTGGGTGTGGGCATTGGGTTTGGTACACTTTACCGTTTTGCGGCCGTTGAAGTGGCAGATGAAAAAGCACGCAGCCGAGCAATCTCTATCTCAATGGCTGGTGGTGTATTGGCTGCTGTACTTGGCCCTAATCTTGCCATTCAAAGCCAGAATTGGCTTCCCGGTGTTGAATTCCAGGGGGCTTTCCTTGGTGTGATGGGGCTCTATATTGTTTCCCTGGGTGTTTTAAGGGTCATTGAGTTACCTCCGGCCGCCAGCCAGAAAGATGTTGAGCCGATGAATCCGGCAAGTGTTATTGCACAGCGCCCCGGCTATCTGCTCGCGGTTTTGGCAGGCACTGTTGCATATATGGTGATGAACCTGCTCATGACAGTAACACCCATGGCAATGATGCGGTGCGGCTTTGATTTTACCCAGGCTGCAGTAGTGATTGAATGGCATGTGTTAGGTATGTTTGTTCCCGCGTTTTTTACCGGGCACCTGATAGACAAAATCGGGGCCCGCAACACCATTCTTCTTGGTGGGACGATTCTGGTTGCGTGCATTTTGGTCAATTTCAACGGTATTACCATTTGGCATTTCCGGGTTGCGTTACTGCTGTTGGGCGTTGGTTGGAACTTTATGTTTATTGCTGCAACCCAGCTACTGACCCGAACATATGAAATGAAAGACAAAGCCAAAGCTCAGGCGATGAACGAGTTCGTTGTATTTGGCAGTGTAACGGTGACATCGCTCATGTCTGGCTGGTTGGAAGTCACAATTGGCTGGCAGATGCTTAATCTGGTGATGTTGCCGATAGTTGCCCTAACAATGGTCGTATTTTTTGCAAGTAGCCGCACGCTGAAACAGGTTACAGCCTCGTGATTAATTGCCACCGGGTTTAATCTATAAACCTATCAAATAGCCATTCCTGCCGGGGAAGTAACATGATACTCTCCGGCTTTCTCTTTGTTTTATCGGCGTTTTCTAAATGGAATTTTCAATTGAAGTGATGGCGCTGCTGTTTGCAGTGGCAGGCTTTGCCGGTTTTATCGATGCTGTTGCCGGAGGCGGCGGGCTGATAACGATTCCTGCGTTGTTGGCGACAGGAATGCCGCCAACCCAGACGTTGGCAACAAACAAACTTCAAGGCTCTTTCGGCAGTTTTTCCTCTTCCCTCTATTTCGTCCGAAATGGCCTCGTCAGCCTCAAAGATATGCGCTTCGCTATCTTATGTACCTTTATTGGCGCGGCACTGGGCGCCGAGATGGTGCAGTTGATAGATGCCGGCATTCTGACAAGCCTGATTCCTGGGCTGCTTATTGGTATTTCCCTCTATTTCCTGTTGGTTCCCAATGCCGGGAAAGGGGGCGGTACACCTAAAATGTCAGAAAACCTGTTTGCCTTGAGTGTGGGGACGGGTATCGGTTTTTATGATGGTTTCTTCGGCCCGGGTACCGGCTCACTGTTTACCATCTGTTTTGTCACCATTGCCCAGTTGGGGCTGGTGGAAGCGACAGCAAAAACCAAGGTACTCAACTTCACGTCCAACTTCGCTTCACTGCTATTCTTCATTTTTGCCGGGTTACCGGTTTGGGAGATTGGCCTGGTGATGGCAGCCGGTGGCTTCCTGGGAGGCCGTATGGGGGCGAAAGTGGTAGTGACAAAAGGCCGGGGGCTTATTCGTCCAATGGTTGTTACCATGTCTATGGTTATGGCGGTCAAGCTGCTGATTGATCAGAACCCCCACTGGCTTGATTACCTTCCTTGGTAATTCCATTCTCAAAGAAAAAAGCGAATCCAGCCGGATTCGCTTTTTTGTTCATGATGGCGTAATGCCCCTCAACCGTTCGGTCCGTCTTCTCAACAACTCCAATGTTGTCAGCAGTGATATGGACACCAAAACCAGCAATGTCGCAGCGGCGAGTATTGTCGGGCTGATTTCTTCCCGTATGCCTGACCACATCTGTATCGGCATGGTCGTTTGCTGAGGCCCGGCGATAAACAGCACCACAACCACTTCATCAAAAGAGGTGATAAAGGCAAACAGTGCCCCGGAAATTACGCCGGGTGTGACAAGTGGAAGGGTAACTTTAAAGAATGTATATACCGGCCCGGCTCCAAGGCTGGATGCTGCCCGGGTCAGGGAGTGGTCAAAGCCACTGAGTGTCGCTGTAACGGTTATCACCACAAACGGAATACCCAGCGCCGTATGTGCCAGGATCACCCCGAGATAAGTTTGGGTAAGTTGAAAACGTGAGAAAAAGAAAAACATCGCGGCGGCTGAGATGATAAGAGGGACGATCATCGGGGAGATCATAATTGCCATGATGATGTCTTTGTACGGCATATACCGGCTTGAAAGTCCCAGTGCTGCAATGGTGCCGAGGGTTGTTGCCAACACGGTACTGGCTATGGCGACGATAATGCTGTTCTTAATGGATGCCTGCCAGGCGTCTGAGGTAAAGAAGTCCTCATACCAACGCAGTGAATATCCGGCCGGATCGAAACTCAGCATTTCTGGTGTAAAGGTGAAGTAAGGCTCTGCATTAAAACTGAGCGGAATGATCACCAGCAACGGCCCTACAAGAAAGATACAAATGCAGGTACAGATAATCCTGAACACATAGTGCCATATACGTTCTGAGGTGGTGGCACTTTCGGGTAAAGCCATTTTTTATTCCTCCTTTGCCATTAGCCCAGTTTCACGTTATCGACACCGATAAGGCGGTTGTATACCCAATAGAACACGACCACGACAATCAGAAGAATCGAAGCAATGGCAGCCGCCAGCCCCCAGTTGAGGGAGGTCTGCATGTGGTAAGCAATAAAGTTGGTGATGAAGGTACCCGTCTGTCCCCCGACCAGTGCCGGAGTAATGTAGTAGCCGATAGACAGGATAAAAACCAGAATTGAACCTGCTCCGATACCGGGCAACGTCAGTGGGAAATATACCCTGCGAAACGCGGTAAACGGTGTTGCTCCCATAGACCTTGCCGCCCGGACATAACTGGGAGATATGGTTTTCATCACCGAATAGAGTGGAAGTATCATAAAGGGCAGCAGTATGTGGGTCATGGCAACCAGGGTACCAGTCTGGTTGTAAATCATCTGGGCCCGGTTATCGTCCTGTAAAAGCCCGATACCTACCATAATGTCATTGAGAACACCTTGCTGCTGTAATATCGCAATCCATGTCGCAGTACGTACCAGTAAGGAAGTCCAGAACGGCAGCAAAACCAGAATCATCAGCATATTGGCGGTGCGCATAGGCAGGTTTGCCAGTAAATAAGCGACCGGATAGCCCAGAAGCAGGCAGAGGAACGTGATTGCAACGCTCATATAAAGCGTACGCCAGAACAGTGATTTATAGATTTGCAGGTGTTCTGGCTGGTCCACGATGTTACCGTCATCATCGAATTTCATGTCAACGGCGTTGAGGTAATAGGAAAACGTGTAGTTGCCGGATTCGCGCTGGATAAGCTTCCAGATACTGATATCCGCCCAGCGTTTGTCAATTTTGATTACCGTATCCCGGAAGGGGCCATCACCTTTTAAGCGTTTGGCTTTGCGGGCTGATTTCATTATCAGTGAGCGCATCCCTGATTTTTCATAGTTCAGGCGGGATGCCACTTTGCCGATGGTGCGGGCTTCTGCGCCTGTCCGCAAGTCTGATACCAAAGCGGCGAAAACGTCTTCGTCCGGGAGACCATTGCCCTCCCATCTCTCAAGGGCTTTTGTTGTTAAAGGTAACTGCTCAGGTACCACCTGGTTTTCTACGCTTCGCTCCAACATGTCGAAGATGGGGAAAACAAAGGCAATGAGCAGAAACACCAAAAGAGGGGCAACCAGAAGGAATGCACGGATTTTCTGTCGCCGGATTGAACGTTGTTGACTGATTTTCAACGGGACGCCATCGGCGGTTGTTAAAACCGGTGTCTCGTTATTGTTGACTAGCGGCACAGAAAACTCCCTGACATCTGCATTCCTTGAATTATCGGTGCAGGCGCTGTACGCCAGCGCCTGCTTTAGGGGTTATTGAGCCAGCCAAGCGTTGAAACGCTGGGCCAATTCATCGCCATTGTCCGCCCAGAACTCATCGTCTTTCGGCACTGCCGTAGCGAAATTAGGTGCGTAAGTCGGCATATGTGGCTTCATATCAATGCCGGTTTCGGCATGTGTAGAAACCATTGGGGCTGAGGAGTTACGGGTTGGACCGTAAGAGATGTATTTCGCCTGGTCAGCGAGACGCTGGGAGTCTGTGGCAAACTTCAGGTAATCCTTAACTTTGCCCAGTTTGCCTTTAGGGACCACCCAACCGTCCAGTTCAAACACCTGACCGTCCCAGATGATGTCGAATGGCTGGTTCTCGTTCACGGCAGCGTTAAAGATACGGCCGTTATATGCAGAGGCGAAGGCCACTTCCTTGTCAGCAAGAAGTTGTGGTGGCTGTGCGCCTTCTTCCCACCAGATCACCTGATCTTTGATCGTATCCAGTTTGGCAAATGCCCGCTTCACACCTTCCTCGGTGGCGAGGACGTCATAGACATCGCCTGCTGGTACGCCGTCAGCAATCAGCGCCCACTCCAGGTTATTGATTGGTTTTTTCTGCAAGGCCCGCTTACCAGGGAAATTCTTCAGGTCAAAGACGTCTTTGATCGCGCTTGGAGCCTTGCCATCAAACATATCTTTGTTAAATGCGACAATGTTGGAATAAACGATGGAAGCAACGAAGCATTCGGTCAGCGCTCCGGGGACAAAGTCTCCAGTTGCCGGTGTGCCATCCGGAGCCTTGGCAAGGAGCGTATTGTGATCAAGTGGCTCAATCAGTCCTTCATCGCAGGCAACGATAGCGTCTGAAGGCAGCATATCGACCAGATCCCAGGTGATGTTGCCGGATTCAACCTGGGCGCGAAGGCCGGAAAGGGCATTGGAAGATTTATCAATGTTGACAATCTTGGTACCGGTCTTGGCGGTCCACGGTTCGTGATAGGCTTTTTGCTGGCTGGCTGTGTATGCGCCGCCCCAGGAGACCACATTGAGTGTGTCCTCTGCGTTTGCTGTCGCGGCACCCATGCCAAGGCCGACTGTTACCATGACGCTTAACGCGAGTTTTTTCATAACCTTCTCCATTTCAAATGAAAAGCACATCCAATCGTGCTGAGGGTTTAAGACGGATCCAAAGCTCTGCAGTCCTCCCAGGACCAGCCAACTTTGACCTTTTCGCCACGTTTGAGTGACGGATGCCCCACTGCGTTCGGGGTTTTAATAATAAAATCGCTGTTTTCACAGACTTCGACACGCGTCCGGAGGTGATCCCCGAGATAGATGACCTCTTTAACCTCGGCTTCGAAGATGTTTGGAAGGCTGTCCTGTTCCGGCTCAATCATGACCCGCTCTGGGCGCAGGGAAAGTGTGGAGTTATCACCTTGCCCGGCTACAGCGACCGGATTGGCAAGTATGATTTGCCCGTTGGGCATAGTGACCTGGCAATGCTCCCCGTTGAGATGGGTTACCTTGCCGCAAAGACGGTTATTTTCACCGATAAACTGGGCCACAAAGGCATTGGCTGGCCGCTCGTAAAGTTCTTCAGGGGAGGCAAGTTGCTGTACGATGCCGTCATTGAACACAGCGATTCGGTCTGACATGGTCAGAGCTTCTGACTGGTCATGGGTTACGTAAATCATGGTGACACCGAGATCTTCGTGGATGTGTTTAATCTCGTATTGCATTTCTTCACGAAGGTTTTTGTCCAGTGCTCCCAGGGGTTCATCCATCAAGACCAGTTCCGGTTCGAAAACCAACGCACGGGCAACGGCGACGCGCTGCTGCTGGCCACCGGAAAGCTGTGCCGGACGCCTGTCCCCAAACTCACCAAGCCGAACCATGTCCAATGCTCGCTTAACTTTGGACTCGATGTCAGATTTGGGCATATTGCGGACTTGGAGAGGGAAGGCGAGGTTCTCAGCAACGGTCATGTGGGGGAAGAGGGCATAGTTCTGGAAAACCAGCCCAATACCGCGTTTATGCGGGGGAAGTTGGCTGATAGGTTGCCCTTTAAGAATGATTTCGCCATGGGTGGGGTGTTCAAACCCTGCCATCATCATCAGTACAGTGGACTTCCCTGATCCCGATGGCCCGAGGAGAGTGATGAACTCGCCCTGGTCAATATCAAGGTTGAACCCTTTAACGACCAGAGACTCCCCATCATAACTCTTTTGAACGTTATCAAATTTTACAAATGGGGATCCTCCCCAAATATCATCATCCGTTGATGGCATAAATAATCAGCGCATTTTTGTTAATGTGTAATATCAAACATAACAATGCGATAACATTTATCAAAGTGAGTTTTGTATTCCGAGAGGTGGATCATTACTTCGACGTCAAAACAATATTTTATCCCGGATGACAGCTTTCCTATGGGGGACTTGCCTGTTGAAAGTGATAAGCCTCTGTGTGACGGCAATGTAAAGCAATAGGCTTGGTCACTAAAGAGAGCAGAATTGAACGTCAGTATCCCAAACGGTTAGAGTTCAATTGTTTTTGGCTGTCGGTTGAGGGTAAACATACGTTCACCCCGGTAGTGGATAAATGACATCCAGCGTTGGGAGCTTTTCTGCTGAAAGCGCCTGCCAGACTTTTTCGCCAGCGGGTGGCAACCTGGACTCATATCGATAGGCGTAGATGTCGATTGGGATTGAAAAGTCTGATTGTTCAATAACACTCAGCCTGCCTGATGAAATTTCATGACCGATAGCGTAACGAGGAAGCCAACCCACACCGGTGCCTCGAAGAACCATTACCTTAAGCAAATCAGACATCGAGGAAGAGAAGGTCGTTTGCAGCGGAAGAGATTTCCTCACTGGCTCGACTGCCCGACCCATATAGCTCCCCGCAGAGTAAGAAAGCCAAGGCAGGTTTTTGCTTTGCGCGTTGAACAGTGGTTCCCCTGCTGGGGTATTTGCTGTTACCAAATCAAGATAGCTGCGCCCAAGGTGGACATGTTGATAGGGCGGCAACAAAAGGCGTTCTTCCCTAAACGCAATAAGCATATCGCAACGGCCCTGTTGCAAGGCTTCAACCGCATCGTCGACATCTACGGCTTCGATATTCAGTGCAGCTAAAGGTACTTTGCCTTCAATCACCGGGTGGAAATCCGGCAAAAGGTTAGTTGCGACAGAGTGGGGCGCAGCTATTCGCACTGCTTGCCCTCCCAGCATTGAAAGCCCCGCAAGACGGCTGATTTCTTCATCGAACTGGCTGATGATAGAACGGGCGGTTATCCGGAATTGCTTACCGCTGGGGGTCAGTTCAACTGGGGTTTTAGTGCGGTCAACCAGTTCAGCATTTAGTGCATTTTCCAAGCTTTTTATCCGGCGACTGAATGCCGGTTGGGTAACATTTCGAAGTTCTGCAGCCTGTGAAAAGTTACGCAATTCGGCAAGTGTTAGAAAATCATAGAGCCATTTTGTTTCTATATTCATGCAAAAGTGTTTTCAGCCGGTTAAATCGGTTTTGGGATGTGACCGATGTCTTTTTCTCAGTGATTCACATTATGCATTTTTTGCATCATCTTGCCGATTTCGGCATTTCATAAATGTGTGCCGTGTCATTAGATTTTTCGTTATGGAAAGGGCCAGAAACGTGGCAAAGGAAATAACGATATGCTGCAACAAAACTTAAAGAAATTAGGCGTGTTAGGTGGGATGGGGCCATTGGCAACAGTGACTTTCATGACCAAGGTTATTGAGCTGACAACCGCAAAATCAGATCAAGACCATGTACCCATGATGGTCTCCAATGTTCCGCAAATTCCGGACAGAACCGCTGCTATCATGCAACAGGGGAATGACCCTTTCCCCAAACTACTCAGCTGCTTACGTGATTTGGAAAACGGCGGAGCCAGCCTCTTTGTCATCCCATGCAACACCGCACACTTTTGGTATGACCGTTTGAAAGCGGAAGCCAAAATTGATTCCATCAGCATCATAGAAAGCGTGACTGACAACATTCACCAGCGCGGGTTTCGTAAAGTCGGACTGCTGGCAACGGATGCGACAGTAAAAGCCGGCTTGTATCCAAAAGCGTTGGCAGTACACGGAGTTGATTGCATCACCCCGGATGCTGAAACCCAGCAGAAGGTCATGCATGGAATTTATGCGGTGAAGGCCGGAAACCTTGCTGAAGGAAGGGAATGCCTGGAAGCTGCATTTAATTCTCTGATTGAGTGTGGAGCGGACGCCGTCATTATGGGCTGCACTGAAATCCCCGTAGCCCTGGATCACCTGATAACTGAATGTCCCCAGCAGTGCATCGATTCGCTGGGTATTCTGGCCCGAGCCTGTGTGGACTGGTACTTCACACCACAAACCTGGGTTGACAACTTTAAGCAAACGCTGCCTCAACCAGCGGCAACTGAAAAACCTGTACCTGAGCTGACAATCTAACAATAAAAAGAGAACTGCGATGTTTACCCTGATTAAAAATGGTTACCTGTACGCCCCTGAAGCCCTAGGCAAAAAAGACATACTGATTGCGGGCAACAAAATCGTTGCGATTGGCAAAGATCTGTCCGCCCCAATGCTGGTGGAATGTGAAACGATAGATGCGAATGGCAAAATCGTTACCCCAGGATTGATTGACCAGCACGTGCACCTGACCGGTGGAGGCGGTGAAGGCGGGCTGTCTACGCGCACACCTTCCGTGAAGTTCTCCAGCCTGATTCAGGCGGGTCTGACAACTGTAGTAGGTGTATTGGGTACCGACGGCACAACACGTTCCCCTCGCGACCTGTATGCCAAAGCGATGGGGTTACGCGACGAAGGGATTACTACTTTCTTCCACACCGGCTCTTACCAGGTTCCTACAGTAACGATTACCGGCAGCATCCGGGATGACCTGATTTTTGTGAACCCGGTTGTGGGTGTGAAAATGGCCATTGCTGACCACCGCGGATCTTTCCCTACAACAGACGAGCTGATGCGTGTTATCTCTGATGTTCGAATGGGCGGCATGCTTGCAGGTAAGAAGGGGATTCTGCACATGCATATGGGCGACCTGCCGAACCCGCTAGAGCAAGTTGAAGAAATCATTGCACGAGGCATACCACGCCACCATTTCTCACCGACACACGTTGCACGTAACAAAACTCTGTTTGCTGATGCCATTAACTTCGCAAAAGCCGGCGCACATATCGATATCACGTCAGGCGGAAGCTGTGCATTTGGTGAGCCTGCCGAAGCGGTCATCGCAGCTCTGGAATCCGGCGTAGATCCAAAACACCTGACCGTCAGCTCTGATGGTAACGGCAGCCTGCCTAAGTTTGACGAAGGTGGCAACATGGTGGCGATCACCGCTGCCCCGGTAAATGCTAATGCTATGCTGCTGCCGGAATTAATTGAAAGGGGAGTGTCACCAGAAATTGCCCTGGGGATGATGACCGCTAACGTAGCGAAATCGGTGGGTATCAAAAAAGGTGAGATCTCGGTAGGAAGTGATGCTGATGTTTGTATCTTCAACGAAGACTACACACTAAGCAGTGTTATCGCGATGGGTAAGACACTGATTCACGGTGGAGAACAGCGGGTGATTGGGAATTTTGAGTGAGTTACGGTGTAACTATAAGTGCGGGCCACAATGAAGTGGTCCTCATGATGAAAGGTGAATTAACGTGTGACAATGTATTTAATTATATGCATAAGTCACTGAATTATTTCATTACGGTGCTTATCATTTTAAAGTCAGACTTGAACTAAATAAATAAAATAAAGTGAGGACACAAAAGATATAGGTGAAAAAATAAACCAAAACATAATTGCAATTCGAAATCTTAAACTGAATTGGTAGTTGACACTCTTATATTTTCTTAGGTTTTTGTTGTTATTAATGAAAACCTTGTATACGAAAAAGTCTAAGGTCGTAAATATAATTATCAATTCTAATGACGATAATTTATTAAGGATGCTCTGTATATCGAAGCCTATAATAAGCGCAAATGCCAATAAATACAGCATTACTGCGCCAGACATACTGTAAAAAACCAAAAATTCTGGTTGTGTTAGTTTTAACTTTAATGCCGTACGTAACAGGTACGCATATATTTTTGTGATAGAATCCAATTTAATTTCTCTGTGAATATTTCCTTGAATTTTGCATGCGTGTTACCATTCACTGTAAAAAATCAACGGATTTCATGCCCGCATCGGCCTCTTTGAGGATGGCAACTATCTGAGTTTCGGTGAACCGTAGCTTTTTCATGGTGTTCCCCTGCAATTAAAAGACAGAAAACTCCAGTTTAGACTGTCTCTGAATAGGGAAGTGGACACTTTCCATTCATTGCATGATATTTCACCGGCTAAGAATGCGAGGGTTGAGGCAAAATACCAGGTGTTTTTTGTCGCCGTTATTAGCGAAGTTTTTTCAGGAGGGTTGATATTCTATTGAGAATTATATTCTACTATATCGAATATGATTATATTATTGGGGTTTACTGTAAGATGTTAATTTGTCTCTATAAACTTTATACCTAGTATTCCTATTTTAACGTCGTATTCAATACCATCTTCGATACTATCTTTTTTATGAAATTTTTTTCTTTCTATATCATATTTTAAAGTCTCTTCTGTGATTTCATTTGATAGTGAATTCACCATTAATAAAGGTGGGTAACTGCCAAAAAATGTAATTAAAATAAAATAGATTGTTTTTGTTTCTACTATTGGCGCAGTGTAATGATCATTCGAAACAGGCTCTCCTTTCATTTGTGAGAGGATATGAATCTCAGATTTTCTAAACAATAAAAAAAACAATATTGACAAAATGATGGAAGATGTTATTTGTAAAGGAACAAAGTCATCTCTATCGATTGGAATAATATTGGTATCAAATATGGAAACCCATTTCACAGTTAAAAAAAGGAGTGAAAGTCCAATTATGAGGTTTCGCATTTATTTAATCCTGTTTTAGTCGTTAATCACTCGAGAGATCGATTCCGAGATTAATAGAATTAATCACTATTTTGGCACCGATTCCAATTTTATCACTTGGTAGTCTTTTTGTTACTAGCTCGGTAACGAAAGTACTTGTTACATCTGCAAAACTTTCTGAAGTCAGAGTACCATTCTTCTTATCATTATAATTATCTAGAGATGAACTGACTAAAGAAGTAAACAGTGAAGTGCTTCCTGCTATTGCCGCTAATCTATTGTTCCCAACCATTTTACTTGCAATGGATAGTGCCGCAGAGGCCTCTGATAAATCATCCCAATTGATATCTCTAATGGACTTTATACCATCAATGTCAATTCCTGTGACAACGCTTACGGCCAATTCACAACCCTCCGCTTTATTCCCAGTAATCTTTGCTCCCGAGACGAGGGCATTTTGAAATCGTAGTATATCTTTAGCACTAACACCTATCTTGAGTTTACCGTTTACATCAAATATTTTTCATGGAGTGCACTAATCATCTCTCCTTGAGGGACTACTGTATTTAATCCTAATCCCCAATAGATTTCTTCTCGAGTTGAACCAACCCTATCATTGGTCCAAAGATCTCCATCTAACCAACTGCCTGTTTCATACAAATCATCGGCTTTTCTGTGGTGAGTAGTCCCGTTGTCATTTCTTCGACCACTACCCCAATCGTATTTGTCATCGTTGTAATCAAAGCCTTGCTGTTTATCCGAGGGGTTGATTGTGTCTTGCCATTTCTGATTTATCTCAAATCCTCTAGGGTCAACGTACTTGAGTGGATTATTCTAAACATAGGCATACCGGTTAAAGCTATTGGTAACGAAAGGAGCTTGAACTAACGGATCTGCACTAATAAACCGGCCTATCGCCTGGTAATAAACGCGGCCATTCATATGTACCAGGCTAACTTCCTCAATCTTGTCGTGGCCGTATAACCACGGTTGGTGATGGTGGCTAGCACCGCTGGCGGAGTTGTTCCAGATAACCGTGCGCTCTTTACCCCACACGTCGTAACTGCGGCGTTCAACAATATTGCCGTAACCATCTGTAATCATGTCTGCAGAGTTAAGGGCACCATAGTGCAGATAACGGATTTGCTTGGTCAGCAGTTTGTCTTCGCTGTCTTTGGTTTGGGTGTTGAGCGCGATCAGTTTTCCGTCAGCATAGATGAAGTGTTTGTACTGTGTCTCCCCGGTTGCGATAAAACTCTCTTCAAGTATAGCTTTAAAAATAATATAAAATGTTGAAGTTCTTCTTTGTCAAAATGCTCATTTAAAGCTATTTAATCACCATTAATAACTCCTATGAGCTCTGTTGGAATATTGTATATTTCAGTTTTTTGTGTTTCTGAAGTTACAGACTAAATTTATATCATCCATTTCCAGTAAACTATATTTATTCAAAATTATGTTGCAAAGAGACGTTAGTTTTTCTAACGGCGATAAATTGGTTTTTTCTAAATTTATGATTATCTTATATTCTACATTGTACAGTTTTACTCTGGAAAACCCCGAGTAATTATCATTGTTGATATTAGATTGCAAACCAATTACTATATTTCTTGTGTCAAACTCAGTTATTGGTAGAACGATTTCATTTTTCTCATTTTTATTTTTCATTGCAATATCTAAAGCAATAGGGTTTTGCATTAATAAAAGAACCTTTAACCATTCTTTGGCTGTTTCATATGTTGCGGATTCGCTATTATATAACCAGTTAGATAAGTGTAACTCATACTCTTCAAAATAAGTGGTATTGACGTAGCAAGGTATATTTGAGTCGACTATAATATTGCAGCTGTAATTGTCATTCAGATATTTCACCTCAATGTTCTTGACATTTTGTCCGTGACAGAATCTGAAAGGTATAAACAGTAATAAAAGAAGAAAAGATCTTTTCATTCCAATTGATTCTATTAACATAGTCTAGTATTTCTGTGATTTTAATGAATTAGAGAGTACAAATAACTTCAATACTCACTTCTATAAAAATAGGTCTCTATATTATTCAGCTATCTATGCATAAAAATTGGAAGGTTGACGAATCTGTTTTAATAGACAGAATTAAACACTTGTAAGAAATAAAATATGGCACCGATGTTAAATGAAATTTTTTCTATCTGAAGAAATGGGTTGTAAGTAATCAAACCGCAATTACTAAACCTATTATTCGATCTTTCGCTGCAAGGACTGTTACTAAGGACATTGACATTTTTGTGGCTATCACCTGCCAAGAGTTCGACTATGTTGGCATATTAGTGAAAATTCGCTTTTATCATTTACTCTCGACAAACTATCATCGAATCATATTTTTTGGATATATAACAAAGTCTACCAGAAATGTGTGTTTTTGCATCATTGGATAGGAATTCATTTGCTAATTTGTAGTCAATTCTATATAGGGATATAATTTCAATCTCTTTATTTGACTCGCCATAACTCTCTGATGTTATAACATTTTTTAAGAATTCCATTGATCGTTCAGTTTTAAATGTAGACAAGGCTAAAATACTTGCTGAAGTCACAATCTTACTATTGCTTGAGTTTGTTAATATGAAATCTTCAAAGTTGATGCCATTAACGCGAACGATATTATTATCAATATTCCTGATTCTTTTAATAATCTGAATTTGCATTGTAAGCGAAAATTCATCATCTGCAGTTTTGGAAGTTAATATTTTCTCGAGTTGATTTACATCCTGAGAATTATATAAGCACTTGACAAATTCAGAATACATATAATAGGCCTCAATCTCATTACTTTCAGTTTTTGATTCAATTTGTTCGTAATAATATGTCAGATTTTCCGGTTCACAAACCATAGATTGTATATCTGCTGCTTGAATACCGGAAAAAAGGGTAAAAAACAATATATTAATCATTTAATTAACTCTAATTCATTTATATGTTATTCCTTTTCACTGTTACACTCTTTAAGTATCAATTCAATGTCTTTGATATTTATTTCAGACTGCGATATGTCCTTTTCCTTGATATGCTGATTAAAACACTTTGCCTTATTGATGCCGTTTCTTTCAGATTTTTTCATGTATTCTAGCCCTTGTTCAGTCTCCCCTTGGTTTAATAAAATTAAGGAGAGTGAATAAGCGGAATATCCGTGCCCCTGATTTGCTGCTAATTTATACCAATGTATTGCGTTAGGTACAGACTTTTTATGATGATTTTTTAGAAAATAATATGTTGCTAATTCATATTGAGCTTCTGAAAAACCAAGCATTGCCGATTTTTTAAGGAGCCTTATATATTCTGTGGTATCTTTATTTTTTAATATTCCTTCACGGTGCATAACAGCAAGCTTAAATGAGGCTAGAGCACTACCTAAGTTTGATGCTCGATAATACATCTCCGTGCCTTTTGTTAAATTTTTGTCCGTACCCCAACCTTCCAAATGAAAATCACCTAGTCTTACCATTGACTTAATAAGACCCTGGTCTGACGCAATCTTATATAGGTAGATTGCTTTTTCTTTGTCTTCCTTAGTTCCAAAACCATAGTCATAAGACATGGCGAGATTCTCAGAGCCGTATATACTCCCGTTCTCATGAGCTTGTTTAAACCAATAGAATGACTTGTCGAGGTTTTTCTCTATGCTGCGACCTTGGAAATACAGACCGCCTAGTCTATTTTGAGCTATTGAATTACCTTTATTTGCAGCATTTGTATAATACTTTAGAGCTAACTCGATGTTTTTTACTGTACCGATACCTTCTTCATAAAAAATTCCCAGCTGAGTCTCTGATATTGTTATGTTCGCATTTGATGACTTTTTAATCCAGTCAAATGCTTTTTTTTGTGAGTTATCAAGATGTGGGTTATGCAAGTATAATAATCCAAGTTCAAATTGAGCATAGCTATCACCGTCATCCGCTAACTCAGTCAACTCAGCGATATCTTGAATCAGAGATGATTCAGTACTAACTTGACTAGGGTAACCATTTGGTATTTGTGCTAGCAGGACAATTATCAAAAGATAATAGCTTTTGATGTTCATATTAAATTAATAACCTTTCAATTATTGGTTCAACTGTACTAATGTAATGTGCAATTGTCTATTATAATTCAACTAACATTGTGTGATAACGAAGATATATTGTCTGAGGTTTTATCATCATTTAAATTTACACCAAACGTGTTATTTGAATTTTCTAGTTCTATCTTGTAGCGCATCAGTGATAGTAGATACATGAGCGAGCACTTAATTGACTTAATGATGTGAACAGCTTAAAAATTGGAATAATATAACCGATATATAACCGAATATAATGTTGAGGAGTTAAGGTTGACTGAAACTACCAGCATTGCGAATGGCTCAAGAAGTAGCTGTTTGTACGAGTCACTTGAGCAAGTTCGAGACATAGTATAGGTCTGAACACCCTACGAAGACAGGCCACACAGAAAAACTTAGAAAATATTTTGCTGGGTGAATACAGGCGCAGGCTGAAGGCCTTTGGGTAGGTTATCTTGTTCACGCTGAATTGAACAGTAGCGCACTGATGAAAATATTTTTTATCAATTTCTAAAGATGTCCATATCTCTGTTTTCTCTGTTAAGCTTACTATCGTTTACTAGATTCTTTAGGTGTTTAACATGTTTGTAGTATTGAATGACACTAAGTTTTTTCTCTGAGACGCTATTTTTAATTTCTGGTATTTCAAAACCAATGAATTCACTAAATCCAACGTAGCGTTTATTGTTTATAATTGCTTCTATTCCTACAATTATATCTTCCTGTTTATATCCATTTAAATTTAGTGTTGGATGCTCAATTCTTTTAGATGTAATTAAGTCAGCTTTCGGGTTCAGTATTAAAAGAAGCACATCTAATTGATTTAGAATAGCACCAGTCCATTCGGCTTTAACCCAATCATTTTCGTCGTTGGTATTATCATAAGAAAAAATCACAAATGTCTTCCCTTCATCAAATACTATATTTTTGATGCAAACACTATTTATTGGCTCAATACAGGCGTAGAAATGTTTAGTTAAATTACTACTCTCAAGGGTAACTTCATTCGCGTTGGAGCTAAATGAAAGAAGTGTATATAAAATCAGAGAATGCGCTATTTTCATAAACAACTCAAAAAGGGAAAGTACTGATAAAAAGTTTGATTTTCGATTATATCAATATTAATTTATAAATAATGATACTTTATATGGCTGAGAATTGTTAGATTAACTTTGTAGCTATGAATTCCTAATTATCTAAGAAATATAAACCATTATCGAAGTCAAACGAAATTTTTTACATTCGTAAGAATGAGTCGCAATCTATCAAGGAAAATTACTAAACTTATCGCTC
This sequence comes from Parasalinivibrio latis, assembly GCF_036825535.1. Taxonomy (GTDB): domain Bacteria; phylum Pseudomonadota; class Gammaproteobacteria; order Enterobacterales; family Vibrionaceae; genus Parasalinivibrio; species Parasalinivibrio latis. The sequence continues at coordinate 1,339,403 of NZ_CP098813.1, forward strand.
GTTTAGCTGAAATGTCCTGTACGATTGTATTTCAGTGAACTTTAAAGCAGTTAAAGGATAATTTTTAATATTTCTTGTGTTTCTATGGCTGCACGTGTTACCCAATAAATTTTAGGATATTATTTGCAGACAAAATCAATGGTAATAAATAACAATCATTAAAATGGTAAACCAAAAGTAATATATGGAATAGACTTTCTGAGATAAGTATTGAAACAAGGATTGTAAAGGTTGGAAAGGTACTTATTAGTGTAATAAAAGTCACCTAACATGCAGATGATGGAGCAAATTGACAACAAAATTACTGTGGCATTAATAATCATCGTTCTTTTTAACATGCAAAATTAACACAGTCACTTTTAACCGATTTAGGGGTAAATCGCTTTCTGTTATCATAAATAGCACAAACTTTAGTGTGCTTTAATCTACTAATCTCAACTAAATAGCTGTTCATAAATGTAGATATAATAGGTGTGAGGAGCACAGTCATAATTCCACGCACCGCAACTATATAGGCAATAATGTGTACACTGTGTCACAGAGGAGCAATGATGCTTAATATTGGATGTTTTAATGTGCTTGTGTTCATTAGGTTTTGATTTCGGACACGCTACCGCCGATCGTAGTTAAACGACACTATGTAATAAGTTGCATCTGTGAGGAAGTAAATGTCACACCAGATGTCAGTTTTAACAGAGGACTTTGGAAAAGATAGTGTTTGAAAATGATTCATTTCAATATGAGATATCGCAGTATGAAAGAAAAATCATATTGAACAACATGATTTTTATATGAACATCATCAACAACTGACTGCCTGTTTTAATTGCGGTAGCCACTTGTTAAGTTTGATGAGGGCAGCAACACGATGAGTTTGGCTGCTGCGTAGGTTAGATCGCCCAGAATCCAGTACCTACCTAAAGTTTGTCATCCGGGAGTAATGGCGAAATCGGTACTTCGAGAAAGCAAGCAATAACCCGATATAGCTCTGCTTCATCAACTGATATTTTCCCATCACTCTCAATAGCATATCGGCAGGCCTCAAGAAAACGTTCCTTATGCAAAGGTTTAAGTTGCACCATTTGCTGAAGTGCAGCTTTAGTCGAATTCCAGTCTTCTTTTTGGTTGAGAAGCTTTGCTTCCCCAATATCAAGATGTGCCTTCGCCCGTGAAAAAGCCAGTTCCGCATTGTTGTCATCAGAGTGGCAAACTCGAGCCAGTTGATTCAATACCCACGTTGCGCTGTCTTGGATGTCGCGAAGGGTCTTATTTTGCTTTGTGTAAAGCGGGAATGACCAAAGCAATTTCTCGGTCAGGCTGATAACACTCCACTCCGCAAGTGAATAACGATTGTCGCTACGGGAAAGGGTTTCCAGAACATCAAGTAATTGGTTTTTCTGGGTGTCGCTGAGTGATTTTAGAGCAGGCGTCGCCAACTCAAGCAGTGCCAACCGGGTTTGAGGGGGCACTGCAAAGTCGAGCCAGCTATTCTTTTTTTCCTGTGCTGCCGAACCAAGGTATTCCGTAATAATTTCGCGTTGTGCTTCACTGCCGTCAAAGATGAGCAGGATAGGGATAAACCTGGCGCTGAATGGGTCACGGGCAAGCGCAGCCAGTTCAATAGGGATTTGGGAAATTACACGTTCGCCATACGTACCTATCTGTGTTGGGGGCATTGCCCCTTCAATAACCGAATCCAGAGGTACATAGCTGCTGCCTGCAAATGACCGCGTTGCTCCACCAAAGGATGAAACCGTTGAATGGTTTGCATGTGCAGTCCCTGCACCAAATGTCCCATCCCTGCCCGGTTGAATTCGCCGAATTCTAGCTTCCAAAGGGGGATGCGTGGCAAACAAGTTGTTTAGGCCAACGGCCTGACACTGACCAAACATCATATGGCTGGCTTCTTTGGCGGAGTTTGAATACAACAGGGACTTGGATGCGCTGGCTCCAATTTTGAGTAACGCCCCCAGAATGCCTTGGTCGTTACGGGTGAACTGCACGGCGCTGGCATCGGCCAGAAATTCTCTCTGCCGGGAAATGGCGGCCTTTATCATGGAACCGAAGAATGTGCCTATCCAGCCAACTATTAAGAATGCCAGTCCAATAAGCATAATCGCCGCCGCCCCTTTGGAATCAGAAGATCTGGAACGGCGTGAACTGGAGGAGGACATCTCAAGAACAAAGGCACCTATCTGCCCTAGGAACATGATGCCAAATAAATACGCCATCAAACGCGTATTAATGCGCATGTCACCGTTTAATATATGGCTGAACTCATGGGCTATTACACCCTGGAGTTCATCCCTGTTGAAGGCATCGAGCGCACCCTGTGTGATTCCAACAACTGCGTCATCTACACCCATCCCCGCTGCGAACGCATTGATACCCGGTTCATTTTCCAGCAGGTATACGGGCGGAACAGGCATTCCTGATGCAATTGCCATTTCTTCGACAACATTGAGTAACTGACGTTGTTTTGGATCCTGACTGTTTGAAGATACCAGCCTCCCGCCAAGTTTTGTTGCGATTGCGGTGCCACCACTTCTGGCGAGCTCACTAAGGCGGATCAGCATTGCACAAAATACAACCAGTGAAACGCCGGCAAAACATAATAAGCTGTACTGAAGCAGTTGCGCTTCATCAACGTAGTTTTCGGAGTAGTGTAGTGATACTGCTCCGACGATTAGGCTCAAAATGACACTGATAGCAACCACTGCAAGAAAGAACAGCATGACCAGTAACCCGGTTCTTTTGCGGGCTTTTTCCTGATGGGCGAAAAAATTCATCAGAAAGTGACCTTGGGCGCTTCCTGAATGGCTTCACTGTCAGCGAATTCCAGCAGCTTTCCATCAGTGAAATTAAACATGTTGGAAAAAAATACCGGCGGAAAGGTTTGCTTGTATGTGTTGTAAGTTGTGACTGAATCATTGAATGCCTGACGGGCAAATGAAACCCTGTTTTCTGTACTGGTCAGCTCTTCCTGCAGGTTTTCCATTGTCTCGTTGGCCTTCAGTTCCGGGTAGGCTTCAACCACCACACTGAGCCTGCCCAGCGCACCTTGAAGCTGGGATTCCGCCATTGCAAGCTGGCTAATAGCATCGGCACTTTCAGGATGTTCACTCGCGGTTTTTAAACCTGAAATCGCCTGGTTCCTCGCCTGGATAACCCGTTCATAGGTTTCTTTTTCATGCTCCATGTATCCCTTAACGGTTTCCACAAGGTTAGGGATAAGGTCATATCGGCGTTTAAGCTGAACTTCAATCTGCGCAAAGCTGTTTTTGAACTGATTGCGCAGGGTAACAAGTCGGTTGTATATGGAAATAGCATAAAGAAGTACAAGAACAGCGATACCAACAAATACGAGCAGGGCAGTCATACGGTTTCCCTTTCCAAAGAAGTGACGATCCATTGACAGGTATTCTTGGTTGTTTGTGGTATTAGTGCAATAAGTGCCGTGTTGCTCACGGGGTTGCGTGCATATTTTTCGATGTAAGTTGGGTTCCTGAGCAAGATAGGCGTGAGGATGAATACGGAATGATGTTTGCTATTTTGACGTTAATCACTGGCTTTTCTTCTTCTCACCAACACCACCCCAATCAACAAAACCAGCAGTGACGCTGCAGAACCACCTCCGCCGCCTCCTGAACCTGAGGATGGTGGTGTGGGTGTTGTCAAGCCAGCATTGACGGACTTAGTCCGCTCGCTGACTTTGATATTATCTTTGTAGACAGCGTGACGAACCGTAAAGGCTCCGGCAGACCCATAGTTGTAGGTGGGGTTTGCTTTGTGCGAAGTCTTGCCATCACCAAATTCCCACCAGTGATTGATGTCTTCTACGCCGGTGTTTGGCGGGGTCTGTAGGTTGTGGAAAAAAGTTACAGTGTTTCCGGTACTTATCGAATGTGAAAAATCTGCCGAGTATGTCTGTGGTATGTCTTCAATATGAATGACCAAATCGATAATTTGGCCTTCCCTTGTATGACCGCACTCAGAACTCAAGGAATAACTGCTGGCCAATGCGAGACGAATAAATATAGGGCCGCTTTTTAAATCGTTTGGTAAAGCCAGTGTAAGCTGTGGACTATTAATGGGCTGATCTTTAATCAACCATTCATTATCAGTCAGAAAACCGTTTCGATCGACGTCTACAAGGAAGTTTGCATTGGTTCCCACAGCATTGTTGGCTATTTCAATATTCAGGGTTCTTGCGGATGTGGAAATAGACGTTTCGATTTTCTGGTAATCAGTGTTGGAGAGAGGAACATCGGTTCCGGATACGATAAGTGAATCAGTGTGAATGATGGGAACGTTTCTTGTCGGTTCGCACCGCAGTGTTTTACCCCGGCTGAAGTATGTCCGATATCCTTCTAGTTTTCTTCCATCACGCATATTTGCGATTAACTTTAATTTCACCATTTCCCGGGGTGAGAAGTTTTTGATTCGGTAAATCTGCGGATAAGCTGGCAACCCTGAGGTTGATTCCCAGTACTCGGAAGACAAACCTTCCCAATGCAACTCAAACGAGTCCATGTCATCTAGGTTTAATGATGAAACACCAAACCCAACAGTGTCATATTGTATTTCGCTGGCAAATGACAGGGTTGAAATACCGGTTGACGGCGCGAAGATGCCGACAGCGTGAAGAGCCGAATCGATCTGTTGTTTGAGTGTTTCGGCGTGGTTGGGAATGTTCGGGTTTGCCAGTGCATTTGCCTGAAGCAAGAAACAGGCACCTGCGGTGTCAAAATCGGTGTTGACCGTCCAACAAGTAACGTTGGCGCGCAGTACCAGTTTAAATGCCTGCTCGACAGACCAATTATGTTCCTTTACCAGTTTATAGAAAAACTTCCTCAGCGCACCGCCGTTGGAATGAGGGCCTTTGCCGGGGGAGTAATCCCGAGCGTCATCAATACTTTTAGCATCCCAGGAAGGCACTTCGAAATAACGCGGGGCCTCATTGTAGGGTACCCAAACGTCCCAACCGTGCCACCAACGACGATTTTTTTGATACCGAGGATCACCATCTCGTCGTTTGTCCTGATAGAACTGAGAATGTTTAAAACCACCGGTCATATATCTTTCGAAGTAGTCCTCGACGGCGAGAGCACTGATATCAGAAAAGCCTTCATTAATTGCACCGGGGTAGCCTTTTGAAGCTAACCCACTGTTCCAAAACGTAACTGCATGGCCAACCTCGTGGCCAACTATATCGAGTGTTGTGTGTATGTAAAAGTCTAAAGAAATTTGACCATTTCCATAGTGAACAGCATCGTCATTCCAGTACGCATTACTCAATTGCCCCCCCATTATGTTGAGGGCATTCGTTCGTTGCTTGAGTTTTTTAAGGCAAAAGCCGTTAGGGTCACAGTCTACAGTTTGGGCGGGGAAAAGTTCTCGCAGATATTTGTGGTACATTTGCATAACCACTCCGCCGTGAAAATGTGCATCGTTTAAGGCCGAATAACTGAAAAAATCATAGTAGCTGTCATTGATATTTGAGGGTTCATATAATTCGGCGTTGGCTGAACAAGGATATGCATAAGGCGTATTATTGTTTTGATTAGAACGAGTATTTTCAATAGTTTCTACGTAGGGGTTATCCAGATGACAAGTATTCCCATTTTTGGTAACGACATAAGGGTAGCCACCGAAGGCTGAAAATATGGTGCTGTTGGGATCGGCAAAAACAATCTCGTTTGGGGCTGGGGAAGTGTTCTCAAATCGGTACGCTTTACAGTTTGTCATGCTGTCTGGTGAAGGGGAGTAGCACACTTGCCCTAGTTTTTCGTTACCTCCGATACCACCACCAGTTACCAACTGAGGACTTCTGTCTAACTCGTCACTCTTTTTAATGATTTCCAGCGTTTCCGCATGGAAAATGTATTCCATTCGCGTACTTAAAGTGCTATCTCTTGGCGAGCCTTTAACATCTACACGGAAGACAGGTTGTAATGTATTTTGGTCAATAAGAAATGCATTCTGAATATCTGATAAAAAATAGGAAAAATCTTCTCTGAGTACGCTTTTTATTTTTTCTTTTGAGTTTTCTAAATTAGAGAAATTGAATAATGATGTGTCGTCAATAAGTGCATCTGAAAGATAATTCCCCATCGCCTGGATAATCCCCCTATCTTCACTCCTTGCGATTACGACGTTTCCATCTATTAATGGGATTCCGGAAATATAGGTTTCATAGTGCTCAAAAGAGGGATTCCCATGGATGGTCTTTACATGCTTCAACGATATGTTTTTGCTTGTTGTTTTTTCTATTGAGTATGAATGTTTCTGAATGTCGATGAGGCTGTTCAAATTACTCCATAGGTGTTTCTGGTTCAGCAAAGCTTGGGTCTCTATCCCAAAGCACAGTGAAGAAAATAGAGAGATAATTAGCACGGGATAATTTGTGTATTTGATCATTAGTATGCCTTATATATAATTAGTTATGCTAATAAAGCACTGAATATTAACGGTAAATACAATAGAGGCTCATGAGTTGCTCGTCTATATGGTTGTTTGAAAAAATTACATTAAATTTTTATTTCGATGGAAGTTTTTAACTACGCAGTGTTTTTGTTTTTGGAAATTGTTTTAGTTAAGAGACATAGGAATGACTATGTGTATCTGTACTTGTATCTGTGAATTTGGGTTCATGAATGTGAATTTGAAATTTTTATATTTTTAACGAATTAATTCTTGAATGAATAAAATCGAGTTATGTAGTGATTGTGTTGTCTAATTTTGAATAAGTGGGTTGTTTGGGCGTCTTTTTGCCTTTTTGATTGTTTGCTGCCTTATTTTTAAGAGAGTCGATAACATTGAGGTATTTGATTCTGTGGTCTAACTTGTTGTTCTAAATGTCGAAAAATTAAACCCATATGTTTGAATTGGTTGATGTCCAAAAGTTGGTTGTTTGGGAACTTTTAGATTGTCATAAAGTTTAAAATACACCTCGTGCTTGGTGGGAATATCTACCCGCTGAGTAACATACGATTTGGCTGGGAGCTAATTGTATGAACCGTGAATATTCTGACCGTTTTTCGCAGGGAAATACCGGAAATGGCGCTGACTCCTTTGGCGAGGGCGTCTCTATTTCTGACTCATCTGGTGGGCATTCGGAAGGTGCGTTGTTGGTTCCGCAAATGTTACCGGGTGTAGAGCTTCCGAAAGGGGGCGGTGCGCTACGTTCAATTGATGAATCTTTCCGGGTAAACCCGGTTAACGGGGCCAATACGTCGCAAATTCGTCTCCCTGTCACGCCAACAAGAATTGGTTTTTCACCAGCGTTGGCGCTGTCTTACAACAGCGGCGGTGGTCAGGGAGCTTTTGGCCTTGGCTGGAATGTCACGACGCAGGCGATAATCAGAAGCACGACAAGAAAACTCCCGGAGTATGAAAATGACGATGCGTTTTCCCTTGGCGGCGAAGAGCTTGTTCCTGAACTGATCCAGTCAGGAGGCCATTGGCAGCGTCGGGAGCGGGAGACCGCAGATCATGTCGTCAGGTATTTTCGGCCTCGTACAGAAGGCAGTTGGCAACGCATAGAACAGTGGCAAGATAAGGTGTCTGGCTTACTTCACTGGCGCACAATCAGTGCCTCCAATGTGATTTCAGTGTTCGGTCCCGCGCCAGAATCCCGGTTAGCTGATCCGGCCAACCCCGCCCGTGTGTTTCAGTGGATGCTCTCTCATACCTATGATGACCGGGGCAACCTGGTGGTTTACCGGTACAAACACGAAGATTTTTTGGGTATGCCTGATACGCTCTGGGAACGTAACCGGGGCGCCGAAAACTGCACCAATATCTATTTAAAGCGTGTGTTTTATGGCAACCAAACGCCTTTCCGAACCGGAGATTTGCTGCCGGATGACAATGATTTCCTGTTCGAAAATGTGTTTGATTTTGGCGAACACGAAATAGACCAACCTGCGCCGGACGAAGTTCATTTCTGGCCGGTACGCGATGACCCATTTTCCACCTACAGAGCTGGTTTTGAAATCCGGACTTACCGGCTTTGCCGCCGGGTTTTATTGTTCCACCGCTTCAACGAATTGCCGGTAAACCCCTGCCTTGTCAGCGCGACAGAACTGACCTACCACACCTTTCCGGGAAGAGAGCAAAACGACAACGATATTCCGGGAATGAGTTTTTTAAAGTCAGTGACGCAACGTGGCTATCTTTTTGATGAAGCCGCAGGTGCATACAAGAGCAAAACCCTGCCAACTGTCAGCTACTTTTATCAGTCACACAACTGGAACACGGATATTCAGACTGCAAACGACTCAGACAACTTACCGCAGGGCGTAATGCCGCCTCTTTATCGCTGGGTTGATTTGTTTGGTGAGGGACTTGCCGGAGTATTAAGTGAGCAGGGTGGCCGGTGGCTTTACAAACGGAGTGAAGGGAACGGAAAGTTCAGTCCGGTTGTGACGTTGCCGGAGAAACCATCGCTGACCGGGCTCAATACCGGTGCGTTGCATTTGCAGCCGCTCACTGCCAGCGGGCGGCCGCATTTGGTGAGCCATGCACCTGATTTTCCGGGATACTTTCGGTTAGAAGAAAATAACCAGTGGTCTTCTTTCACTCCTTTTGAATCCTTTCCTGGTGCATTGGGTGAACCGGATCCGGATTCACGTTATATCGACCTGACCGGGGACGGAAAACCCGATCTGGTCATGAGCGGTGACACTTTCTTTCAGTGGCATCCTTCAGAAGGTGAACAGGGCTTTGGAGAGCGTCGCCTTATTACCCACGCACTGGATGAACAGGAAGGTCCAAGGTGTGTTTTCTCCGACCGTGAACAGGTGATCTTCCTCGCCGACATGAGTGGCGATGGCCTGACGGATATTGTACGAATCCGCAACCGAAATGTTTGTTACTGGGCGAATCTAGGATATGGCCGATTCAGCCGTATGGTGACTCTGGCAAATGCGCCGGAGTTTGCGCCGGATGACGTGTTTGAGCCTGACCGGATTCGTATCTCTGACGTTGACGGAACCGGACCTGCGGATTTGCTGTATGTCGACAATGGCGAAGTGCGTTGCTGGTTCAACCTGTCCGGCAACCGCTTCAGTGATGTCCGGACTGTTTCGATACCGGCTTTCAACAACGAATGCCACCTCGAAGTGGCAGATTTCCTGGGTAATGGAACCGCTTGTCTGGTCTGGTCTTCGGCATTGGAAGCCGAAAAAGGCTCACCGCTTCGCTATGTCGACCTGATGGCTGGAAAAAAGCCACACCTGATGATAGCCATGGAAAATGGCTCAGGCCGCACCGTCAGCTGGCAATACGGCACCTCAACCCGGTTTTACCTTGAAGATAAAACTGCCGGGAAACCCTGGGCAACGAAAGTGCCGTTTCCTGTCCATGTTGTGACCGATACAGAAGTGGTTGACGAAATCCGCAATACCCGTTTTGTCAGCAGCTATCGCTACCACCACGGTTACTTTGATGCGCGTGACCGGGAATTTCGCGGGTTCGGTAAAGTCGAGCAAATCGATACCGAAAACTACACGTCATTCAGCCGGGAGCCTGCCGGAAATGTGCTGGAAGAGGCACACCACCAGCCCCCGGTGCGCACCGTCAGTTGGTTCCATTCCGGTGCACCGCCTTCGCTGGTGGATCTGCAAAGCCGCTACCGGGATGAATACTTCGAAAATACCGCCGTACCTGAATACCACCCAGAAACGGCTTCATTGCCGGGAGAACTATCTTCCAACGAGTGGCTGGATGCCTGGAGGGCGATGCGGGGAGCTTTGTTAAGGCAGGAAATCTATGCCGATGACGGAACTGAGCTGGCGGGCAACCCATACCGGGTTAACGAGTCCTGCTTTCAATTAAAGCGCATCCAGCCGGAGCAAATCGGGGTAGATAAAAACCGGGGCGATGACATAAAACACCCGGCGGTTTTCCAGCGACTAAGCCGGGAGTCCATTGGCTGGCACTATGACCGGAATCCCGACGATCCGCGAATCAGCCATGCCATAACACTGAAAAGTGATGAACGGGGTTTTCCATTACTTGGTGCAACAGTGGCTTACCCCCGTGTTCAACGGCCTGATGGCATTCCCGACCCCCTGTGGCAACGGCAAAACCGTACCCATATTTCCCTTTCTCAGGCGCTGTATACCGCCGACATCGACACTGACGATGCTTTCCGTTTGCGAGAGCCGTTTGAGCAGAAATCCTTTCAGCTGAATGGGTTGCTACCTGAAAGCAGCTTCTTCACCTTGGGTGAAATTGAACAGGCTTTCCTTGCCGCGCCGGAATTGGCCTTTGAGATGGAATCTGATGGCAGCCTCAGTAAGCGTCTGCTTTCCCACAGCCGGGTGTATTTCCGTTCAGATAACCTCGCTGCGCAGCTTCCTCTCGGTCAGCGCGAATCTCTTGGTCTGGTGTTTCGGGGGATGCAACTGGCGATGACTCCGGGGCTGGTGGCGCTTCGCTATGGCAGCAAAGTCTCCACCCAGATGTTGGAGCAGGCCGGGTATATTCACAGTGAGGGGGATGCCAATTGGTGGATTCCCTCCGGGACATCCCGGTTTGGGGTAGGGGCTGCAAACCGATTTTACCTGCCTGACGGCGCGGTAGATGCTCTGGGTGTGGTGTCCCTTGTCCGTTACGACCCTTACTTGCTGAGGGTTATCGAAAATGAAAATGCCCTTGGAATGGTGGTAACCGCCGAGCTGGATTACCGAACCCTGACACCGTGGCAGATCACTGACGCCAACATGAATCGGACTGCGGTTGAAACCGACGAGTTGGGTCTGGTGGTCAAAATGGCGGTGATGGGCAAAGCCAGTGAAAACGAAGGCGACACCCTTGAAAGCCCGACTCAGCGCATTGAATACGATCTGCTCCGCTGGCAGGCAACCGGCGAACCCAACTTCACCCATGTATTTAACCGGGAAACCCATGAGGCTGATCTGGCCGATGGTGAAGAGAGACGCTGGCAGGAACAGTATGTTTACTTCGACGGCAGCGGTGAGCCGGTTATGGTCAAATCTCAGGCTGGCCCGGGCGACGCCCTTCGCTGGAACGAAGCTGAGAACCGGCTTGAATCTGTGCATACCGATACCCGGTGGGTTGGGAACGGCCGGGTAGTGGTGAACAACAAAGGCTGGCCGGTTAAGTCTTTTGAGCCCTATTTCAGCCTGAGCCCTGATTACGAAACCGAAGCCGCGTTGGTGGAAATAGGTACGCCGGCAGTGCGGCACTACGACCCCGTAGGCCGGTCAATTCGGACCGATTTCCCGGACGGCACTTTTTCACGCACTGAACACGGCAGTTGGCAAAGCGCCGGCTGGGACCAGAATGACACCGTGCTGGAAAGTGACTGGTATCAGGGGTTAGGCAGCCCGGTTCCGGATGCGCCCATCCCGGCTGATGCGGATAAACGGGTAGCCTGGTTGACTGCGCAACATGCCAATACCCCGGCGGTCACTCACTCGGATGTACTTGGCAGACCTGCATTGTCGGTGGCAGACCTTGGTAACGGAAACACCACGTCCATACGCAGCGAAGCCGATGATGCGGGGCGGCATATCCGGCTGTTTGACCAACTTGGGCGGGAAGTCTCATTCGGTGCGTCCAATTTTGTTGGTGGGGTGATGTATGCCAACACCGCAGAAAAGGGTGAACGTTGGATACTCCCCGATATCGGAGGCCGGATGTTCCGGATCTGGGACAGTCAGGGCCGCATTTATTCCATGACCCACGATGGCCTGCACAGACCGGTTTCATCAGTGATGACCGAAGGCGGGCAGAGCCGGGTTATCAGCCATACCGTCTATGGAGACAGCCTGCCGGATGCAGTTGCCCGAAACCTCGTCGGGGTGGTGCACCAGATATACGATCAGGCCGGAGTGACCAAAGTGATGCGGGCCGGGTTCAGTGGTCAGGCGTTGGAGGCCCAGCGAAGGCTGACCCGCAGCTATCAGGGCATAATCGACTGGAGCGTCCTGACGCCGCATTCCCTTGTCGCAAATATTGAAGCGGCGGCAGAGCCGCTTCTCGAAGCCGAAACCTTTACCACCCGTGGTGAATACGATGCCATTGGGCGAGTAACATCCAGCACGCTCAGTGACGGCACCATTGTCACAACCGGCTTTGATGAGGGCGGGCTTATCCAGCACTTAGACGCGCAGGTGCGCGGGGCCGGAGCGGTTAAACGATACCTGAATGGCCAGAGTTACAACGCTCGGGGTGAACGGGAGTTTGTGCGTTACGGAAACGGTCTTTTCTGCGAATTCGGTTATGACCCGTTGACCCACCGGCTGGTGTCGCAAACGGCCAGGAAAAGTGATACCGACCCGCTTTCAGCGTCCGTGCAACGTCTGGTTTACCGGTATGACCCGGTGGGGAACCTGATGGAATCCCGGGATCTGGCCCAGCAGACCCATTACTTTGATAACGCCGTTGTTGAGCCCCTGTCCCGTTACCGCTACGACGCCCTTTACCAACTGGTTGAGGCAACCGGAAGAGAACATGCCGGTGCCGGATGGGACAGTCAGCCGGATTCCGGTGGCAGGGGGTTCTCGCCACTGCCCCATACCAATGACAGCCAGGCCGTCAGGAATTTCACCGAGAGCTACCAATATGATGTAGTCGGAAACATTCAGCAGATTTCCCACCATACCGCCACGCCACAGGGACGCTGGACAAGACGATACCGCTACGAATATGAGCTGGACATTGCCAACCGAACCAACCGGCTGCATTCCACCAGCCTGTCGGGGGATGCGGACGGCGGGCCTTACAGCGCGGTTTATGCCCATGACAGTGTTGGAAATATCACGGCGATGCCGGGGTTGTCGCAGCTAGACTGGAATTTTGCCGATCAGCTTACCAGTGCAGACCTAGGGGGCGGGGGGCTGGCATTTTTTGTCTACGGCATCAGTGGCCGCAGAAGGCGAAAAGTTGTGGAGCGTCCGGGGGGCAGCCGGACCGAAAGAATCTACCTGGGTGCCAATGAGATCTACCGGGAGCGCAATGCCAACGGTGACATCACATTGGAGCGTTGGACGCTGCATATCAGCGATGGCACCGGGCGAATCGTCCAGATTGACACCAAAACCATCGACACAGCCAACAGCGATCCTGTCAATCCCCTTAACGAAAACCTCGAGCGCTATTCCCTTGGCAACCTGACGGGCAGTGCCACGGTAGAGCTGGATAAAAACGGTGAAGTGATCTCATACGAGGAATATCACCCGTTTGGCACGTCAGCTTACCGGAGCAGCAAACCGGGCACTGATCTCAGCCTCAAGCGTTATCGCTTCTGCGGCAAAGAGCGGGATGCAGAAACCGGGCTCTATTATTCCGGTGCCCGATACCTGATTGGCTGGCTCGGGCGTTGGCTGAGCAGCGACCCTGCCGGCCTTGTAGATGGTCTTAATACTTTCGCGTATTCCCGCAACAATCCGGTGGGGCGAACAGACCCCTCGGGAACCCAGTCGCAGCGGGTGGTTGTGGAAATGGAAGTGACCGGCGAGGAATCTTTCCAGGACTTGAAAAATGTGGCTATCCCGGAAGGGTGGCAATGGAATCCGGATATTACGGCACAGAACTACCGGCAATATTGGGATGGTCAGTACTGGAATGTCTGGGTGCCTGTCACGGAATCGCCTCCGGAACCTGAACCACCGCCGCCGGATCCCCCGGATGAACCGGTAGAAGACGATCCCAGCCCGGTGACCACAACCAATGCGGCGAGGACGACTCAGGCAGTTATCCGGACTCGCCAACCGACACTCTCAAATGGCCAGCCAGCACCGGGTAACTTGCATCTCTATTCAGGGCAGACAGGCAACAACCAGGCCATGGCTGCGGCGGCAACCGGTGAAAACTACTACCTGCGGGATACCCCCCATTACCAGAATGCTCTCAACGATGTGGCAGATATTGAGGCCCGACTCGGCAGGCCGCTGACACCGTCGGATTACCACCTTGAGCGTCCTGTCTGGGATGCCCATTCACGGGCGCTGACACAGGAAGCCACCCTTGCCGGGCGGGGTGTGGAATCCCACGGGTTACCGACATACCAAGCAGAAACGGGTCGTCCGGCATCTGGCACGACCCAGGTGATGGAAGAAATACCGACTGCGCTTCGTTACGGCTCGCTCAATGCAGTGTTGGGCTTTGCCAGTGGGGGATTGACGATTTACACCGGCAGCCAGATGGACAATCCGGTAATGCAGGGAGTGGGTTATGTGGCCGGAGCCGGGGAAATTGCCGGTACCGCCCGTTATGTACAGGGCATGTACCAGCTTTATACCTGGACGCCGGGCAGTGCAGCTACCATGGCCGGTGGCGCAGCGTTGGCGCGTTATTCCGGCGGGCTGGGGCTAATCGTAATGTCCGGCTATACCGGTGCCGTGCACATGGCAACGGGTGAATACGGCCTGCTGGTCAGTGATGCCGCGGGTTATGTCGGCGGTACGGCGATGCTGGCGGGTTCGATGCCGGTCGCTGCCGTAGCCGGAGGCGTGGCAGTGACCAACGTGTTGGGTGATTACGTGGAACGAAAAGTCACACCATCGCACGGGCGAACAGCAGGCGTTGCAGCCGGTACTGCATCGGGTGCAGCAGCCGGCGCAGCAATCGGTGCGGCAATTGGTGTTTGGGGATTCGGTGTGGGCGCAGCCCCTGCCGCTGCAGTGGGTGCTGTTGTCGGTGGTATTGCAGGATTTATTGGAAGTTTCTGGTAACAAAAGACGGGAGGGTCTTTACCATGATACTGAGAAATAGGGTTATCCGGTTTGGCGAGCAATCAGACAGTGTCCGCTTGCTGCACCGGGCGTTAACAGCGTTGGGTTACTCGATAGATGATGATGAGCAACGCGGAAATCGGGCTGGCGAAACGTCGCTGAAAGCCATACTGCAACTACAAAAAGCACATGGTATTGACCCCCGTCCACCCAGAGAATCCGGTGGCTTGCTGTTGGATGCGAAAATCCGCGAGATTTTGGCCGATGCCCTTACCCAAAAAGGGCTGACCAACCCTTCGGAAGCGCTGCGGATACAGGGGAAAGTTTCCGACCCAGAAAGGCGTCCACTTAGTGGCCTGGATGTCACTGTTTATGCCATCAACCTCCGTGGACTGGGGTTACTGGGTGAGGGGGTGGAGTTTATTGAAAAACTTGCCCCGGAAACCGGGTTTCTCGCGGCGGGCGAAGGTGTCACTGACAGTGACGGCGCATACCGCGTGTCCATGCCGGACTGGCTGTTCGAAGACGGCGACCGTTTCGGCAATGAGCTTGTGGTGCTGGTTTCGGAGCAATCCGGTCAGCTCAACCGTGTGGTGGGCCGTACAGCGGTTATCCACGCCAATCGTTACCGCAAAACAGGTGTCATTGATCGCACTGATATCATGGCCACTCCCTCCCGGCCTGATACCGAATATGCCCGCCTTGCCCTTTCACTTGAACCTGAAATCAAAGAATCCGGTATCCGTCTCGGGCAGCTTTCCGGTAAGTCCGAGCAGCTGGAGTTTATTGCGAGCAAATCCGGTGCAGACCGTGCTGCCGTTCAAGCCGCTGCCGATGTGGATGCGTTTGCTGCCAACTGGCCGGATGAAGACAGAGAAGTGTTGTACGGCATGGTTCGCGCCGGTCTTCAGCTTGAGCCGGATAAGGTGGGTAAACAATCCGATGAACGTCTGAAAACTCTGTTGCGGGAAGCCGTGGACTACAAGCTGATTCAACAACACGACGATCTGGATCTCGACAAGCTTTCCGGCCGGCTGCAGAAAACTGCCGTGACGGCCCAGTTGGATATGAAGCATCCCAAATTGGGCGGAAACCTCGACAGCTTTTTGTCTGCCGCGCTACCTGAAAAGCGGGAGCGCGTTGAATTTATGGTTGCCGTTAACCGGTTTGACGGTAAAGACGGCGAGGAGTTCTGGCACAAATACCTGCCACGCCAGCCGGCTTTCAGAGACCGGCCCGATCTGGTGAAAAACCTGCTGGTTACCCAGCAATTGACCCTGCTAACAGGTAACCATCCGCCATTGGTGAAATTGCTGCAAGGCGAAATGGGTATTACGAGCATTGCCAAATTGATAGAGCTGGACAGCGACCACTGGCAAAGGCTTATCAAGCAATCCGGTGTGCCGGAAGCGGTGCAGGGTAAAAATGAAAAAGAGCGTGCAGTTCGCTATCTGGCCTCTATTGAACAATTATTGGATGCCTCGTTTCCCGGAATGCGCATTGCCGGAGACATTCTGAAAGGCGGCTTAAAGATTAATGATTCTGTCGTGGCGAAAACGGCGGTGATGGTGCTTTCCAAAGAAGACCGGGATCTGAGTGCAATCAATATCGACAGCCTCGAGCGGGAAATTGAAGATCTCGCCGGTAACAAATCTATGGTTGCCACCCGTGAACTGAAACGTATCCAGCGTCTTTATCAGGCAAGCCCGGACAGAAAATCACTCGCCGTCATGTTTAATGCCGGATTGGGTTCATCCCATGAAATTGCGGCCATTCCCCAGAAATCCTTTGTGAAATCTTATGGCGGGCAGGTTGGTGGAGAGAAGGTGGCATACGCCATCCACCAGCGGGCGAGCTATGTGAGCGCCCGGGCAGAAATGGCCGCGATGCACATTCTCGAATACACCGATTTCATTGCGCCCGGTGTTGTCCTTAAAAACCCGAATATCGGCAAGGTGCTTTCAGAGCGTTTGCCCAACTATGCGAGCCTGTTTGGCAGCCCGGATATCTGCCAGTGTAAACATTGCAGCTCGGTTTACAGCCCGTCGGCGTATTTTGTCGACCTGATGCGTTTTCTGAAAAACAGCGCAATAAACGACAACGGGGAATCCCCGCTGGACATGCTCAGCAAGCGACGTCCGGATCTGGGCCATATGCTCCTCACATGCGAGAACACCCACACCCTGATCCCTTATGTGGATCTGGTAAATGAAATCATGGAGTACTTTACCGTCCATGACAGCCTTGCTGGGTTTATCGGCTACGACACCGGTGACACCGAAGCCGAGGCATTGCAGGCCAACCCGCAGAATACCGACCCGGCAGCCTACCGGATTCTCTCTCAGGAAGTGTATCCGTTCGGCCTTCCTTATCATCAGCCCCTGGATGTCATCCGTTCGTTCAGCAAAAAACTCAGTACCAGCCGGCTGGCTATCATGAAAGCGGTCAACCCGGAGCCGGACGCGATTGAACAGAGGGCGATGGACGCAGAACATTTAGGGCTTTCTGAAACCCAATTTGCCATCCTGACCGGTGAACTGTTAGACGGCACCGCCTCAGTCAGACCGGTCCATGAATATTATGGATATGGCGCTGCAGGCTCACTGGAAAACCTCAGCAACGTGCGTGAACTGATGGCACGAAGCGGTGTTACTTACGAAGAGCTGGTGTCGCTGGTGGAAACCCGGTTCCTTAATCCTGGCCAATATGCCCTGAATTTCCTGGATGCGGTGTTTACCGGTTCGAGCCTGTCCGGGCAAGAGCTCTATGACCGGCTTGGATTGATAGCCTCAGCGAACCTTCAAAGCAACAACGACCACGAGATCAGCCAGGCACTCAGTGACTACAGCACAGCAACCGGAACACTGATTACTCCCCCTGAATTTGATATCTGGGTAGCGGCGTTTTTCAGCGATTTCCAAGGCGTGGTTACGCTGTATGAGCCGGAATCCCGGTGCGATTTGGATTCCACTTCGCTGAGAACCATGGAAAGCCTTTATGCCGGGGGCGGTACATCCGGCATCCCGGAGGCGTTCTGGTCGCGCTATCACCGGTTTGTCCGGCTCTGGCGCAAACTGGGCTGGACGGCACATGAGCTGGATTTGATACTCAATTCACTGGGTTATGCCGATATCACATCCGAAACCCTCGAAGATCTCGCCGCTGTGCTTGAGCTTTCCCAGGAAAGCAAACTGGAACATAACAAACTGGCGACATTCTGGGGTGACATCGATACCCAGGGTGAGAAACACTTATATGGCAAATTATTCCTTAACCGGGGAGCGCAGGGTATTGATGATGCGTTTCAGCCTGACGGGTGGGGCAATTACCTTACCAGCAATACAACGTTGCTGGCAGACCATGAATCCGCCATTCTTGCAGCATTCCGGATAAGTGCTGACGACCTTGATCTTATCCTTGCTAGTGCGGAAGTTATCGAAGGTGGGGTAAGGCGGCCTATTGATTTCGCAGTTGATACGCTCGACATGCCAAACCTCAGCACCCTTTACCGGTTTGTCACCTTTGCCAAGGCGCTGAAACTCAAAGTTGCAGATTTGGTTCGCTTGATCGACCTGTTCGAAACCTACCCATTCAGCACCTGGGATCGCGATGCCGGTGTGTATAACAACGTTGATCCGACGGTTACGCTTCAATTTTTCCACACCTGCAAAGATGTGCTGGAGTCCGGCTTTAAGAGCGCAACACTGGAATACATCGTTGATGGTGTGGTGGATGAATCGTCCACCATTGCGCTGGATGGCAGTGGTGCACTGGATGCGCTGACCAACCTGAGAGCTGTGTATAACAGCATTGAAAATGACCACCCGGACGTATTGGAAGAACCCACCGTTACGGCGGTGCGTGACAAGCTGACCCTGACATTCGGCGCGGATGCGGTAGGGGAACTGCTGGAAATTGCGGAAGGCACCGTGGTGCATGAAACTCTGGCGGATGCCAACCTGGACGTGGTGATTCCGGATAACCTGGCGGAGCGCTACAGCTATACCAAAGGCAGCGGTAGATTAGTGTGCGTTGGCGTGATGAGTGACGATGACCGAGCCGTTTTGAAGGGGCTGCCGGACACCAACGCCAGTTTCACCGACGCAGTAGATGCCCTTTATGCACTGCCGGAATCGGTGATTGCAGACAACTTTGACGGTGTGTTCGGTGATCTGCCGCTTGCCAATGCCTTGTTGCTGGATCATCCGGCTCAGGCGGAGCCGCTGGATCTGGAAGACAAACTCGAATTTATCTACCAGCAGTTTATTCCGATTATCAAAGACAAACTGCGCCGCGAAGCCCTGACGCAGGAAGTGGTTGCGCTGACCGGCGTCAGTGCAGAAATGGCCAGTCTGCTGTTTGAACCCCATGCAGAAACCCTGCTGGATGCGTCTTCCGTACAGGGACTTTCTGCTTCCTACTTTACGGATAACGCCTGGGGCGCCATAGGCATTCTGGATATCGACCCGGAAGTGGACTTCGCTTGGGCAGACGGCTCGCCGGACCCTTCGATACCGGCCGCCGGGTTCAGTGCCCGCTGGCAGGCCATGCTGGCACCGGAAGTGACCGGTGAACATACACTGATTGTGAATGTTCCGGACAGTGATGATGCCTTTTTCCTCTACCTGAACGACGAGCTGGTGGTGGACAAGGCATCCGGTGAAGCCATGACCAGCAAAGAGGTGGTGATTGAACTCAATGCCACCGACCTTTACCTGCTGCGGCTCGATTACAGCCAGTCAGCGCAGAATGCCGGAATCAGCCTTGGCTGGAAAACCGTAGGCAGTGAACCAACAGTCATTCCTTCTTCGGCACTCTATCCGGAAGACGCCGCGACCGTGTTTGTGGATACCCTGGAAGTGATTTACCGGGCGGCCCTGTTCGCCGGGGGATTTTCACTCAGTGAAAATGATGTCCAGCACCTGATGGTGTATGGTGCGGACTTCGACGATATCGACCTGATGGCGCTGACGCCGGAAGACTGGGAACGGATTTATCACTACACCAGACTGCGTGACAAAACCCCGCAAAATCACGCCCTTCTGACCGACATTTTTGAAGCTGCCAGCAATGCAACCGCTGACCTTGAAGACATCAAGGCGCTGGTTGTTGATGCGACGGGCTGGGATGAAGTTGCTGTTGATTTTGCTGTCGACAGTATCTTTGGCCTGGATGTGGATGATTTTGCCAATGCTGATATGCTCAGCCGGGTCGGCGATATAGTCGAACTGGTGCGCAAAACCGGTATCGCCGTCGATACGGTGGATGCCTGGGGCCAACCCGAGTCGGATTTTGACTCGCTCAATGCCCTTGCCCAGGAGCTGAAAGATGCCGTCCGGGCGAAGTATAACGAAGAGGACTGGCTCTCCCTTGCTGGGGAAGTGAATGATGGTATCCGGGAACGGCAGAAGCAGGCGCTTATCCAGCATCTGCTCACCAAGCCTGCCATTAAGAGTTGGGGCGCAACCAATGCAGACGGGCTTTACGAGTACTTCCTGATAGACGTCCAGATGATGCCTTGTATGGACACCTCCCGGGTCGTACAGGCCAGCGCTGCCATCCAGCTGTTTGTCCAGCGGACACTCCTGAACCTGGAAAGTGATGTCAATGGCGGCAACCAGCATGGCGTTGCACCGGGGGCCATTGACCGGGAACGCTGGGATTGGATGAAAAATTACCGGGTGTGGGAAGCAAACCGCAAAGTCTTCCTGTATCCCGAAAACTGGCTGGAGCCGGAATGGCGCATGGACCGTTCGGTATTCTTCAAGGATTTGGAATCCTACCTTGCCCAGAACGATATTTCAGATCGCAACGTCGAAACCGCATTCCGCAATTACCTGTCCAGCCTTGCGATGGTATCCCACCTTGATGTGGTGGCCTCTCACGAGGAGAAATACAGCAGCGGCGAGCTGAAATACCTACACGTCTTTGCACGAACCCAGTCGCCGCCGCACCGCTATTTCTACCGGCGCTGGAATGAGTTTGGCAAGTGGTCCGGCTGGGAACCGGTGGATGTGGAAATTCGCGCCACTAACGATGGGAACAATAGCGGTGTCCACCTGACGCCGGTGGTCTGGAAAGGCCGGATGTTTATTTTCTGGCTGGATCTCAACGAGAAACTGATTGAAAAGGGCGACAAAAACGAATCCGTTGAAACCAAAGCTACGCAGTCGGTGGCGACGATGGAACCCCGGAGGGAATGGGAAACCCGGCTTGGCTGGAGTGAATACGTGGAAGGGAAATGGCAGCCCGCGCACCTTTCCAATGAATACACCGTAATTGCCGGTGGCATCGGGCCGCGTGCCTACCTGTCGCTGCAGTCTTATATTTACCCGGATACCAATCAGCTCCGCCTGACCATCTGGAACCATCAGCACTTTTCCCATCAGGCCTATTTTGACCTCTCAGACATTGAAGCGCCGATTCATGTTTCAACACCAGAGGCGATTTGGGTGCCGGATGCATCCAGCCATTACTGGAGCACTTACCTGTCGTTTTTCCAGAAACGCAGCCTGACCAATGTGCTGGACCTCAAAGGCAACACGTATCTGGAAGCCTACAACCGCCACAACCTGCTGAACCCGGCTAATATCGAGCGGAACGAAAACCGGTTGGTCAGCCCGTTTTTCTACAGTGACCGTTGGCGCAGCTATTTCGTTAAGCCGGTGTCGATCAAAATCGTCGACTGGATACGCCGCCCGGACATTGTGCGGCCCCTTGACCCGGTTATCGTGGATGTACCGTGGCAGGAGCCGGATGTCCCGTGGGTTGATCCTCCCATTCCGGACGATCCTGTGTTCGGCGGCGGCTGGGGGCCGGATATTGACCCGGCACCGGATACGCAGCCAACACTGGGAGGCGGCGATATTGCCGGGCCTCGCACCGGAGGTTTAACCCAGGCCGGTGTCACACGTATCGGTGAAGCCAAAATGCCGACCATTCTGGTGGGTAAAGATGCGATGCAAGGTTTCCCGGCAGAAGGCTTTATGCGGCGGGCGGATGCTTTGGGCGGCACGGCGAAGCCGGTGGTCCTGATGATGAAATCAGAGGCGCGAGGGCAAAGTGGTCAACAGGCCAGAGCCATGTCGATGCCGATGAAAATTGATGGCGGCGGCCAACCTGCGGCAAGAAAGGCGATTTATGCCGACAAGCTGGCCGGTTCGTTTTCCGGTACCGGCTTTGGTGCTGATATGGCGGCAGGTAAATTCCTGTGGGAAATCAAAACCCGCAATGAAACCGGCCTTGAGTTCCACACCTTCTACCACCCATTCTCAGCAGACTATGTGCTGCGTATGAACCGCGACGGGCTTGATGGGCTGATGGCCTCTGATACCGAACTGGAATCGGACGAAGGGGCAACGTTTACCGCGCAGTACCACCCGAACTTTACGGATGGCCTTGTGCAGAAACCGTCAAACTTTATTGAGCGAACCCTGTTCAAGGAAAACGTCTGCTTCGATGTGTATGGTGCGAACAGCCTCTATAACTGGGAGCTTTTCTACCACGCTCCGCTTTATATCGCGACAAGGCTGAGCAAAAACGGCCAGTACGAAGCAGCGATGCGCTGGTTCCACTTTATCTTTGACCCGACCACCGATGAAGAATCTGAAATCGGGCAGGAAGAAACCGCCCGATTCTGGAAAGTGTTGCCCTTTAAAACCACCGCCGCAGAAAGTCTGGACAGCTGGTTTAGGGAACTTGGTGCCAGTTCGGACAGTGAAAATGCGATTATTGCTGAATGGCGGGATAACCCGTTTGACCCCCATTTGGTTGCCAGTAACAGACCACTCAGTTACATGAAGCACACGGTGGTGAAATACATTGAAAACCTGATCGACTGGGGGGATTCGCTGTTCCGCCAGTTCACCCGGGAAAGCGTGTATGAAGCGCAGCAGCTTTATGTCATGGCCAGCCAGATTCTGGGGCCTAGACCGGAAAATATCCCGCGTCGGGGAACGGTCAGTGCAGAGTCTTACCTGACGCTGGAAACCCGGTGGGACGATTTCTCCAATGCGCTGGTTGAGCTGGAGAACCTGTTCCCGTACAGCAGTGACGTGAACCCGGTATCCGGTTCACCGGGCAACAGCCTCCTCGGGCTGGGCTCGACGCTCTATTTCTGCATTCCTCACAACGACAAGCTGATGAGTTACTGGGATACAGTGGCGGAGCGGCTGTTTAATATCCGCCATTGCCGGGATATTAACGGCGTTGAACGGACGCTGGCGCTCTTCCCGCCTCCGATTGACCCGGCTGCACTGGTCAAAGCGCGCTCCCAGGGGCTGTCTATCGGCAGTATTCTGGCTGATCTTTCCAGCCCGCCGCCGATTTACCGGTTCCGTTACCTTATCCAGAAAGCCAATGAGTTCTGCTCCGATCTGGTCGGGCTTGGCAGCGCATTGCTTGGTGCTTTGGAGAAGAAAGACAGTGAAGCACTGGCAAGGCTCAGGGCTTCACACGAAACCGCAACCCGGGAGCTGATAACGGCCGTTCGGGAGCGAAATATCCTCGAAGCCCGCGCTAACCTGGAAAATATCCAGAAAGGGCGGGAAATGGCGAAGGCCCGGGCGCAGCATTACCTGGGTATGCTCGGGGTGGACGAGTTTGAAATCCCTGATGCACCGAGCCTGGATACCGCAAACCTCAACGTTGACAGCCAGCTTCCGGCAGATACGGCAATTGCAGAGCTGTTACCGGATGTCGACACCGCACTGGAAGATGCCGGTGGTGGCCTCAAACTGATTGGCAAAGAAATCGAAGATTTGAATAAATCTGAAGCGGCCAAGTGGGTGAATGCCGGTGCAACTCTGGTTCATGCAATCGGTGCAGGGCTGAAACTGATTCCCCAGATTAACGGGGAAGGGGAGCCGGTGGGTGTGGGTGTCAGTGGCGGGTTTGGCGGTGTCCAGCTCGGCGGCGGTGCAGACTCCCTTGGTAAGCTGGCGGAGATGGTAGCCGGGTGGCTGACCGCAGAAGCGGCCATGGCGTCCAAGGTCGCGGGTTATATCCGCCGGGAGCAGGACTGGACGTTGCAGGTCAACCAGGCTGCCCGAGAGATCATCGAAATCGACAAGCAGATCACTGCAGCAGAAATTCGGGTTTCGGTGGCTGAAAAGGAACTTGAGAACCACTTGCACAGTATCGAGCAGGCGGAAGAAGTAGAGCGCTTCCTGGAAGACAAATTTACCAACGAAGAGCTTTACCAGTGGATGAAAGAGCAGCTTTCCAGCGTGTTCCGCCAGAGCTATAACCTCGCTTACGAGATGGCGAAAAAAGCGGAAAAAGCCTACCACTACGAGCGGGGTACGGATGCCGCCAGCTTTATTGAATACGGCTATTGGGACAATGGCCAGAAGGGGCTGACCAGCGGTGAGAAACTGCGGCTGGCATTGCGCCAGATGGAAAAATCCTTTATTGATGAAAACCACCGTGAGCTTGAAATCAGCAAACCGGTATCACTGGCATTGCTTGACCCGCTGGCGCTGGTGGAATTGCGGGAAACCGGCAAGTGCTACGTTTCCCTGCCTGAAACGCTGTTTGATATGGATTTCCAGGGGCACTACTTCCGCCGGATTAAGTCTGTCAGCCTGACGATTCCTTGTATCGTGGGGCCGAATACCAGCGTGAGTTGTTCGTTGCGGCTGTTGTCCAACACTTACAGGACGAATACCGCCATGAACAGCGAGGGCAACTATGAACATGAAAATGATGAAGGCCTGCTGATTGAAGACAGCCGCTTCCGCACCCAGTATGTGCCGGTGACCGGCATTGCTACCAGTACCGGGCAGGTAGATCGCGGGCTGTTTGAATTTAACTTCCAGGATAACCGCTACCTGCCGTTTGAAGGGGCGGGGGCAGTGAGTGACTGGATGATTGAGCTGACGACAGAAAGTGACCTTCGCCAGTTTGACTATGACACCATTGCAGATGTGATTCTCCGGGTTGATTACACGGCGCGGGAAGCCGGTGGTCTGTTCAAAGAAAAAGTGCTGGATTACCTCGACGAGTTTCTGGCGAATGCCGCGGATCTCAGTGATCAGCCCTTGATGAACATGGTGAGCCTGACCCACAATCATCCCACGGAATGGCACCGCTGGTTAAACCCTCAAGGGGATGCGGATCAGGAAATGGTATTTACCGTCGGTGTAGCTGCATTTCCGTTCTTCACCCGTCATTGGGACATCGAAGTCCAGAAGATCGATGTGTTCGCCAAGTGCAGCGGGGCAGGTGATTACCATTTGCACCTGGCCTATGAAAACGAGGACAGCACTTTTACCGAGTCCGACCAGATAGCCATGGCAGAAAATGCGGCGTATGGAGGTATCCATAAGGCGACCATTAATGTCACAGACGCCGGGTTAAACCTAGACGATCTCAGTGTTGCCCGAAGCCTTAAACTCAAGCTTAAACATAACGGCGATGTCGATTTCCGAAGCCTTGATGCAGATGAAGTCAGTGCGGTTTATGTGGTGTTCCATTACCGGCTGGGGTGAGTAGGGATTGGCGTGTCGAGGCTTTCTCTGACGGATATTCACATCTGTGAGGATGATTTGTTTCATCGGTTCCCAGGTATTTTGTACTTCGCAGATGTGATCCTGAATCCAGTTATTTGCGTGTTTCCGTTACAACAACCGTTCTATTGCGGAACGAAACAATGGAGAAACAGCACCAAAGAATTAATCAAAATTATTTTTGATGTGTCACATATATACATTCGATGTTTATTTTAATCCTCACGCCAAGCAGGATGTCCTCTTAACGGAAATCTCTCTTTTAATGTTTTTCTTACGTAATTTAGATCAATGAAGTCGTATCGTATTCTATCTTCAATATTTTTTGATGATGATGCTGTTTCTATGGTTTTTGATAGATGGAGGTATATTATTGATATGTATGATTCCAAGTACAGTTTCTCATCCTTATTAAACTCGCAGGGTTTAAGTATCAATTCGTAGGCAACCTCGCAACAGAAAATTGAATCTCCGTAATTTTTCATTACAAATGATACAAATGCTCGCAAAGTGCAATACTCGATATGTTTGTGCAATTTTGCATTTGAAAGATCAATTTTAAGCAGCAGACTGAAAGCCTTGTCAAATGCTCTTTTCTTGCAACAATTATTAGCTCTTATGAAATAGAGTGCGTTTTTTATTGCTCTTAGCTTTCCTCTGAACACCGTAGCATTTTTTCCATGACAAATTTATATGTATGGTAACTCAAATTACTTTAAAGGGGGGGCTTAGTTTAGCTGGAATGCTTGTGTCCTTTTTGGTGGTTGATGCAGGAATACTACCTCCGTGAATTCTAATTCTTACCGAGCCGGCTTTTTCCAGACGAGGTAAAGCACAAACACCCCGCCAAGAGCGGCTGTGACGATACCCACCGGCAACTCTTGTGGGGCGAGGATGGTGCGGCTGACAATGTCTCCCAGGGTCAACATGACGGCACCCCAAATGGCGACCAGGGGAAGTGCCAGCTTGTGGGTCATCCCGGAAAAAGGACGAACCAGGTGCGGGACCATCAGCCCGATAAACCCGACCACGCCGGTTAGCGCCACAATGGATGCGGTACAAAACGCGCAACAGAGAAACACTTCGCTTTGCAGTCTGTGGACATTGACGCCGAGTGAATGCGTGGTCTGCTCGCTGACCAGCAACGTGTCTAGTTCCCGGTACCGAATAACAATCAGAACGATAACGCACATTACGCCTATTGCAGCAAATATGAGGTTGTCCCAACGCGCCAGTCCCAGCCCTCCCATCGTCCAGAACAAGATTGAACTTGCAGCACGTTGATCGCCGGAATACACCAGAAAACTGGTAACCGCGCCAAACAGGAATGATATTGCCAGCCCGCACAGAATGAGGTTGTTGTTACCGTGCTTCTTTTGGATAGAGAAGAGAATCAGCACGGCCGAGGCTGAAACAATCCCGCCGGAGAATGCTGCCAGAGGAAGTGACCATGTGCCGAGCGCATCTCCCAGCCGTGTGATAACCAACACTGCACCCGCAGAGGCACCTGAAGACAAGCCGAATAAATACGGGTCTGCGAGATCATTCCGTGTTGAGGTTTGCAATAGGGCTCCGACCATTGCCAGACCCGCTCCGGCGATAATGGCAAGGAGTGTTCTTGGTAACCGCAAATCTGCGAGAATTCGGCTGTTCATGCTCATGTCGTTGCCATTGAAGGAGCGCAAACCTTCTATCACATCATCAAACGAGAGCGGCACGGAGCCGAATTTCAAACTGAATACAAATGAAATGAGCATGGCGCTGATACCCAGCAACCATGCCAGTTGATACTTCGTTATTTTCATCGAGCGCTAAATGTGTTTGCGTTACGGTGCCAGAATAGCATCAGACAATTTTTTTATTGCGCCGATGTTAGCCGGCCCCGGTGTTAACTGCTCGTAGCGCAGCTTGACATAACGCTGTGATTTGACAGCACTGGTGTGTTTCATCAGAGGGTGTTGTTCTAAAAAGTGCCTAAGCGCCTCTGCACCGGATGCAGTCTGGTAGTCGAGAAGGATGATGATATCTGGATCCGCACTGGCTACATTTTCCCATGATGTTCTGCCCCAGCTTGTTTGCATGTCGCCGGTGATGTTTGTTCCCCCGGCTGCCTCGATCATTGCCGTGGGGATCGCGTATTTGCCTGCGGTGAACGGTTTATCTTCACCTGAATCGAACAGAAATACTTTGGGCGTACTTTTTCCGGATTGTGCTTTTTGTTGTGCGATGGCTTTAACCTGTTCTTTCCACGCAGCAACTAACGTGTTTGCTTTATCCTGTCGGTCAAAAATAACCCCCAGCTTTGCCATATCGCCGTAAAGAAGCTCCATACTGGCTCCGTTTTTCAGCTTGTTAGTATGAATACAGCTCTCAGACAACACCAAGGTGTCTATGCCATAAGGCTTGAGGGTCTGAGGGGTCACTTCTCCCCCGATTTTCATACCGTAATTCCAGCCTGCGAATAAGAAGTCTGGCTTAGCAGCGATCATTGTTTCAAGTGACGGATATTTCGGTGCAAGCTCCGGGATCTCACCCAACGCTTCCTTGAACGATGGTGACATCTTGTACCAACCGGTAATCCCGGTAACGCCGACCATGCTGTCCTGAAGGCCAAGTGCGAACGCCATTTCAGACATATTGATGTCGTGAAATACCGCCCGATCAGGGCGTTTCTCGATAGTCAGCGGGCTGCCACAGTTATCGACGGTAACGGGGTAACTGGTGCTTGCCGCATGTGCAACGGCTATTGGAAAAAAGAGAGGGAGTAATACCGACAACTTCATTACGCGACTCCTATTGATGTGGCTGTTTGATTAGACGATGCAGCTTCGAAGTGATGAACCGAAGTGGAAATTTGGGGGTGATTGAATGTCACCACATTCAGGCCGAAAACCGGGGTGATAAATTGATTTTGCATCACAACGTCAGGTGAGTCGTAAGCCACCATCTTTTGCCGGGCCATTAAGAGCACTTTGTCAGCAAACGAAGCCACTAAAGGGAGATCATGTAAAACGGCTACCGACGTAATCCCTTTTCGCTTTATCAGCTCAAGCAGTTCCAGCCGGGCTAAGGGGTCTAAGTGGTTGGTGGGTTCATCGAGCAACAGGAGCTTGGGTTCCTGTGCAAAGGCGCGGGCGATATTTGCTCGTTGCTGTTCACCTCCGGACAGGGAACCAATGAGTCGGTGTCCACTGTCTGACAGACCAACGTCTTCCAGCGCTTGTTCAACACTTTCCTGGTGTTGTTTATTGTTGCAGCAAAATGTGTGGGGTATGCGCCCAAGCCAAACATACTCGCAGACGCTCAAGCGGGGATCGGCATGTTCGTGCTGGGCAACAACGGCTACCATTTTGGCAATTTGCCTTTGATGTAACTGAGATGTGGCTGAGCCATTGATATACAGTTGGCCGGATACCGTTTGGTATTCGCCAATAATGGTTTTCAACAAACTGGATTTCCCGCAGCCATTCGGGCCGATAACCGCGACGCATTCCCCTTGTTCAACGGAAAAGCTCACGTCAGTGACTGCTCGCCAGCCTTGTTGACCGTTGGCGCAAAGCTGTTGCGCTGCGATGACGGGCATAGGGGTTAATTCCATCCATCACCCTCCTTTGTGATGACCAAGAGATGTTATAACATAACAATTGCAGTAATTGAAATGGATGCCACGGTAAAAAGTAAGCAGCAATCCAATACTGTGAGAGAAGGGTCTGCGATAGTGTGACTGGACTGCCAACTATAGGATACGCATGCATCTTCTGAAGATAATAAAAAAGGCCGCTGGTTTCAGCGGCCTTCGTTTTACTCTTTAGAAGCTATCCCAGAAGCCCAACTTACCGCCTCTTCCAGTGGCATTGGCTTGGCAAAGTAGTATCCCTGACAGATATCGATGCCACATTGTTCGACAAAGGCTTTTTCCTCAGGGGTTTCAATACCTTCTGCAACCAACGCGCAGCCGGTCACTTCACTGATTTTTGCCAGCAATTGGTACAGGTTCTGTCCGCGTTCTTCGTGGGTATTGAGTAGCAGCGAACGGTCCAGTTTCACCTTATCGAAATTGTATTTGAGCAGGTGAGGGAATGATGCATAACCAGAGCCGAAATCGTCGATGGCAACCGTTACACCAAGCGCCTGCAAAGCATCAATGTTTGCTGAAATCTGCTCGTGGTTTTCCAGAATGGCTTCTTCGGTGATCTCGATTTCCAGCGCGCTGGGTGAAACCTGATAGCTTTCCAGACGGCGTGAGATAAACCGGACAATAGACGGATCCGCAATGGTTTCCGCTGAGACGTTGACGCCCACTTTGCATCCGGCCTCAAGCGGCAATTTGTTCATGTCTGTCAGTACCAGTTCGATAACCATACGATCCAGTTGCTTGATAGCACCAAGCTGCATGAAGTCCTGAATAAAAACCGGCGGCATCAGGCGGCCTTCTTCATCCTTGTAGCGAACCAATGATTCAAATGCCAGGTGAGTGCTGTTTTTCAGGTGTACCTGCGGCTGGTAGAACATCACGAACTCACCGCTGCTCAGCATCTTGCTGACCCGGCGGCTGACATCGTGTTTGCTGATGTAACCCCGCATGGCCTGGCTCACATCACCGACAAAAGACTTCAGCGTGCTTTGTTCCAGCTCGTGCTTACGGAAGATAGAACGGGTATCCCCGCGAGCCGATGAAGAATAGTTAAGGTAGAACGGGCGGTAAATCATTACACCCATACCGATTACCACCATCTGCAGGATAACACCGCCAACGCTGTTGTTTGTTGCCAGGTATCCGCTGACAAACGGTGGGGTCATCCAGTCCACAATGGTGCTCACCGGATTCACAAGCCCTAAATACATCGCACTGTAGACCACGATAAAGCTTGCCAGTGGAACCAGTACAAACGGCACAATTAGCGTCGGGTTGAAGATAATTGGCAGGCCAAACAGCAGCAGTTCATTGATATTGAACATGACGAGCGGGATCGCTGACAGCGCCAGGGTCGTGTGCCGGCGATCTTTGGAAAACAGCAGGATACAGATAAGCAGCGCAAGCGAGTTACCTGAGCCGCCAATTGACATAAAGGCATCATAGAAACCCTGACCAAGAATGTTCAGGGGGGCATCCCCGGCTTGCCAAGCTGCAAGGTTCTGCTGGGTATCGGCAAATAACTGCTGTTTGGCAGTAAACAGGAAGTTATGGCCGTTGATACCTACCGCACCCAGTAACCCCAGTACCAGCTGGTAAGACAATCCACCACTGACAGTGAGCGGGTTAAGCACCATATCCTGCTGAACCAGCTTACTGCTTTCGATGACTTCGCCGGTAAGTTTGGCAAGTAACAGGGTCAGCAGCAAAAAGCCAAAGAAGTGTGCAACTTGTTTGTACAGGGAACTGACAAAGTCTATCCGCGACGGATCCAACGGATACAACCGGAACGATACGCAGCATCCTGCTGAAATAATCGCAGTCAGCAATGCCACCAATGGGTTGTTAGGCAAACCGGTATGGGG
This sequence comes from Parasalinivibrio latis, assembly GCF_036825535.1. Taxonomy (GTDB): domain Bacteria; phylum Pseudomonadota; class Gammaproteobacteria; order Enterobacterales; family Vibrionaceae; genus Parasalinivibrio; species Parasalinivibrio latis. The sequence continues at coordinate 1,370,117 of NZ_CP098813.1, forward strand.
TGCGACCAGCCCGTTGGACAACGAAACGGCTATGAACATCACCAGTGCGTAAGGCACCACGACCATGGGGCTGACGTTATGTTTGGTCGACAGGTAATAAGTGGTGATGACAGACAGCGCCGTCGGGTAAATGCCAATCAGCAAATCTGAAAAGTAGAAGAACTTTTTCGCTATCTCCGGGAAGTCTGAGAAGTTCAGAAAGTGACCGACAAATACTGACATCGCGTTACAGATTGTCAGTGGCAGCAACAACAGGAAAACAATCGATATGTCACGAACATAAGTCTCGTAACTTGCTCTTAACGAAAGAGATTTCCACATAGATTATGAATTGACTTATATGAGCGGAAAATGAGCGCGGATTATATCCGGCGGATGCCTTTCGTCAATCTAATTCAGCTACTTGCCTATGTGTTTTAGTGCTTCTCTCACACTTAGTGATTTAAGGGGAATAGAAGCAGTGAGCTGCCTCACGGCGTGGGCGTCTGTCTTGGCGTATTCCCTTAATGCCCAGCCGATGGCTTTTTGGATAAAAAACTCGTCGGAATCCGCATTTTCCCGGATCAGCGCAGTAAGCAGCTCGACATCTGTTTCGTTGCTATATTTGAGTTGATACAGCAGGGTAGTGCGGCGCAGCCAGATGTTATCACTGTGTCGCCACTTTTCTATGCACTCCTTACCTTCTTCCGGATAGCGTTTAAAAAGTGTTGCAATCTGGCGTGTTGCCAGGGCATCAACCGTGTCCCACCAAGAGTGGGTAGTTATCAGTTGTTCGCAAAGCACAAAGTACGCCGGCGAATAGTGCCGCTTCATTCTGTCGAGCAAGTCGATAGCTGCATGATGGCACTCCCGATGAGGCTGATGCCACAGCGCGATAATGGTCTCTGTTGTACAAGGCAATCCATGCTCTGAGACAAACTCCCTTACAATCGCTTTCCGCTCCGGTGTTTTCACCCCGAAAAATTCAAACTTGTGCCGCAGATATTTTTTCATCGCTGCGGCGTTATCCGCATTTGATGCTTTGGCAATTTCAGCGGCCAGCCGGGTTTCGTAGTCGTCCATATGGGAGTCCGGTTATCGGTGTAGATAGATGATTGTGGATTAAGAATGGGGGGATTTGAAGGGGGCTGTGCGGGATTAGTTTGGTTTGGCGCCACAGCAAAATGGAACAGTGAAAATCTGATCACATCATAGGCACATTTGAGACTAAATTTCTCAAGAATAATAAATTACAACATCACAATTGGACGTATAAATAAAAATATAGATTTTCTTAGTTTAAGCTCCCGATTCCCTAATTTCCGTACGGCAAAGTACAATTCCTAATCTCCTGATTTTTTTGAGACTATGTGTTGTGTGGTTGTACGGGGACTCGTCGAGTATTCCAGTAGTGGTTAAACCTGATTTCAGATAAGTAAGTTGTTAGCTGGATAGAAACACAGCATAAAGGAGGAAAATTCACAGTGGAATCACGTATATTGAAAATAGTCGTTAAGCTGGGAGTTCCAGGTCTTGCCTTGGGGATTTTCTATCTTCTTTTAAATAGTTGGGGTTTTACCTTTAGCATAATAGGACCGACTGCAAGCGCTGCTATTGCTGCGTTGTTTATAGTAATCGTTGGTTTAATCACGTATTACGCTCTTAAAGTTTCAAAACAACGAAAAGACACACCTGATGATGTTCTAGGACGTTATGAAAATCTGAAAATTGGTCTAAGCTCTCCTTTTCAAAATGTTGAGCAGATTCAATTGATAGCCAATTCAAGTGATCCAAATCGAAAACGCTATTTACAAGAACTTAGTGGGGTCCCTTCTATCTCCTTCTTGGAAGTTGATGCTATCAGTGAGGCGCTTAAAAAACTCGACAGCAACAAAAAAGTAGGAGAATTATTTCAGTCTGTATCTCTTCGAGAGAAATTGAAAATCGTTGAAATGATTCCTGAGACCGAAGACCCTCTATTTCATCCAATAATGAGTGGATTGAAGTATTGGCGCTATGTAAATCGTAAGACACATCCTGATTACGAAAAAATCAACATCCTTCTAGGTAATGCAACAGTCCACCAGAGATTCACTCCCGAAGAGCAAAAACTTGCACAGGAAATTATAGCCGATGAACAGGGACGACTTGGGTTGTAGCGTGACCTGAGTTGAGTATGATAGTACCAGCCAAATAACTGCTCCTAATTGTGCTACATCTGGTATTTATCGCATTTTACCGAGCTACAAACCATGTGTCCTATGACAGACTTACATTTCAAAATGTTAGGCAGGTACTTATGCAATACCTTGGCAAACTAATGGGACACACACCCTAAGAAATTGACTGCTCAATTAATTTCACACTCTATTGCTATAGCTCGGACAATTTCAAGGACACCTTTGTTGCCTTAAATTAATGCGTTAGGGTGAAGGTATTGCTGTCATGAATACATACTGCTATGACCGTTGCCCGTAAATATCAGATTAGTCTTGAAGCCACACCTTACTATCACTGCGTTTCTCGTTGTGTCCGGCGTGCTTTTCTGTGCGGAACGGATGAATATACGGGCAAAAGTTATGAACACCGGAAAGCATGGATAGAAAACAGAATTCACCAGCTTTCCACTGCTTTCGCCATCAATATCTGTGCCTATGCGGTGATGAGTAATCATTACCATCTGGTTTGTCATGTAGATAAAACCAAAGCTTTGAGTTGGAGCCGGGAAGAAGTCATTGAACGTTGGCGCGCTTGCCATAAAACCCTTCCTGTGATGGTTGAGCGTTTCCTAAGTGGTGAGGCTCTGGGTGAAGCACAGATGATGCTGGTTGATGAGACGGTTGAGAGCTGGCGGAAACGGCTCTACAGCCTCAGCGAGTTTATGAAATCCCTCAACGGTGATATCGCTAAACAAGCCAATCAAGAGGACAAATGTACCGGCCACTTTTGGGAAGGACAATTTAAAAGCCAGGCGCTTCTTGATGAAAAGGCGTTAGCGGCTGCCATGGCATATGTGGATTTAAACCCAGTCAGAGCAGGCGTTGCCAAAACACCCGAAACGTCACCGCATACCTCAGTCAAACGGCGTATTCAGTCTCTTAAGGAAAATCAGCAACAGCCATCCTGCCTGCATCCATTTATTGGAAATCCGGGCAATAAACTGAAAGACGGTATTCCTTTCAAGTTACTTGACTACCTTGAGCTTGTGGACTGGACAAGCCGCCAATGGCGGGATGACAAAGCCTCGGTGTCCTTAGCGCTCCCCGGTCTTTTGGTACGAGTAGGTCTGGATGCAGAGGAATGGCTCGAAGTGACTGCGACATTAGAGCGGCAAGACAGTCAGTTAGTTGGCACACCGTTGGCTATTTCCGAAGCGCTTCCATCCCTCAATCGAAAACGCATTCGCGGTCGAAGACTCGCAGCATAACCGCCTGAAATCACCTCAACTCTATAACTGCCATATTTGGCGATTGCCGTATGCCTGAAACTTGCTGAGACCTACGGGCAAGGCAAAGATTTGCAAGAATTCCATCAGGTTGTTTTAAAGGGGGCAGCATTGGGGCTATACATATTGTCATTTATGACTCTGTAACTTTGTAAGGTGTGTGTCCTATTAAGTCCGCTAATTTCTGATGGGCATCGTCCATTTCTTGGAAGCATCCTGGATCGCTAAGAAGATCACTTTCCTTGCCGACTCGTCAGTCGGGAACAACTTACGTTTTTTGATGGCCTTACGGATAACGCTGTTGAGGGACTCAATCGCGTTGGTAGTGTAAATCGCTTTTCGAATGTCCTCCGGATAATTAAATAGGGTATTAAGATTCTCCCAGTTCGCTCTCCACGAGCGGCTGATTTGTGGGTATTTAGCGTCCCAACGTTCAGAGAACGCATCCAACGCCAGTAGTGCATCATCTTCGGTCGCAGATTGATAAATTCGTTTAAGGTCAGTGGTCACTGCCTTGTAGTCTTTCCAAGGAACATACCTGACCGAGTTGCGAACCATGTGCACGATACAGAGTTGGATTTGCGTCTGTGGGTAAGCGGCATTAATGGCATCAGGGAAGCCCTTGAGGCCATCGACACAGGCTATCAGGATATCTTTCACTCCTCTGTTTTGCAGTTTGGTCAGAACGTTTAACCAGAACTTGGCCCCCTCGTTTTCGGACAACCACATGCCGAGCAGTTCTTTCTGGCCTTCCATATTCACACCGAGCGCAAGATAGACTGACTTGTTGATGACCTGTTTGTCCTGCCTTACTTTGACGACGATGCAATCAAGATAGACGATGGGATACACAGCATCTAAAGGGCGAGATTGCCACTCTATAACCTGTTCAAGCACCGCATCTGTCACCTTGGAAATCAGCGTTGGTGAGACATCCGCGTCATACATTTCTTTGAAGGTGACGACGATTTCCCGAGTAGTCATTCCTTTGGCATAGAGGCTGAGGATTTTGTCATCCATCGACTGGAAACGAGTTTGATGCTTGCGGACGAGCTGAGGTTCGAACGACGCCTCTCTGTCCCTTGGTACATCGATCGGCAGCTCGCCGTCATCGGTGATAATAGTTTTGGATGAATAGCCGTTGCGGCTGTTAGTGCTGGGTTTTGGGGCATGTTTTTCGTAACCAAGGTGGTCGTCCAGTTCTGCATTTAGGGCAGTTTCGACGGTCACCTTGGTTAACATTTTGCGGAAATCCTCAAGATCAGATTGGGACTTGATGGATTTAGCGGCTTCACGAGCAAACGCTTCAAGTGCTTTCTTGTCCATGCTGTCTATCCTTAGCCTTTAGGCTGAAGCTTAGACAATTACACAGAATTCAGGACAGTCTCGGTTACTTTGTAGTGGTCATCTAATTCCGGACACTTTATTTAGGTGTTGAACAAGCCCGTCCTCTATATAAGTAAATTACTCGGATTCGTACAGGAAGGTAGGTCGCCCCTATCAGAATGACTGGTTAGCGCTGAAAGTGACATTAATCATTAAGAGACACTTACCATCCATTCTTTGCCAAAACTCAGCTTATGCGAAGCGTGTGGCTGAGAACATCGACTCTAACTAACTTTTTGTCCAAAAGTAAGCTAAACCACCATCCATCCAACCAACCATCTTGATTCCCAATAGACAGGGAAGTGGGCAAAACCCACTTCCCGGAATTTAATTTCCTACGCCCCTCACGCCGCCTGCGAGAAGTGCTTGCCCAGCAGGGCGTGGTAGAAATCCTTGTCTGACAGTACGCCAACAATCTTGCTTTCATCCGAAAGCAGTACCGGTTGGCCGGTGTGGTAGCGGATTTCCAGTGCCTGTCGCATAGAAATATCGACGGGTGTAACCACCACGCAATCCGGTTTCAGGTTGGCAATATTTTCACCTTCATTCCAGTGGAGCAGTTCCAGTGCTTCACCCTGTCGGCTGGCTCCCAGAATTTCGCCGTTACCGTTGGTGGAAAGGCATGTCTGCTCATGTTGGTTCAGTACCAGCATGTCATCCAGGCGTTCCAACTGGGCGATATCTGTCATCAGTGAACGGCCGCGCAAGACATTGAGCGGGTTGGTGTGGGAAACAAAATCCTCAACGTATTTGTTTTCCGGCCGAAGTACGATGTCTTCCGGGCGTCCATGCTGGATGATTTTGCCCGACTCCATAATGGCGATATTAGTGCCGATTTTCAGGGCTTCATCCAGATCGTGGCTGACGAAAAGGATGGTTTTGTTTAACTGGCGTTGCAGCTCAATCAATTCATCCTGAAGCTGGGCGCGGATCAGCGGATCCAGTGCCGAGAAGGGCTCATCCATCAGCAGGATATCGGTATCCATTGTAAATGCACGGGCAAGGCCGACACGTTGCTGCATACCGCCGGAGAGCTCATGCGGGAAAGAATCCTTCCATTCTGACAGCCCGACCATGTCGATTTTTTCCATTGCACGCTTGCGCCGTTCCGGCTTGGGAATGCCCTGCATTTCCAGACCGAATGCGACGTTATCCAGCACGCTAAGCCACGGCATCAGGGCAAATTTCTGGAATACCATGGATACACGTTTGGAACGAAGGTGGCGAAGCGTCTCTTCGTTACAGGTGGCAAGGTCCACCATCTGGTCGCCGTCGCGGACTTCCAGAGAGCCGCGGGTAATCGGGTTCAACCCGTTCACCGCTCTGAGCAGTGATGACTTCCCGGAGCCGGACAGCCCCATAAGTACACAGATTTCTCCCTGTCGAACAGAGATAGAGGCATCATGTACCGCGACGACATCGCCAGATTGATCGAGGATATCCTGACGGGTTTTGCCGCTGTCCAGCAGTTCAAGTGCTTTGTTAACGGTAGAGCCGAATACGACGTCGAGGTTTTTTACGGTTACTGCATCCATAATTATCCCTCCTTGTTCTGGCTGGCAGGGGCTTTACACAGGCGGTCGAGGATGATGGCAACCAGTACGATGGCGAGGCCAGCCTCAAAACCCTGTGAAATGTTGACGGTATTCAGTGCCCGGATAACAGGTTTGCCGAGGCCGTCAGCACCAACCAGTGCCGCAATCACCACCATGGACAGTGACAGCATGATGCATTGGGTAATGCCCGCCATAATATTTGGCATGGCCGCCGGGAGCTCGACTTTCAGTAGCAGTTTGGTTTGGGTTGCACCGAACGCTTTACCAGCTTCAATCAGCTCTTCCGGTACGCTGCGAATGCCGAGGTAAGTCAGTCGAATTGGGGCGGCAATGGCAAATATGATGGTGGAAATCAGGCCGGGTACCACACCAAGGCCAAAGAGTACCAACGTTGGGATCAGGTACACGAAGGTTGGGATGGTCTGCATCAGGTCGAGAACCGGTCGCATAAAGGTATACAGCCACGGGCGGTGGGCAGCTAGGATGCCGATCGGTACGCCTATCATGACTGACAGGGCCGTGGCGGCGAGTACCAGCACAAAGGTTTCCAGCATTTCATCCCAGTAACCCAGGTTCAGGATCAGTAGCAGGGCTGCCACGACAAAAATGACAAGCGGAATGCTGCGGTGCAGGAGCCACGCAACGGCTGCCGTCATCAGAATAGGCAATGCCGGTGGCATCCATTTGAAGGTATCCACACCAATGAGAATCAGCCACTCAAGCGAGAGTGAGAGGGCATCGAAAAAACCGGCTGCATTGGTGGTCAGCCAGTCTACGAATGACTCCATCCAGCTTCCGAGTGGAATTTTATTATCTGTTATCCAGTTCATGTGTACTCCATAACCTTTCCGGGTGGAAAACTGCCCACAGTGTGGGCAGTCCCGGAAGCTTAGATATTCAGATAGGATTTAACCGCCGGGAGGGCATCCTGCCCATCCAGGGTTTTTACACCTGACAGCCATTGATCAAGCACGGCCGGGTTGGCTTTCAGCCAGGCTTTTGCCGCTGCATCTGGCTTCTGGCCCTGGTTAAGAATGGCGTCCATCACCTCGTTTTCCATTTTCAGGCTGAATTCGAGGTTTTTCAGGAGTTGACCAACATTCGGGCAGTCTGCCGTGTAGTTCTGGCGCACGTTGGTGTAGACGCTGGCACCGCCGTAGTTGGGGCCAAAGTAGTCATCACCGCCGTCAAGGTATTCGATTTCAAAGTTGCTGTTCATCGGGTGAGGAGCCCAACCGAGGAAAACAATCCAGTTGTCACGGCGTACTGCACGTTTTACCTGTGACATCATGCCGGCTTCACTGGACTCAACGAGGTTGAAGCCTTTCAGGCCGAACGCATTTTTGTCGATCATGTCCTGGATCAGGCGGTTGCCGTCGTTACCCGGCTCAATCCCATAAATACGGTCTTTGAATTCATCTGCGTATTTGGCGATATCTGCAAAGGTCTTTACGCCGCCATCGAAGGCATATTTTGGTACAGCCAGGGTGTATTTAGCGCCTTCCAGGTTTGCGCGAACCGTTTCAACGGTACCGGCGTCACGGTATTTCGCGATATCGGCTTCCATGGTCGGCATCCAGTTGCCAAGGAAAACATCAACATCGCCGTTTGCCAGCGAGGTGTAGGTTACAGGGACAGAGAGTAACTGGGTGTTGGTCTGGTAACCCATGCCTTGAAGCACTTCACTGGTCACTGCTGTGGTGGCAGTGATGTCGGTCCAGCCTACATCTGAGAACTTTACAGTTTCACATTGGTTGGCCATCGCCGAAGCGGAGGCCAGACTGGCGGTCAAGATCAGGGTCGCAGTGGCCAGACTGTTGGTTTTCTTAAGGTTTTGTACCTTATCCATGTCAGGTTCCTCTTCCTTTTTTGTTTGCCTGCTAGGCAGTGAACCGGTTTCCCGGTTGTTACGCGGTACGCCGTCACTGGCATACCGCTTACGAATGTTCGGGGTCTTTACGCTGTTTTTGTTTCTCCGGCTTCCGGCAGATTTGGCGAATGTCCCTGGCGCTGGCGGGTTTGCCAGTGCTCATCCAGCCAGACGTCTGCGTTTGAAGCAGGAAGCGGCTGTTTGCCAAGGATTAAGTCTGCTGCTTTCTCACCGACCATAATCGTTGGCCCATTCAGGTTGCCATTGGGGATGGTCGGGAAAATTGACGAGTCAACCACGCGCAATGATTCAATCCCGCGTACCCGGCACTGGCTGTCGAGTACCGCCAAGGGGTCGTTGTCTGCCCCCATTTTGCAGGTGCAGGATGGGTGGTAGGCGCTTTCGACGTTTTCACGTACCCATTGGTCAATTTGTTCGTCAGACTGAACGAGAGGGCCGGGCTGGATTTCACCGTCGCGGTATTGCGCCATCGCCGGTTGCTCAAGGATTTCACGGGTCAGGCGGATACAGTCGCGCCAGTCCTGTTTGTCCTGCTCAGTGCTGATGTAGTTGAATTGAATGCCCGGCTTGGCCTTCGGATCGGCTGAGGTTATCCAGACTTTTCCGCGGCTCTCCGGTTTGTTCGGGCCAACGTGCACCTGGAAACCGTGGCCTTTAAATGCAGCCTGGCCGTCGTATCGCATTGCGGCAGGCAGGAAATGGTACTGAATGTTTGGCCATTTTAATCCGGCGCGGGAGCGGATAAAGGCACAGGATTCAAAATGGTTGGTCGCGCCAAGCCCGTCTTTAAACAGGATCCAGCGCGTACCGATCAGCCCCTTGCTGATAAGCCCAAGTTTGCCGTTCAGGGTGATGGGTTGCTTGCAGTGATACTGGAAGTAGACTTCCAGGTGATCCTGGAGGTTTTCACCGACGCCGGGCAGGTTATGGACAACGGGCACTCCGGCTTTTTCCAGCACGTCAGCCGGGCCAATGCCGGAGAGTTGCAGGAGTTGGGGTGAACCGATAGAGCCGGCACACAGCACAACTTCTGTCGAGGCAGTTGCTTTTTGAATCTTGCCATTCACTTCGAATTCAATACCGACAGCCTTTTTGCTTTCCAACAGAACCTTGCGTGTCAGGACGCCGGTTTTCAGGGTCAGGTTGGGGCGTTTCATGGCGCGGCGAAGATAGGCATTGGATGTTGAGGCTCGAACGCCTTTATCTACCGTCATATGCATGGGGCCAAAGCCTTCCTGACGGTAGCCGTTATAATCCTGGGTTTCCGGGTAACCGGCCTGCTTTCCGGCATCGATAAATGCCTGGTACAGGGGGTTCAGTTCCATGTGGTTGCCGTTGCAGGTGCCCACAGGGCCATTTCCGCCACGGTATTCATCTTCCCCGCCTTCCCAGGTTTCTGCGCGTTTGAAGTAGGGCAGGCAGTTGGCATAGCCCCAGCCGGCTGCGCCATGTTCTTCCCATTCATCAAAGTCACAGGCGTGGCCTCGCACGTAAACCATCCCGTTGATGGATGAGCTTCCACCCATCACTTTGCCGCGAGGGCAATGCAGTTTACGGTTATCGAGGCCTTCTTCCTCAACGGTTTCAAACTGCCACGCATACTTTTCGGTATTCATGGGGTAAGAAAGGGCAGTTGGCATCTGGATAAAGATGCTGCGGTCTGTTCCGCCGGCTTCCAATAACAGCACGTTGTGTTGCCCGCTCTCGGTAAGGCGATCTGCAATTACGCAGCCTGCTGAACCGGCACCGACAACAATGTAATCAAATTGCAATTCCTTCACCTTGGTATCCTCTTCCTGTGTTGCTCTGGTGAATGTCCTTTTCTCTTGGCGTTTTCGTTTTTATAAGCTCATCAAAGGAATCAGTACGGGCTTTCCAAATCACCCAACTCAATGTAGACACTCTTGGTCTGGGTGTAGTGATTCAGCGTTTCAATACCGTTTTCACGCCCAATACCGGACTGTTTGTATCCACCGACCGGCATTTCGGCAGGGGAGGCACCCCAGGTGTTGATCCAGCAAATACCGGCTTCCATGCGGGCAATAACCCGGTGTGCGCGGGAAAGGTTGGTGGTGAACAGGCCGGCGGCAAGACCGAAGTTGGTGTTGTTGGCGCGAGCGATAACGCTTTCTTCATCGGAAAATTTCAGTACAGACATTACCGGCCCGAAGATCTCTTCGGTGACATTTGGCATGTTATCGGTGCAGTCAGCAAAGACAGTGGGCTGAACGAAATTGCCTTTGTCCAGGCCGTTTTCGGTGACTCGTTCCCCGCCACAAACCAGGCGGGCACCGGCATCTTTGGCCTGCTGAATATACTCAAGCACTTTTTCCATATGCCCGGCGGAAATAAGTGCACCAATCTGGGTGGCCGGATCGGTAGGGTCGCCGATAACCAGTTTTTCTGTACGAGCCTTTAGGCGGCTGAGGAACTCGTCGTAAAGTCTTTCATGAACAAAGACCCGGGTACCATTGGTACAGACTTCGCCCTGGGTATAGAAGTTAGCCAACATCGCTCCGCTGACGGCGTTGTCGAGGTCAGCATCTTCGAACACAATCAGTGGTGACTTTCCACCCAGTTCCATGGTGACTTCTTTAAGAGATCCGGCTGCGTCGGCCATCACCTTCTTGCCGGTACCGCACTCACCGGTGAAGGAAACCTTGGCGATTTCGGGATGGCGGGAGAGCATCTGTCCTACGCGATAGTCACCCTGGACGACATTGAAAACGCCGTCAGGTAAACCGGCTTCGGTAAAGATTTCCGCCAGCTTCAGCGCAGTAAGCGGGGTTTCTTCAGAAGGCTTGAATATGAGGCAGTTTCCGGCCGCGAGGGCCGGGCCGGATTTCCACATGGCGATTTGTACCGGGTAATTCCATGCCCCAATACCGGCGCAAATACCTAACGGCTCGCGGCGGGTATAGAAGAATTGGTTTTGGCCCAGAACCTGCTGCTCGCCATGAAGGGAAGCGGCGAGTCCCGCGTAGTATTCAATGACATCGGCACCGGTAACAATGTCCACACAGTCGGCTTCCTGAATCGGTTTCCCTGTATCGAGCACTTCGAGCATTGCCAACTCATCGTTTCGCTCCCGAAGAATTGCTACGGCACGGTTGAGGATGCGGCCACGTTCGGTGCCGGTCATTGCTGACCATACCTTGAAGCCTTTCTTTGCAGATGCCACGGCAGCATCGACGTCGGCTTGTGATGCCTGCTGGATATTGGCGATGACTTCGCCGGTTGCCGGATTCCGGGTTTCGAATGTTTCACCGGAAGTGGCCTGATGATACTGTCCGTGAATATAGAGTTTCTGCGTTTCCATTTGGCTAAAACCTTCAATTAATGTTTGGTCGTAGTTGTCCCGCACTCTGCTGAGGCGAGTTGTTTGTCGAGATAGTCCTGGATGACACTGACAGCAACATCTGCTTTGATCCCTTCCGGGTTGAGCGCGCCGCGCAGCCAAATGCCATCAACAAGTGCGGCTATACCTTGTGCAACAAACTCGGCGTGTTTGGCTGGAAGCAACTTCTTCAATTCGATTTTCAGGTGTGTCAGCAATCGCAGTTCGTTCACGCGCTGCAGACGAAAAAGCATGGGGTCATGCATGGCTAGGGACCAGAACGCCAGCCAGGTTTTTACTACTTTGCTGTTAACCTGACGGGAGTCGAAATTACCTCCCACTATCGCCATTACCCGGCCTTTCACATCCTCTTGCGGAATGACGCTTAACCGCTCCTGGACACCTTCCGAAAGTTGCCTTAATACCGAACGCATGGTTTCTTCGAGCAGGCCGTGCTTGCCGCCAAAGTAGTGGTTGATGATGCCTGGGGACACGCCGGCCTTGCGGCTAATCAACGCCACGCTGGCAGCAGCAAGGCCAACATCGTCGATAACGGCCATTGTGGCGTCGACGAGTTGGGGCTTTCTGATTTCCGGCATTCCTAGCTTCGGCATTCATCACCTCTTTTTTTAATTGAACGTTCAATTAAAAATATAACCAAATTGTTGCATTCTTGTCAAAAATGTAGAGCTAAATGCGTTCTGTTTTTGTTGCTATTCCTTTTAAGGCATTGAATAAAGGAGATTTTAGCTATCTTTCGTTGGGCGTATTGGTACTGCTGGGTGGTGTTAATGGTTAGAGTACAAAACAGTTTGGCTTAACCATTGTGTAACAACCTTTTCAGGCTACGCGATGCAGGTGTGTGATGACATGCTGTTTTGCGACGGGAAGCGTTCAAAAATCGTCACTATTTTTGTGGGTTGACCTATTCAGACGCTTTGTTTGGGAAAATTAGGAAAGGCATGTCAGTAAAAAGTGGGTTATACATTGATATCCTCATTTTGTGATCACAGGCAATTACCCTGAAAACAAACGAGAAGAAAGAAGAGTGCTAAGTTTTTATGTGATAATCAGAATCCCATCAGTGTTGGAACGGAAAAGAATAAGCAATTAAGAAGTCGGGTAATTATTTGGTTTAAAGTTAATTTTTCTTCAGTATTTTCATGAATAAAATTTCGGATTCAATAAATATTAAGTAACTCAGCGCGTTGGATGATCCTGGTTTTTTGTTTCTAATAAATTTCAGTTCTATTGTCATTCTCGTTTGTATAACACTTTTCTCGTCTGTTGCTCTGTTATCGTCCGGAATTAGGACGTATTTATCTGACGAATTTCACTCTGCTGGTAACCATTTCTGGTTGTGACATGGCGAGAATTGAAAGAGAAACACGGCCTGTGATGATTTCCGCAAACTCATCATTATTTTCATTTGAAGAGCTTGCGAGAGTTCATTTTGTTCTTTTCCAACTCAATATTCATCTGATCTTCTCTTTCCTTTGTTTGCCTTTCCGGTCTTTCTTCTACCCGTGACGCTATCGTCACAGGATCGTTAGTGCAAAAAATACCCTCATACAACAGGAGCATGTTTGCCTGTCGGAGTACAGGGCTTTACCTCTGAGCGAGCCGGTGGAATCACCGCTTGAGGTCAAGGTGTGTTTTCAGAGCGTTGACCCTCTTTCGAAACACACCCTGGGAAAAACAATTACAAGTCTGACTGGAGGTTTTATGAGAACGGATATTCCACCCAATGCACGGGCTCCGCATTTGTGGGAGGCGGTAATGTCGCTGCTTTCCCTTGTTGTGGGAATCAGTATTTCTATCGTGCTATATGGGTTAGATCCGCAGGTACCGATGTTACTCGGGGTGTTTGTCGCCAGTATTGTTGCGCTGAGGTGCGGCTTTAGCTGGAAGGATGTGCAAAACGGGATGGTGCAGGGGATTGCCAATGCCTTACCGGCAATGATCATCCTGATGTTGGTGGGTACCTTGATTGGGGTGTGGATACTGGCCGGGGTTGTACCTACGCTGATCTACTACGGTTTGAAATTGCTGGCCCCCGAAGTGTTTTTGCCAGTGACGGTGATTATCTGCGCTATCACATCGCTGGCGACCGGAACCAGTTGGGGGACAACCGGTACTATCGGCGTCGCACTGATGGGCGTCGGTGGAGGGCTGGGGTTTCCGCTACCGCTGGTTGCAGGCGCTGTGCTGTCCGGGGCATATTTTGGTGACAAGATGTCACCGTTGTCTGACACAACCAACCTGGCACCCGCGATGGCCGGGACTGACCTTTTTACCCATATTCGCCATATGGCCTATACAACGGGTGTAACCATTACGCTGACGCTGATTATCGAAACGGTTATAGGCCTGCGGTACAGCGATACAGGCAGTGACCTTGAACGTATAGAATCCATCCTGACAACGCTGGAAAATACCTTTGTTATCAGTCCTTTTCTTTTCCTTCCGCTTGTTTTGGTGCTGGTGGTTTCTTACAAGAAAATGCCTGCTATTCCGGGAATTGCCCTTGGGGTAATTGCCGGTGCCATTTGTGCTGCGGTGGTACAGGGGGCAAATTACGATGCCATCGCCCATGTGGCATTTGGTGGTTACGGAGCAGAAACCGGGTTCGAAGACGTAGACTCCCTGCTGTCACGTGGAGGGCTGGATTCCATGATGTACACCATCAGTATCATCATTGTGGCGATGATGTTCGGCGGGGTGATGGAGCGGACCAACCAGCTCAAGGTGATCGCAGACCGGATTCTCGCAGCCGCGAAGTCGACCGGTTCACTGATTGTCTCAACTGTGCTGACATCGATTGGCGCCAACCTGATTCTCTGTGACCAGTATATGGCGATTGTGATGGGGGCAAGGACTTATGCGCAGGCCTATGAGGAAAGAGGGCTGGCACCTGAAAACCTCTCCCGGGCCGTGGAAGATTCGGCAACTGTTACAGCTAACCTAGTGCCGTGGAATTCAGGTGGTGCTTACCAGGCGGCAACCCTCGGTGTGGCGACCATTGCCTACCTGCCTTTCAACTTCTTCTGCTGGATGTCGCCCATTGTCACCATCATTTTTGGCCTGATGGGTTGGACAATTTGGAAGCGTGAGCCGGAGAAAGAGAAAAAGGCTGAGCTTCAGGAAAGTTAAAAATACGGCACCCATCTAGGGTGCCGTATTTCTTTCTAATGTCAGCCAACATACCCAAATTGCCTCGGCATATAAAGGATGAGATCAGGGAACATGATCATAATCATCAATGAAACCAATAAAATAAGAATAAAAGGTATGACCTGACGGACGATGCCAGCTAACGGAATTCCGGTTGTACCATTTATCACAAACAATAGGATGCCGTAAGGTGGGGTAATCAGCCCTATCATCAGGTTGACTACTGTGACTACGCCAAAATGAACTAAATCTATTCCCAATTCCCGACATGCCGGAATAAAGAGAGGGACAACAACCAGAATCACTGTTGTAGCATCTAACAAAAAACCAAGCGCCAGGTAAATGAGGTTAACAATGAGCAAGAATGCCAGAGGGGAAAGATCCATAGCCTCAATAAATCCGGCAATCTGGGTGGGTACATTCTCTGTCGCAATGATGTAATTAAATATCAGGGCAGAGCCGATGACCAATCCGACCGAAGCGGATGATAAGGCACTTTCTTTCAGAGCATTATAGAGTTCTGAGAAACTGATTGAGCGATATACAGCGGCAGCAAGAAAGAGTGCATAGGCCGCTGCCACCGCTGCAGCTTCAGTCGGGGTGGTAACCCCACCATAGATACCGTATAGCAAAATTGCTGGCATCATTAGGGTGGGCAGTGCCCTGATAGTAATGCGAGGCAATTCTTTTGCAGGTGTTTTTGCTTCCCTGACAATATTAAGCCGTCTTGCCTGATAACTGTTCATCATCATGAGCGCCGCCCCCATTATCAGTCCCGGAACCAGGCCTGCGATAAAGAGGTAGCCGATTGACGCCCCCGATATCAACGCATAGATAACCATGGGTATTGAAGGAGGAATGATAGGACCAATGGTTGCTGAGGCGGCGGTAATGGCTGCAGCGTAGTTGGCCGGGTAGTGCCCGTTTTTGGTCATCATATTTATGATGACGCGTCCAATGCCAGCTGCATCCGCCACGGCTGAACCTGACATTCCAGAAAATATAAGGCTGGAAACAATATTTACATGTCCGAGCCCCCCTCTTAGGTGCCCGACAATGGCGACGCAAAATTGAAGTAATCGGTCCGAAATGCTTCCCGCATTCATGATGTTGGCTGCAGCAATAAACAGCGGCACAGCAAGAAGGATGTAACTGTTATAAAACCCCTGAATGATCTGTTCACCTGCAAGGGCCAAATCCTGACCGCTGACAGACAGGTAAACAATAGCGCCGACAATCATAGAGTAGGCGACAGGTGCCCCGAATGCTGCCAGTACAAACACCGTCAGCAGGCATAAGGACAGAGCGATACTCATTATTTCACCTGTTGGTTTTCAATTTGTTTTTCGTTTTGAGGTCGAATGGCAAGGTATATCGCCCAACCACAGCGAAGGATGATAGCGCCTAAGAAGATGCCATAGATGCTGAACACATAGTCCAGCCGTATTTTGAGGATGGCACTTTTCTTAATTTTATAGAATGTTATGTAATCCCAGGTAGGTAAGAAACTGGCTGCGAATCCAACCAGAACGGCAAGCGATGCGATGAGAAAAAAAACCTTCTGAACCTTTTTAGGTGCGTGAAGGTAAATCATATCGAAGCGAATATGATCCCTGTCTTTCAGGCAGAAAGCCCCAGCCCAGAAAATCAGCCACAGCCACAACATAAGGTTAACTTCTTCAGTCCATCCTAAAGGGTGGTTGAGTACATAGCGAAAAAATATTTGTGCGCAAAAAACGGTAAACATAGCGGCCAACATAGTGACCGCAATGCTATCAACCGCTTTCCTAAACCAATTCACAATTCGTGTCACGGTTTACTCTCACAGGCTGTTGATTTTATCCAGCAGGCCCTCTGGCCAAGCTTTTGAAAGATCTGACTTAAGGTATGCTGCCTGGACATGTTTGCGGAATGCATCAACATCTGGCGTATAAACTTTAAGTCCCTGAGCCTTGAAGAAATCTGCAAGCTCTTCTTCTAATGCTAGCTGGTTTTGACGGCCATATTCAGCTGCTGCTTCAGCTGCAGCCTGTAACTGATTTTGCTGTGCGTCTGTCAGGTCATCGTAAACTGACTTGGAAATTGCCAGATAGTTGAGGTCGACTAGATGGCTTGTAAGTACGATCTGTTTTGTGACTTCGTAAAATTTGGCGTCTTTGTTTGTCGGCAGAGGGTTGTCCTGCCCATCAACTGCACCTGTTTGAAGGGCTGTGTAGACTTCAGTAAATGCCATTGGTGTTGGGTTTGCACCAAGTGCTTTTCCAAGGAATTGCCATGCCTCTGAGCCAGGCATACGCAGTTTTACGCCCTCAAGATCGGCTGGGGCCATTACTTTGTCTTCTGTACGAAGGTTCAACTGACGGCGGCCCATATACATGACCGTTAACAGCTTCACATTCAGAGTTTCTTCGACCTTCTGCTTTAACGGCTCCATAAAGTCAGCGTTAAATACGGCCACTTGGTGTGCCGCGTCTCTGTGCATGTATCCTGCAGAGAAAATGGAAAATTCTGGGATAAACTCCGCCAGCTCTTGGGCGGAGGTAATGGTCATATCCAGATTTCCCCTGGCGATAGCTTCGAGCTCTGTTCCTTGCTTGAACAGAGAGGCATTCCAATGGGGTTCGAAGGTTGCAAAACTGGCTACACCAGGTGCAAATTTCTCAAGAAGTGCAACAGCGCGCTGATCTGTTTCGGAACTTGTTGCAGATAAGCGCAATTTAACGTCTCCGGCCTGAGCCAGCGAAGTTGCTCCAAGAGTAAGGGTCAGTGCGGTAGCACTGAGCAAGCGTTTAATGTGCTTGCTCACTGCCATTTTTATCGTATTCATTGGGTCACACTCCTTTGCGTTTTTTCCAGAATTCGCTGCTGTCCGTGTTCAGTACAAGCACCGTGCATTGATTAATAATTGCACACGGGTTTTCAAATTTACAACCCCTAATGTTAAAAATATGTTTATTTATTTAAAATGTCACCTATATTTAAAAATGGATGACAATATTGTTTTCGTGTTGCTATGAACAGGTCTCAAGAATATACTTGCTGGAAAATTGACCAGTGTCTTTTTCGGTCCTGTGTCGGTATATATCTAAGGAAATATAGGTAATTCAATGGGATTGTACGAAACATTGCGTTCTGACATTTTGATGGGCGTTTTTGAGCCGGGAAGTAAGTTGAAGATGGAAACGCTCAAGGAACGTTACAAAAGTGGAGTGAATGTGTTAAGGGAAAGCCTGGCCCGCTTATCCAGCGAGGGACTGGTTAATTCAGAGGGGCAAAAAGGCTTCAGCGTTGCACAGTGTTCAATCGAAAGGATGGAAGAACTCACACGGCTTAGGGTTCTCCTTGAGTCAGATGGCGCAAGGCAGTCGTTTGCTAAGGGTGATATGGAGTGGGAAAGTAATCTGGTCGCCGCTCACCACAAACTGGTGCATATAGAAGGTAAAATGCGACAGGATACAGAAGCGCATTTCTGGATGTGGCACCAGTGTGATTATCAATTTCATGCAGCACTTATTGCGGCGTGTGGTTCAACGTTGCATATGCATTACCACCGGCAGATTTACGACCAATTCAGGCAGTTCGTGGTAGCAGAAATTAAAACTAATGGTTTTCGCGGCACTGATATTGTTGATGAGCATGCATTGATTATGGAGGCGGCACTTTCCAGGAATATTGAGGCTTGTGTTTCTGCTCTTGAAGCTCATTTAGGTGGGTTTGTCATGAGACTTAAAAATCAGACGCTAACTGCAACCCAACGTTGAGTTGTATTAGGTACTAAAGAACAAGTCAAAATACAGGGTTGCCTGAACTTTAGCTGCTGGTAACAGCGGCATCACTACAAACAATTACGAAAGTACAAATTTAATTTGGGTGAATATGCCTAGGGTTTCGCTCACTCTTTTTTCAGCCTGAGCGAGTGTATCGGAGTAAGAGGTTAAGGGTTTATGGATAAACTCAACATCGCAGTAGTCGGAGCTGGACTCATTGGGAAAAGTCACATTCATCTGTTGTCGGATAATCCGGATAGTCAGCTTGCAGCAATCGTTGAGCCATCACAAAGTGGTTTTCAGATTGCGCAAGACTTGGGTGTGCCATGGTACCTAAGTCTTGACGATATGCTTAAGACCTTCTCTCCTGATGGTGTGATACTGGCCACACCGAATCACTTGCATGTAGAGCAAGCAATCCAATGTATCAATTCAGGTATTCCGGCTCTTATAGAAAAGCCTGTAGCGCACTCAGTTTCAGAGGGGAAAAGGTTAAACGACCTGCTCGTGAAATCTGATGTTCCTTTATTGGTTGGTCACCACAGAATGCATAGCCCAATTATTTCAAAAGCTAAAGACGTCATCCAAAGTGGCTCCCTTGGTGATCTGGTGGCAATTTCTGGCAGCGCTTTATTTTATAAACCGGATGACTATTTTGTGGCTGGTTCGTGGAGAACCCAGCCCGGTGGTGGGCCTATTCTCATTAACATGATTCATGACGTGGGTAATCTTAGGTATCTGTGCGGGGAAATTACAGCTGTCCAGGCGATGTCCTCAAATGCACGCAGGGGATTTGATGTGGAAGATACTGTGGCAATGGTATTTGCATTTGCGAATGGTGCATTGGGGACTTTCACTCTGTCTGACACTGCGGGTTCAGCGCAAAGCTGGGAGCAGACCTCACAGGAAAATAAGGCGTATTCCACCTACGAAGATGAAGATTGTTACCACATTGCAGGAACCAACGGTTCTCTGTCGGTTCCTACATTTCGACTAAAACGGTTTGCAAATCCAGAGGAGCGCTCATGGTGGAAGCCATTTGAAAGTTCAGTTCTGGACTTTGAGCGAGGTGACCCCCTTCTCGCGCAACTTTTTCATTTCTGCCAGGTAATACGGGGTGACGCTCGCCCTTTAGTAAGTGTATGGGATGGACTGCAAAACTTGCGAGTGACTGATGCGATTGTTAAAGCCGTCAGTACCGGAAGAACTGTCAAAATTGATGAAATTCTATAAAGGAGTAGACCGTGGCATCAATCCTCGTTTTGAATGGTCCAAATTTAAACCTTCTCGGGTTGCGTGAACCTTCGACTTATGGAACAGCTACGCTTGCGGACGTTGAATCAATCTGCCGGAATACAGCAGAAAGGCTCGGTTTTTCCGTTGAATGCCAGCAAAGCAACCACGAAGGTGTATTGATAGATGCACTGCATGATGCTGGCAGGAGAGTAAAAAGCGGTGAGTTAATTGGGGTGGTTTTTAACGCTGGTGCATTTACTCACACTTCTATTGCCATTATGGATGCTATCAAAGGCGCTGATGTTCCTGTTATAGAAGTACATATCTCTAATGTACACCAGCGGGAGAGTTTTCGGCATCATTCATACCTTTCGGCAGTAGCTGCAGGCATTGTGGTGGGTTTTGGTATTGATGGATACCGGCTAGCAATTGAAGGGTTGGTTCAACAGAAAAGGTGTGAACAATGATCTACTCAATCGCAACGGTCTGCCTATCAGGTACATTGCAGGAAAAAATCGAGGCGATTTCAAAAGCGGGATTCCGGGGCATAGAAATATTTGAAAATGATTTGATAACCCACAATGGTTCCTTAGATGAAATTCGGCTGATGTTGGACGACAACGGATTGGAGGTTGTGACGTATCAGCCACTAAGGGATTTTGAAGGGATGCCGGATCCGTACCGGAAAAAAGCATTTGACCGGGTTGAACGTAAGTTTGACGTCATGGAGAAGTTGGGTACGGATCTTCTTATGGTATGCAGTAATGTGTCCCCGTATTCACTTGGGGGAGTGCAACGTGCTGCTGATGACTTCCATGAAATAGGAGATCTCGCTGCGGCGCGCAATATGCGCGTTGCTTATGAGGCGCTGGCTTGGGGAAGGCACGTTTATGATTATAGGGATTCATGGGAGATAGTCCGACGGGCAAGTCATGAGCATGTTGGCTTGTGCCTCGATACTTTCCATATATTTTCCCGTGGTACCGAGTTGGACACCATGCTGAATATTCCAGGTGACAGGGTGTTTCTTGTTCAGGTTGCAGATGCCCCCAGCCTTTCTATGGACCATCTTAGCTGGAGTCGCCATTACCGCTGTTTCCCTGGTCAAGGAGATTTGCCCATAGCAAATTTTGTGAACAACTTGCATGCCACCGGTTATGACGGGCCTTTTTCTCTGGAAATTTTTAATGACCAATTCCGATCAGGCTCCCCAGAAAAAACAGCAGTAGATGGATACCGTTCATTGGTGTTTGCAAACAACAGTACGGAACCAGTCAATCAGGGAAAAGGCGGGGTTCTTAATCCCGTAGTACCCCCATCAGAAGTTCAGTTTATTGAATTTGCACTGAATGTTTCTGAAAAGCACAGTTTAACAGCCTTACTTGAAAAGTTGGGCTTTGAGCATGCCGCTACCCATAAAAAGAAAGCGGTTGAACTGTGGCAGCAAGGTAATGTGAAGCTGTTAATGAACCTTGAGCCGGACAGCTTTGCCCAAAGGTATCATGAACGTCACGGTGTATCAGTTTGTGCTGTTGGCCTTAGTTGTGACAATGTGCCTCATTTGGTCAGCAGGGCAGAAATGCTCCGTTACCCTCCGGTTTTCGGTAATCCAGCAACTGACACGCATGGATTACCTGCTATTCATGGGCCAGGAGCAAGTCTCCTTTACCTGGTTGATAAAGCAGATTATCCGGCACATTGGGAACGGGAATTTAACTGGCACAGAACCGGGAATATCAGTGCGTACGTATTGGGTGTAGACCATATTGCAACCACAATGTCTTACGAGGAAATGCTTCATTCTGTACTGCTATACCGTTCCATGTTCAATATGGACGCGAGTCCAAGTGTTGACGTTTCTGACCCCGGAGGACTGGTTAAAAGCCAGGTTATGCAGACGCCTGATAAGGCAGTGTCGTTCACTCTGAACAGTACACAGGCGCCCGGCACTGTGTCTAATCGTATTCTTAACCGGTACGCAGGTACAGGTGTTAATCATATTGCCATCAGTACAGCTGATATTTTTGCTTATGCACAAGCAATGGAACAGCTTGGGCTGGAGACCATGCCTGTTACCGAAAACTATTATGATGATTTGGCTGCGCGCTTTAGCCTGTCCAATGAGGTATTGAGCCGGATGAGGCATTCCAACATCCTTTATGATGAAGATGAACATGGTGTATTTTTCCAGTTATACACCACGTTGTTTGAAGGGCGGTTTTGTTTTGAAATAGTACAGCGCAATGGATACCGGGGATTTGGTGCCTCGAATTCTCAAATGCGAATGACTATGCAAGCTAGAGAGCTTGAAAGGGGCAAATAAGGTTGGAAAGGGGGAAATAGGACTCAGTCTGAAATACCCCTAAACTTTCGGGGTATTAGCGGGATAACGTTAGGTTGTTTGGGTATAGTGACATTTTAGTGTCTGTCTTTTTCAGAATCGATTGATGCCATCAAGTCTGCATTGTAGCGGGTTCCAATTACCGTCTGCTCATTAATCAAGGCATTCAGTTTTTCCAAGACATCCTCGCTGAGCCGGATACTGGCCGCTCCGGCATTTTCCTTCATATATTCAATGTGCTTGGTTCCCGGGATAGGAATGAGCGATTTATTCCCGGTGCTGTTTTTTTGTTCCAGCAACCAAGCAATGGCGAGTTGTGCCATGGTGCACTTCAATTCTTGTGTTATTTCCCCAAAGGGTTTAAGCAGTTTGCTGTTTTCTGCAAATGCTTTTGGTTCAAATCGCGGTGAGGCGTTGGTTCGGCGAATGTCATTTTGAGAAAAGTGGGTCAGATCCTGAGCCTTGCCGGTGAGAAATTGACGACCAAGCGGTGAAAAGGGAACAAATGCAATACCAAGTGCTTCACACGTAGCCAGCATTTTTGTTTCGGGCGTTCTGCTCCATAGAGAATACTCAGACTGAACCGCGCCAATACGGTGGACTTTATTCGCTCGGGTCAGGGTATCACTGGATACTTCAGACAGCCCGATTTCCCTGATTTTTCCTTCCTCAGCTAATCGGCCCAATTCTCCCACGCTTTCTTCAACCGGTACATTTTTGTCTAGGCGGTGTAGATAGTACAGGTCGATGACATCGGTTTGCAGCCGTTTCAGGCTGGCTTCACATTGACGACGGATAGTCTC
Organism: Parasalinivibrio latis; assembly: GCF_036825535.1. Lineage (GTDB taxonomy): Bacteria > Pseudomonadota > Gammaproteobacteria > Enterobacterales > Vibrionaceae > Parasalinivibrio > Parasalinivibrio latis. The sequence goes on from NZ_CP098813.1 coordinate 1,393,032, forward strand.
AGGCCTACCGTCTATAGCTTTATTCCCATGGTTATCCCGGAACAATCCGCATTTGCTGGCTAATACGTATTCATTCCTGCGCTTTTTTAAGGTATTGCCAATGAGGGTTTCATTGTGACCACCCCCGTACATCGTTGCCGTATCAAGAAACTGATAACCTAAATCGAGGGCCATATGCAGGAGACGGGAGGATGTGACATCGTCACCCCTTCCGTAACCGCCAGACATATTCATACAGCCAAGGCCAATGGCAGAAACTTCCAGTGTACCAATTATTCTTGATTCCATTTTTCCAGTTCTTTCTCTATTTGATCCAATATTTTCATGGCAGGAAGTGCCTGCCGGACGCTGGCATTAGGCTCTCGTCCTTCCCGGATTGATGCGAAGAATTCCCGGTCCTGAAGTTCAATACCGTTCATTGAGACATCAACCTGACTGACATCAACCGGCTCTTCATAACCATTCACCAGATCATCGTACCGGGCGATGAAAGTTCCATTATCGCAGATGTATCGGAAAAAAGTGCCCAATGGGCCGTTATTGTTGAACGAAAGTGACAGAGTGCATAGCTTTCCTGATTTGGTTTTTAGCCCAATGCTCATATCCATTGCAATGCCTAATCCGGGGTGAACCGGACCCTGCATGGCCTGAACCTGAACAATGTCTTCGCCGGTCTGGTAAGCGAAAAGATCGACAGTATGGCACGCATGGTGCCATAGGAGATGATCTGTCCAAGAACGGGGTTGTCCAAGGGCATTCAGGTTTTGGCGCCGGAAAAAATAGGTTTGCACATCCATTTGTTGAACAGAGAGCTCCCCGGCAGTAATTTTGTTGTGTAGGTATTGATGGCTGAGGTTGAAGCGTCGAGTATGCCCCGCCATGGCTACCAGACCAGTACGCTCCTGGACACTACAGATCTTTTCAGCGTCCGACAAAGAGTCTGCCATGGGAATTTCCACCATAACGTGTTTACCTGCCTCCATCACCTGAATAGCCTGATGGGCATGGATAGGGGTAGGAGAGGTAATAATGGCCGCTTCAACACCGGGTTGGGCAAGTGCTTCATCAAGATCCAGCGTCCAATGGGGAATGCCATACTTTTCAGAGGTGGAAAGCGTGGACGATTCAATGCCCCCGGCTAATGAAACCACTTCGACATTCTCTATATTTTGAATAGCATCCAGGTGTTTGTGGCCGAATGCGCCTTCTCCAACCATACATATATTCATTTTTTTATTCCTTGTGCTTTCCGGATACGAGACTGTCGCTGTTTTCCATGATGGTTATGCCGTAGTGGGTATTTGATACCGGTACATGGGTGAATCGGTATACTTCGTTAACTTCTTCGTCCAACGCGCCACGCATGATCAACCACATCACGGCCTCTATCCCTTCAGACCCGGTTTCCCGCAAGTATTCAGTATGGGAGATGTCTTTGATTGATTCTGGTGATTTGACGAGGTTATTAAGCCAGTTGATGTCGTAATCCACATTGATGAGTCCGGCGCGTTCACCCTGAAGCTGGTGGGATAATCCGCCAGTACCAAAAATGGCAACGGTAATATCTTCAGGATACGCTTCAATTGCCTTGCGAAGGGCTTTCCCAAGGTTGTAGCACCGATTGCCGGTAGGTTGAGGGTATTGGACAACATTGACCGCAAGCGGAATGACCTTACAAGGCCATGCCTGGGGTTGGCCATAAACGATTGATAGCGGCACTGTGAGACCATGGTCAACGGGCATGTCGTTGACAATTGTCATATCGAATTCGTCGAAAATAAGGGATTCAGCGATATGCCATGCCAATTCGCTATGCCCTTGGCAAGGAGGTACCTGCCGTGGGCCGTAGCCTTCATCTGCGGGTTGGAAATCAGGCGCTACACCGATGGAGAATGTGGATATTGATTGCAAGGAAAACGCGGATGCATGGTCGTTGTAAACAATCAAGCATACATCAGGTTTCACCTTATCAAACCAGTCTCGGGCTGGCTGTATCCCCTCAACAAATGGCAACCAATAGTCACCGGTCATGGTGCCGTTGTCTATGGCTGCACCGACTGTAGGAATGTGGGATGTGCCAATACCTGCAATTACCTTAGCCATGTTTATTCCCCCATTCTTTTTTGCTGCGATTTCCCTCAATAGGACGACCTCCCTTAAGCATCATTTGCTTGAAGGTTTCTGTTGTCATGCCGTTACCTGACATTGCAGCACCCGCATCCTGCATCGTTAAACCATCAAAAATAGCAATTTTGAAGGTGTAATAAATGTTCCCTCCGAGGCGGAGCATCGCCAGCCAGTCCCGGTTGAGAACAGCCTGTTTTTGTTCCTCCGTCATTGGGAAATTATCCAGATAGGCAGGTTCATTCTTGCGAAACGCGTCTCTTCCTTCTTGTCGGTTGAGAGACATGCAGAACATATTAAGGTGGTAACCTATACGAGATTGTGCTCCGTCAAAAATGTAGGTGCCGGGAATATCGTGATAGTCCCTTTCCATATCATGATTCATAACAAACCGACCTCCCTTAACCTGCGATCCAGTCGCGAAAAGACTTCACGGGTATTTCCGGAAAATATTTGGGATTTATCTTCATCACTAAGAGTGCTGTTATCGATGTAGCGTTTCGTGTCGTCAAAATAATGTCCGGTACGTTCGTCTTTACCTCTGACGGCACCGACCATTTCTGACGCAAATAGAATGTTTGCATGAGGAACGACATCCAGAAGGAGATCGATACCCTCCTGATGGTATACACAGGTATCGAAATAGATGTTGCCGCGAATGAACTCCTCAAGTGGAGGAAGACCAGCCATATCTGAAAGTCCCCGGAAACGTCCCCAGTGGTACGGGACAGCCCCTCCGCCATGCGGGATAATGAATTTCAGGTCCGGGAAATCTTTAAAGAGTGTTTTTGACATCATCAATTGTTGGAAAGCGGCCGTATCAGCGCCAAGATAATGAGAGCCTGTTGTGTGGAAACAGCGGTGGCAACATCCACTGACATGGATCATTGCAGGTATACCCAGCTCGCACATTTTTTCGTAAATGGGGTAGTAGTAGTGGTCGTCCAGTGGAGGGGCACTCCAGTAACCACCAGAAGGGTCGGGACTGAGATTGCAGCCGACAAAGTTGAATTCCCGTACACACCGTTCCAACTCCGTTGCACAGGCTGTCAGATCTGCACCTGGTGACTGCGGGAGCTGTGCTGCACCAATGAAGTTTTGCGGGTATAGCTCAGTGATTCTGTAGATCAGTTCGTTGCAATGCTCAGTCCAGTACTTACTGGTAGACTGGTTGCCGATATGATGGCCCATCCAACTGGCGCGAGGAGAGAAGATGGTTACGTCTGTTCCTCGTTCGTGTTGAAGCCTGAGCTGCGCCCCTTCAAGGCTTTCGCGGATTTGGTCATCTGTGATGTTAATGACACCTTTTACATGCTGAAACAGAGGGTCGGATTCCAGCTCCTGTTTTTGTTGTTCCCTGTACTCCCCAAGTTCTGCGGGTGCTGTGGTGTAATGCCCATGGCAATCTATAACCAGTTGGCTGCTGTTTATTGCGTTCATCCCAGGTCCTCCAAGCGTTCTATATAGCGAAAACCGTCTTGCTCAAGCCGGGGGCGCATGTTGTACATGTCTAGCCCGAGCTGTCCATCCGCCAGTTTCTTTCGCTTAATTTCTTCATTGGCTTCTCGCTGTTGAGCGGCTTGGAGAGTGGTTTCCGCATGTAGTCTTGGAACGACGCAAATACCATCATCGTCAGCAACAACGACGTCTCCCGGTATGACATGTTGCCCACCTATAACCACAGGGACGTTGACTGAACCGAGAGTGTTTTTGACAGTTCCCTTAATAGAGACCGCTTTTGACCAGACCGGGAAAGCCATATCTGTCAGATCTCGGACATCACGGACCCCAGCATCAATAATGAGCCCGCGAACTCCTCTTGCCTTGGCTGATGTTGCAAGAAGATCGCCAAAATAACCGTCTGTACAGGGAGACGTTGTGGCGATAACCAAAACGTCACCGGGTTGGCAGAGTTCAATGGCAACATGCACCATCCAATTATCACCGGGCTGAGCGAGGATAGTCACTGCACTGCCGGCTATACGGGCTCCGGAATAAATAGGGCGAAGTGCAGGTGTTAATGCGCCAATCCGACCTTGTGCTTCATGGACGGTTGCTGTACCTAAACGAGCCAGTGCACCAATGGTTTCGGTAGCGGCTCTTTCAATTTTTCGTACCGCAACACCCTGAATGGTATGGGTAATCATATGTGGTTACTCCTTACTGAAATCCGTACAGCCTGGCTGGGTTGTCAACAAGAATCTTCTTCTGTATCGCTTCATCCCTGGCAATGAGAGGGATGAGATCCAGCAGATCAGCGTCATTTGGCATGTGTTTTTTTATATTAGGGTGAGGGTAGTCTGTGCCCCACAAAACACGGTCTGGTGCAAGTTCCACCAGACCCTGGGCATAAGGGACTGCGTCGTAAAACGGAGGTGCGATGGCGATTCGTTCGGAGCCACAGACCTTAACCCACCAATTCTCCCGCAGCATGAAATCGCACAGTGTTTGATAGGCTTTCTGGCTGACACCAGCATGGGCTGGCACCCGGCCCATATGGTCGACAACGATGTCCATGTCGAAACCATTAAAGAAGTCTTTGTACTGAATGATGTCTTCAGCATTGACGTGTATCACAAGATGCCAGCCGAGAGGTTTCACCCTATTGAGTACAGATTTCATCATGTCCAAATCCGGCGCACCGCCGAGATGGCTGACGAAATTGAACCGAATTCCACGGACTCCCCCGTCATGGAGGTCCTGAAATTCATTGTCACTGAAGGTGTCGTCCGCGATGCATACACCTCGGTATTTACCGTTGCTTGATTTAATGGCATCCAGCATGGCGCTATTGTCCGTGCCATGGCAGCTGGCCTGCACTAAAACCGCCCTCTCAATGCCCAGCGTGCCGTGCATTTGTTTTAGTGCAAATTTATCGGCATCCGGTGGCCAGTAACTGGCGTTTGGGGAGTACGGAAATTCAGCGTGCGGCCCAAACACATGGCAGTGAGCATCACAAGACCCGGCCGGTGCGTTGTAGATCGGCTTTCGGGTCTGATTATCTGGTGGCATACAGCTTGGTTTAGTCATGTACTGTCCTTGTCAGATATAAAGTTCACCCCGGGCAAGTAGGCGAGCAGTACGTAACAGCCCGGCTTTGGCAACGTTGCCATGCTCGTCCAGGGTTAAATTGAGGGAAAATTCGCCGGAAGGATGTTCGACTGAGAGCTGCTTGGTATTTCCTTCTGGTACCGGTGAAATACCGAAAGCTACAGATCCTTCAATAACACAGGCCGTAGCGACTGAAACGGCACCTAATACACCAATGGCACTGTGGCAGGTGTGCGGTATAAACGTTCGGGTAGAGACATGTCCCCCTTGACGTGGGGGAGCAATCAGGGTCATTTTGGGTACAACTTTGTCTGAGACATCCCCAAGTTTCATTATGTTGCCGGCATGCAGACGGATAGATTCCAACCGTGCCTTCAGTAAGAGATTTGTGTTCAATTCTTCACAACTCTCGTAGCCGGATAGGCCTAGATCCTTTGCCAATATGATCACCACAGGCATTCCGTTATCAATGCAGGTGACGGCAATACCCTCTATGTAATCTGTAGGATTCCCGGTAGGAAGCAGGGAACCACAAAGCGATCCGGAGATATTCAGGTAATTACAGATGATTGGTGCCGAGGTGCCAGGGACGCCATCTATCTGGGTATCCCCCTGGTAGGAAAGTGTTTTTCCTGGAGTCTCTAATACCAGATCACAGAAATTCCCGCTGTTGACCATATGGACTCGAAAGCAGGTTTGTCCTTCCTGAGCGTCAATTAAACCGGATTCAATGGCAAAGGCACCTACACCTGCGAGAATATTTCCACAGTTTGGCGACGTATCAACCCGGTTTTCACCGACGACAACCTGTACAAAGAGATAATCAATATCGGCGTCAGGGTGATGGGACTGGCTAATGATGGCGACTTTGCTGGTCAGTGAGTGTCCGCCGCCTAACCCATCTATCTGGCGGGAATCACGGCCGACAACATCGATAATGAACTGCTCTCGTTCTTTTTGTTCTGTAGGGAGGTCAGCCGCCAGAAAGTAAATACCTTTTGAGCTGCCGCCCCGAATCTGCATATAAGGAATGGCTCGCATAATCGCAACACTGCTGTTAATAATATGTGAAAAGTTTAGTGCCGTTAGATTGCGTGATAAATTCAATTTTTTGATGTCTTGTTGTACTTTTATGATGCTGTGGTGATGAAAAGGAGCGGGTTTTGGCAGAAGGAAATGGAATGTCGGACATACCTCATTACTTCCTTTACGGCGAGGAATCTCGTACGAATGCACCGGATTACCTGCATATGGATCGTTTGGAATTTTCATTGCCCAAACATAACTGGGAAATTCATCCGCACCGTCACGATAACCTTCACCAACTTTTAATCATCGAGAAGGGCAGTTTACTGGTTGAGATGAGGGATAAGTTCAGCGAAGAGTGCGAGGTCTGTGTGTTGTCTATTCCGCCACGGGAAGTACATGGTTTTGTCCACCAACCAGGAGTCAGGGGCTACATCCTGACCATTTCCCATCCGTTTTTGTTAAATCTATTTAGTGACAGCGAACGTGATGCATTCCCTGGACTGTTCAGGGAATCGCAAATTGTGCATTTTGATCCGGATGGGCGTGATGGAATTAAATTGCGCGAAAGCTTGACAGCATTATTGGATGAATACAAACAGGGAGGCGTAACCCAGACAGCAATAATTGGTGCTTATCTGAAAATAGTTTTTATGTTGATACACCGCTCTATGCCGGTACCCGAACAAGATACCGCGGAGCGTGACAGCCGGGTTACTGATTATGAGGCGTTTCTTGCCTTGTTGGAAAGCCACTACAGTGAACAATGGAAAGTCAGCCAATATGCCAAAGCTCTAGGTATGACGACCGGCCGGCTTAACCGCCTGTGTGACAGTTATGCAGGGCAAAACGCTTTGCGGTTAATTCATGAGCGCGTTTTGACTGAAGCTAAACGACATCTGTTATATACCCAGCTTTCAGCAAAAGAAATTAGTTATAAACTTGGATTTCATGACCCGGGATATTTCTCCCGATTTTTCAGCCGGCATTGTGGCGTGGCCCCTAAGCAGTTTCAGAAACAGCTCAGGGGACGGCGTGATGAATAGGGTTAGGCTGGCGATGTCAGTGTGGTCATGACCACTTCCTGATCACCGTTTGCAGTGAGCGTGATTTTCAGGCTTCCGAGTTCTTTGAATGACTGGATATGCGTGCCACCGCAAGGGATTTCGATGTCCTGCCCGCCGGCTTTACTTTGCCAGTAGCGGGAATCTGTCAGGGTGTCGCCTTTGCGCGCCATATTTACGTCTTCACCGGCTGTCAGCCATTCTTCCAGCAGCAAATTCACCTTCGTTTCGATATCAGCCAGGTCTGCCACCATATCTGCACTGTTCAGGCCACGCTTTCGCAGGGTTTTACCCAAGCGATAACTGTCGATGCAGCGATCCGTTTCAACAAAACTGGTTTGTTCGGCATAGCTGTGGAAATCGTAATGACCGAGAGGGTCGATACGGGATGCCGCTTTGCGCCAGTAACCTTCATGCAGAACTTTATTCAGCGCGAGTGCAGTGAGGTGCGCGCCGCTATGGCCCCGGCTAAGTGCTTGTTGGTAATCCGCGTCAACCGACAGCGAAACAGTGTCTCCGGTTTTGATATCAAAGCCGGAATCTATCAGATGAACGACAACAAAGTGCCAGCCTTCTTCGTCACGTTTTACCGGGATGTCCTTGCCGACGTGCAGTGTTGAATCCGCAGTATTGAATGCACCGGTGAGGCAATCTTTTACATCTACCAGTTTCCCGTTGACAGTCAGGGTGCCGCGATCGGCAGGGTGATCCGGCCAGATATGGGATACCGGATGAAAAGGCGTCGCTTCGGTAATTACATAGATATCACCATCCAGTGCTGGCTGAACCAGTTGAACCATGCTGTCGAGTTGCCAAAGTGGATGAGTAAAGGTGACCTTTGTCGGCGTAACTGCTGCCATGTTGTTATCCATATCCGTTGCAGAATCAAAGGAGTGGATAATAGCAAATTTGGGGGAACGGAGCAGGAATGAAGATATTGTTCCCCATGGCGTCACACCGGCAAGTTACTACGAGTTTAGTTAACACCCGCTATCGACGATAGTTATCGTTGGAGATGTACCTGCTGCGGTATCATTCCACTTGTAATTAAAATAGCAGCTTGTGCTTTGAACTTGGGCAAGTGTGGGTTCGGCAATGCTTAGTTTTTGGGCCGGGGTAGCAATTACCTGATAAGTACCATCTACATGTATTCGATAACGCCATTCTCCAGTATTCAAACCAGCAGCTTTGAATATCTCCGGTGGCGTGTCATAACCTGCAGATACACTGCCTGTCGAAGTACTGGCAGCAGCCCAAGGCTGATAGTTATCCCCTTTGATACCTTCAATCGTTTGGGTGCCAGTTAACCCACGGGCTATGGTTGCAGCCTGATAGATAGTTGCGGCGGAATGCATTGCCCCCACTGCGCCTTTTAGGACTGCCTTATGTGCATCTGAACTAAAGTTTAAAAATTTAGGTGCGGCTGTGACAGCCAAAATTCCGAGGATAACAATGACCACCACCAGCTCAATTAATGTAAATCCTTTCTGAACACTCGCTTTCATCTGCATACATCTCCATTGCATAGCTTAAGCGGAATATTATTTTTGGAAAATATAGCCACATATATTTTGTGTGTATATGTTTTGGTTTATGAATTAATCCAAAATATGACTCAGGTAATATTTAGGTAATTCTAATGTGCGTGTGTTTTTAGCGTGACAGGTGAATTTTTTGGCTGAGAACGTGGGAAAAGAAACAATAAAATGTCGTTTAACGTAAGGAAAAATGCGCCTGCTATATCTATAACAGGCGCGGGATGTTATTAGGCACTGGCTTCACATAGCCTGTCGGCCTGTCGGCCTGTTGCCTGGCTCTGTCCATCTCAAGAACGGCTAAAGGGCCGGTTATCAATGTCGCGGCAATTAACATGGACACAGGAACTGCGGTGATTACGATAAATGACTGGAGAGCGTCCAGACCGCCATCCCCGGCCAGCAGTAATACGCCAGCGACGATGCCCATCACCAGGGCCCAGAACAGCCGTTGTTTGCGACCCGGTTCGTTCTCTCCGCTTACTGCCATGGCAATGGAGTACGCCATGGAGTCGCCGGTGGTGGCAACAAAAGTGGTTGTCAGAACCAAAAATGCCGGGATAAGTACGCTGCTGAGCGGCAGTTGTTGCAGGCAGGCAAGCAAAACTGCTGGCAGGCCGGCATTTTCAAGTGGTGCAGAAATTACGCCGGGAGTTTGCAATTCAAGGAATATCCCGGTGCCACCAAGCACCGTGAACCAGAAGTTAGTTGCAATCGGTGCACCGACAGCAACGGCGAAAATCAGCTCCCGGATACTTCGGCCCTGGGAAATCCGGGCGATAAAAATTCCCATCATTGGCGCAAATCCGATGAACCATCCCCAAAAAAACCATGTCCACCAGGCATTCCAACTTGAATCGGAAGAACCCAGGCTCATCTCGCCAAAGTTCGCCAGGTAGGTACCAAATGCCTCTCCAAAATGCGAGAAAATGAATGCAGTTGGCCCCAGCACCACAATGGCAGCCACCAGTGCCAGCGCGCCAATGACATTCATCTGGCTAAGCCACTGCAGTCCTTTATCCATGCCGGTAAAAGCAGAAAGGGAATAAATGAGCACTACTGAGGCAAGGATTGTCAGCTGGACTGTCATCGAATCGTCGACATAGCCAAGTAATTGCAAGCTGTAACTGAGCTGAGAAGCAAGGAAACCAATAGGGCCGATTGTGCCTGCGGCAACCGCAATAATTGAACATGCGTCGATTACTGAGCCGATCCAATGGTTTTCCAGCCGGTTACCTACCAGAGGGTAAAGCAGGGCACGAGGGCGAAGTTTTACGCCGCCATGATGGTGTGCATACATCAGCACGATGGTTGAAAGGGTGCCCAATACCGCCCAAGCAAGAAACCCCCAGTGCAGGAAGCTCTGGCTTAGTGCAGGGTTAACGGACTGTGTCCCGTTTAACGCGCTATCGAAGGCAGGTGGAGTGGTTATAAAGTGCTGGATTGGCTCAGCGGCTGACCAGAACACGCCACCGCCGGCCAGAAGTGTACACATGATCATGGCCAACCAGCGGAATGTGCTGATATCCGGTGTGTTCCGGTTCCCGAGTTTGAGTTTTCCGTAGCGGGATACGGCAAGGCAAAGCGCGGTTGCTAAATTGAACACCAGCAGCCATTGCCAGAATGGCCCGAAAGTATTTGCTGATGCTGAGAATAGTGATTGGATGAGGGCCTTGAACCTATCAAGATCCAGCAAGGCTGCCAGTATAAAAGAAGTAATGAAACCGATGGTCAGGGTTGGAACAAGCTTGTCCCTTTTAAGGGGATAATCAGAGGTCATAAATATCTCACTGGATGCGTGAGGGGCGGCACTTTATCAGGGAGTTGGCGATAAGACCAGCAAGAAATTGGTTATAGTCGTAATCTTTTTTGCTTGATATATATACAGAGGTCAATTCATCAGTATGATTTCTATATATATTTCCTTTCATGTGTTTAGATGAAATCAAATTAATATTCTTTTTTGTCTGTACGAGTAATCCAGATGTTTATGATCAAAAAAAGCCCCGGGTGCCGGGGCTTAGGCCGCTGATTGAGCCCTAAAACTTAAATTGTATTCCCATGCCCCCTGCAACTTCCGAACCGGATACTCGGCCAGATGTTTCGTAGTGGAAAGTGCCTGAGATACTTATTTTCTCATTAAGTCCATAAGCTCCGCCGAGTGCAATTGCTTCCTTGTTACCAGAAAATCCGATACCTGCGCCGATTGCAAATTCGCCCTCTGTGACATAAGGCCTCGCATTGGTTACCGCGTGGAGGCCGGCTCTGATGCCATCCATATGTTCAGCCATTTCATCAAAGCGATAATTCATCTGCTTCTCCAAATCTGCAATTTTTTCAGCGTCACTACGCGGTGTGATACCAAAATTCGGGTCAACTGGCTCCGGGCGATCTGGTGTATTGCCATCTGGTGTTACGCCAAAATCTGGATCCGCTGGTTGAGGCTTCTCCGGTGTATCGTCCGGCGTTATTCCAAAATCAGGGTCAGCAGGTTGAGGGCGCTCAGGTGTATAATTTGGCCCTTCGCGGTCAGGCACATTGCTGTCGGGCGTTACACCAAAGTCCGGGTCTGCAGGCTGAGGACGTTCAGGTGTATAGTTCGGTCCGTTGCGGTCAGGTACGTTGCTGTTCGGCTTAACGCCAAAATCCGGGTCAACAGGTTGCGGACGGTCCGGAGTATTGTCGGGCATTGGACGGTCAATTGGCTGTTCAATACCACTTCCTGGGAGTCCAGAGACGTTATTGTGTGGATTTACGTTAATGCTGTCTGCTAATGCATTTGCAGAAAAAACGCTTGCCAGGGAAAGTGCAATGATGGTCTTTTTCATAAATTTGCTCTCTAATGTAAAGTTCAATCAGCTAAGAGCATCCGTTCAAACAGAGTGTTGGTAACTCTCTGTGATTCCTTATCTTTTGACTGAAAGTCTACGGAGAAGAGAGGCAGTTATCTAAGCAGCAGGTGTTATGTCGGTAATAAGTAAGACTTATTACCGAGACAATTCGAATGGGCTTAGTGATTATTTATTGTGAGATTGAAGGGTTGTGATCAGTACTCGCTTTAGCCACTGGGTAAAGTCGCTGTTGCGATCTTTTTGATGGTAGTAACTCACTATAGGATAGGAAGTAGGGACACAATCTACTTCAACATCCATCATTCTGAGCTTTGGATAGTCGTCAATCGGGAATATGTGGAGGGTGGGGAAGTACATGTCAGTCTTCTGGACGACGCCTAATATGGCGGAAGGCAGTTCTGAGCTGAAGCCAATTTCGTAGTCCAGTTCGTGGTGTTCCATTACCGAAGCAGCTAAAGACTGGGCCTTGTTCCAGCCGGGGATCATCAATGAAGCGATCTCGTATCCTTCCAGATCATGTGGTGTTACGACATTTGCATTCACCGGATGGTCTTTCCTGACTACCACCGTGGCCTGAATATCCATCAGTGCTTGTGACATCACCTCTTTGGGCACATCTGGTAAATCATAGTTAATTCCGAAATCAATTTCTCCGTGGACAATGTCGTCTACCGTGTGCCTGTTCCAGTTGATAAGTTGCAAATTTATCCCAGGTGCCTGTTGTTTAATCGTTGTAACCAGATCTCCAGCTAATGTAGACAAAACCTGAGGAGCCAAAGCGATTCTTAATGAGCGTACAACGGTTGTTGGATCGAACTCCGTGGAATCATTGAGTGCGCCGTGTAATCCATCCAGGTGTGGTTTAACTCTGGACAGCAAGTTATCTGCAAAAGGTGTCGCTTTTAGCCCGGTACGGGTTTTTATAAACAGCTCATCATTGAAGTGGTGACGGAGCTTTTTTAGTGATTGGCTAATTGCCGGTTGTGAAACGTAAAGCTTTTGAGAAGCTTTTCTCATGTTGAGTTCCTGACACAGGACGATGAAGGTCCGGAGCAGGTTGAGATCGAGGCTAAAATACAAATCCTTGCGCATTACATATCCGAGTCTGTGGGATTGAAGCCAGCATATCAGCCTTGCTGCACAGAAAAGATGGGTTTTCTCAAATATTCAATCCTGATATTGATATATACCTCAGAAGCAGAATTATGTGTGGCTTTTCTATAGCTGACGGAAATAATTTGTCGAGTAGGAATATTGTGTGACAAAATGTAACGAAGAATTAAGTCAGAAAAACCGGCTCACCATCAGACGGTTACTGGCTGGAAAGCTTCCATCTACAGGACAGTAGAAAATAGACCCGGAGTGTCTTGGGTAGCTGTCACACCCGAGTTAATGCATAGATGTGCTCGGGAAAACTGTAGTATTGGAGTTTTCACATGTGTAAAGATTGCGGCTGTTCTTTGCCAAATCATGACGGCCACCATGATCACCAGGGGTTGTTACAAAACCCTCAGCTGAATGACAAAAAGACCCTGAAAGTCATCCATAAAATCCTTGATAAAAACGATTTGGAAGCGGCCCATAACCGTGCACATTTTGAAGCCCAGGGTATAACTGCCTTTAACCTCATGAGCAGCCCCGGCAGTGGCAAGACTACCTTTTTAGAGCACCTCAAAGATCAAACATCCCTTCGCTATGCGGTGATAGAGGGTGATTTGGAAACCTCCCGAGATGCCGACCGCCTCAAGGCCAAAGGCATTGAGGCCTACCAAATCCAGACTGGCTCCGCCTGCCACCTTGATGCGTTTATGGTTCACGGAGCACTTCATCATGTTGAGCTTGAAACACTGGATATCTGCTTTGTAGAAAACGTAGGTAACCTGGTTTGTCCTGCGAGCTATGATGTAGGCACACATAAAAACATCGTCCTGGTTTCTGTACCTGAAGGTGACGACAAAATTGAAAAATACCCGGTGATGTTCCGTCGTGCTGATTTGGTGTTGATTACCAAATGCGACCTCTTACCTTATTTTGACTTCAGTATCGAAGCAGCGCGTGAGCAGGTTAAAAAGCTCAATCCGGATGCTCAGGTGATGGAAATTTCGGTCAAGCAGGCAGAATCGCTCAAGCCGGTTGTGGACTGGCTGGAAGCGAACCGGATTCAGGGGTAACGCCGATGTGTCTCTCCGTTCCTTCCCGCATTGTCGAAATCCATGATGAAGATCTCAGCGTTACTGTAGAGGCGCTTGGTGTTAAACGGCGTGTCAGCCGTCATCTGTATATGGATGAGCTTGAAATCGGGGATTACGTACTTATCCATATCGGCTTTGTCATGAACAAAATTGACAAAGCCGATGCAGAACAAAGCCTCGAACTGTACCGGGAAATTGCAGAAAAGCTGGAAGAAGGGCTGGTGTAATGCTCGATCTGAAACAGCTTTATGAAGGCTTCCGAAACCCGGAAACCATCCGGCAACTGGCTGCTGAAATCGGTGATGAAGCGGCTAAGCTGGAAGAGCCGCTGAATATCATGGAAGTGTGTGGTGGGCATACCCATACCATCATGAAGTATGGGTTAAAACAGCTTTTGCCGGAAAACATCGACTTTATCCATGGCCCGGGTTGCCCGGTTTGCATCATGCCGAAAGAGCGCATTGACCATGCAGCCGCCTTGGCGAGTCAGCCCGATGTCATTCTGGTGACCCTTGGAGATATGATCCGGGTACCTGGCTCCAAAGGCAGCCTGGCTCAATTTCGTGCCAAAGGGTGTGATATCCGCCCGCTTTATGATCCGCTTGATGCCCTTCAAATCGCCACAGACAACCCGGATAAAACCGTGGTTTTTTTTGCCATTGGCTTTGAGACATCAACCCCGATGACAGCAGTGTTGCTGCAACAAGCCGAAAGCAAGGGCATCGATAATCTACTCTTTCACATTAACCACGTACTGGTGCCGCCCGCTGTTGATGCAGTAATGGCAGATCCGGCTGTTCGGGTAAATGCGTTTATTGGCCCATCCCATGTCAGTGTGATTCAGGGCGCCCGGGTTTACCGGCCCTTGGCTGAAAAATACCGTACGCCTGTTGTCGTGGCCGGGTTTGAGCCGGTTGATGTGATGGAGTCTGCCCTGCGTTTGGTTCGTCAGAAACTGAAAGGTGAACACCAGGTCGAAATCCAGTACAGCCGGGCTGTGACAGAAGACGGTAATGTCGGTGCTCAGCACATCGTGGATGCCTGCTTTGAAATCCGGCCTGAATTCCGCTGGCGGGGTCTTGGCCCAATTACCCATTCAGCGCTGAAACTGAGAGACAAATACCGGCACCGTGATGCAGAAATCCGTTTCGCACATTGCCTGCCGACAGAAGAAATCAACGATCACAAAGCCTGTCAGTGCGGAGATATTCTGCGCGGCCTGGCAAAACCGGCCGATTGCCGGGTATTCGGAAGGGGATGCACCCCTCAACGCCCTTTGGGTAGCTGTATGGTCAGCTCCGAAGGGGCATGCAATGCATACTATCGTTACCAAGGAGTCTCAGATGAGTGAGAAAAAAAACATTCAGTTAAGCCACGGTGGCGGTGGTCAGGAAATGGGGCAACTGATTAAAAGTGTATTCTTCAATGCGTTTGACAACGATGTCCTTCGCCGTGAAGAAGATGCGGCGGTACTGTCTTTGCCTGGTGACACAGCATTTACCACCGATTCATTTACCGTTTCCCCGCTGATTTTTAACGGTGGTGATATTGGTAAATTGTCGATTGCAGGTACTGCAAACGATTTGGCAATGATGGGCGCAAAGCCGGAATACCTCAGCTGCAGTTTTATTATCGAGGAAGGTTTTTCGCTGGAGACCCTGAAAACCATCGCAGCCAGTATGGCGGAAGAACTGTCGGTTTCAGGTGCGCACATTGTCTGTGGTGACACGAAGGTCGTGCCAAAAGGCTGCGCAGACGGTCTGTTCATTAACACGACCGGTCTGGGTACCATTCATGCCAGCGGCATTTCGGCCCGAAACCTCATGGCTGGTGATGCAATTATAGTGTCACGGGATATTGGGCGCCACGGTGCCACTGTTTTGATGAACCGTGAGGGTCTGGAGCTTGAATCAGAGCTGTCCAGTGATTGCGCAACCCTTTGGCCTGCGGTAGAAGCATTGATTGGTGCAGGTATTGAAATACGCGCAATGCGTGATGCCACAAGGGGCGGGTTGTCAGCGGTTCTGAACGAGTGGGCTACATCATCGGATGTTGGCATTTCCCTGAACGAAGCGGATATCCCGGTTTGTGATGAAGTTCGGGGCTTATGCGAGTTGTATGGGATGGAAGCCTTTGACCTTGCCAATGAAGGGACCTTTGTTCTTGCGGTTCCGGCAGAACAGGCAGATGTTGCCCTTTCTGTCCTTCAGTGGTTCCCGTTCTGCCCACAGGCAGCAGTAATCGGCTCTGTGAAGGATGAACGGAAAGGAAAGGTGGTGTTGAACAGTGCCTGGGGCAGCAGCCGTTTCCTTGAACTCCCGCAAGGTGAATTACTGCCGAGGATTTGCTGATGCATGAGTACTCCATCGTCAGTTCACTGATTGATGAATGCGAGGCTCACGCTACAGCTAACGGAGCGACCCGGATAACCCGGGTCGCCATTAAGGTCGGTGTTCTGAGCGGGGTAGAGCCTGAATTGTTGAAAACGGCGTTCGATACCTTCAAGCAAGAAGGGATCTGCCGGGATGCAACGCTGGAAATGACCATTCAACCTTTGGTTGTAGCCTGCCTGGAATGTGGACTGGAATCCGAGCCGGAAGGCCGAAACGTTGTGTGCCCTCAATGTAAGAGCTTCCATACCAAGGTACTGGATGGTGAAGATTTGTTGCTGATGCAGCTTGAACTTGAGCAGCCTGAATAGGCACATGCCATCTAATGAGACGTTCTGGCTGATTTAAGACACCCAAATGCAATGATAAACCAATAAAAAACCTCAACGTTGTCCAGCGTTGAGGTTTTTTATTGGTTCGAATGGTGTCTCAAACCATATCGGTGGAAAGTGTATTACCAATCCTCCGTGACGACATTATGGTTTTCATCGTAGATGATTTGAGCATCTTGCTGCCGGGCTAACTTAGCGGCAAAAGAGGGGGTAACAGCTCGGTATTGGCCGCGAACTACTTTGAAACTGCCTTCCCACACCAGATCTCGGTATGTGCCGTCATGGGTGAATTCAACGATAATCTTTTTCACTTTCTATCTCTCTTTTGTTGTTCTGTTATGTAGCACCAAATTATCACCGTAGAGAGTTTTAGCGTATCCACGAAAATGGAATTTATGATTAGGCAGATCTGTTTGAACAGTCTGGGGCGGTTCATTTCTGGCCCCTCACTGGCGGGATAAGATATGAGCGCCGTATCAATTCCATACAAAAAACAAGTCAATGACGGCAGGAATTCTTTACATTTTCACGTCAGAGATATTAACCTGTTTAAAACAATCATGTGATAGCGGCATGCGACCATAAATATTCGGATTATCAATAGGTAAGCAACTGGATTTGTGGGTGGGTGTGCGTCATGGTTTGTAAATAAAAAAATAGTTTCTCTCAAAGAGAGAGGTCCAACAATGCTTACAGAATTAGGCCGTATCTTTTCAAAGAAAACGCTGGTCTCTTCGAATCTTTTGCTGCTGCTAGGCCTTACCGTGATCGGTTATGCCCATGCGATACCCGAACAGGTTTTTGGACTCATTTGTGTTCTTGTCGCCGGTTATTCCATCACTCTCCATTTTCGCTACCACCTTGCAAAGCTTGCAAAAGAAAAAGAGCAGCTACAGCTTGAAGCCCATATTGCTGGTGCAATAAACAAAGGGGATTTTGTTTTCCATCTCCAGCCTTTTGTTTGTATGAACACGCGTAAAGTCACCGGGGCTGAGATGTTGCTGCGAATGAATGATAGCAACGGGAATCCTTTATCTCCGTTGGTGGTTATCGATGTTGCAAAGAGGAAAGGTTTATCCATCCGAATTCTGGAAGCTGCGCTTGAAAAAGCGCAGTCTTTGAGTGAAATAGTTTTAAAGACCAGAATCAGCATCAATGTAGAACCCTGTCAATTCAGAGATAAGGAACATACATCGAAAACACTCTCCTTGATCGAGAGCTTCCACCACCTGAAAGACTACGTCATTTTTGAACTTACAGAAACACCTGAAGATTTTGATATTAACCACCTGGACACGGGTATCAGACGAATCCGTGAATTGGGTTTTAAAGTCTGGATTGACGATTTAGGGACAGGCCAGAACAGCCTGAAACTTTGGTCTTTGATTGAGGTAGACGGCGTCAAGCTGGATCGCTCTTTTCGCCATTCACTCTATGGAGAGCACGGTCAGGATTGGCTACGTCATATTGGATATTTCTGCCAATGCCTGAAAATATCCTGTGTAGTGGAAGGCATCGAAACGGCAGAAGAAGTTGAAATTATTTCCGGACTGAATTTCGCTATTGTTCAGGGCTTCTATTTTTACAGACCTATGTCAGAGAAGAAGTTTGTAATGTTGATGCTTGAAGGGCAAACCCGTGATTGTGCAAATTGCTCAGAACGTTGCAGTCATGTCGGCAGGTTTAAAAACCTGCCAGGTGATAATGACATCGCGTTGAGCTGGATATAGTGCTGGTCGTCTATTCGACCAGCAAAGGATGGTCTTCAGGTAGTTGCTTGCTTATCCATACCACAAGGCGGTGTTTTATATTTGGCCCGTCTTCCTTGTCTCCTGGTAACGGAACCAGCATTTTTTGTTCTACCAGTAACCTGTAGATGATTTCTGCTTTCTGTGAGTCTGAGAGAGGAATATCAGGCAAGGTGTAACCGCGTTTAATGGCAAACGCCATACCGATTTTTAGCGCCGCCTTAAAGAGTTTTGTCTCATTTTTCTGTTTCTTCATACAGCCTATTCCTTTGATTGAATGCGAAAATTGGCAGATGTATGCCTAAAGTAAAGCTGTCTTTGGACACTATTGCTATCGCAAAATAAATACTGTGGCGACTTTTGCAACGGCAACCACGTTTCCTGTCATTAGGGCAATTAAAGCTGGACTTGGCGGTCGCAAAGGGCTTCGAGTAATGTCAGGTCATGCGAGATAACCAATACCCCTATTTCTTGCTGTACGCAGTAGGGGATAAGGCTTTGCCAAAGGTGTCTTTGGGTTAGCAGGTCCAGTTGGGCGGTTGCCTCGTCGCACAGCAGATATCGCGTTGATGGCACCAGGGCTCGGATTAGGTTTAGCCTTTGAAGTTGTCCGCCTGATAGTTGTCCAGGCCGGCGGTCCAGCCAGTTTTCGCTGATCATGTAGGCATCCAACAAAGGCTGGTAGCTTTTGTCTTGCCAGCTTTCCTTAAGCGACTGTCGCAGCGTCAGATAAGGGTTGAAAGCAAATTCAGGTTGCTGGATCACCCACTGCACCGGGTTGGCTTCTCCCCGGCTATATTTGGGAGCGTCAAGCTTACCGCTTTCCAGACGCTGGATCCCGGCAAGCACACGGGCGAGGGACGACTTTCCACAACCACTTGGTCCACTTAATCCGACAATTTCTCCAGGATGAATTGCGATGTCACACAGTTCGATGAGCTTTCGCTCGTATCGGATTCGACCATCACGCAGCATCAGCACGTTTTGCCTCCCAGTTTTCAGGCAATGCTTCCCAGAGGGACGTTGTATAGGGTTGGCAAACCCCGGTGGTGATTTTTCCAGGTGTAGTAAACTCGACAACCTGACCGCCTTTCATCACTAATATGTCGTCAGCCCATCTCATCAGCTGCCGGAGGTTATGGGTGATCAGCATGACACCTGTGTTTTCATTATCAGCTTGCTGACGGAGTTGGTGATACATCCGGTTTGCTGAGGCATCATCCAGCCCTGCACAAGGTTCATCAGCCAGAATGTACTCCGGGTTTTGCACCAATGCCTGTGCCAGTAGGGCGCGTTTTCCCATCCCTCCGGAAAGCTGGTGGCGATAGCTGGCGGCAATGTCACGGTCTATTCCAAGTAAAGCGAAACTGCTGGTATCCGTGGCTTTTTCCATTTTTTGCCAGCGGAAAAGGTGCTGCCATACAGTTTTAACAGGATCCAGAATACCTGCAGACTGTGCTGCGAGCGCAACAACCGGCTTTCCGCCTATATTTCCCTTAATCAGGAACCCTTCTGGCGCATACCCCAGTACAGCATGGGCAAGAATGCTTTTCCCGCAGCCGCTTTCCCCCATCACACCGGTAATCTTCCCGCGCCTGAGTGTCAGGGTAACCGGATGGAGGAGTGAACAATCGCCATTGCGCGCAGTAACTGAGAGTTGGTTAATGTGAAGCATTAAAACCTTCGAATTGTTTTTCGTTGATTTTGTGTGGATTAACGTTTTGCCCGCGAAGCTGACGGGTAAGTTGCCGGGCAAAATGGGAAAGCAACAGGAGACAGCAAAGTAGCAGCCCTCCCGGAAAAGCTGCCACCCACCAGTGCCCGGTGAGCAGGTAACGGCTTGCCTCGGACAATAGCACGCCCATTGACGGTGTGGATGGATCCAGGCCAAAACCCAGGAAGGTCAGCCCGGCCATATGGGTCAGCGCATGGGGGAAAAGCAGCAGGGCCCCGGTCAGCCATTGAGGAACAACCTGAGGCAACATATGCCTGCGGATCACTGTCAGTGTGGGTTGGCCAAATTGTTTCGCTAACTGGAAATATGGCGTATTGGCTACAGCCTCCATTTCAAAACGCAGCAAACGGGTAAGCCGGGGCCAATGGCTGAGTGCGACTGCACCAACCAGGCCAGCTTCCGAACCACCAAAAGACAGAGACAGAAGAATCAGAAGCAGCAGATGTGGAAGTGACATAAAGACATCTACCAGCAGATCCACAACATGCCTGGTGAACCGGTTGGCCATCGCAAACATTGCAAGCAACATGGCTATCAGGCAACTGCTGCCAACTGCTATCACACCAATGCCCATACTGGTGTTCAGTGCTATCAGGCAACGGGTCAGCATATCTCGCCCGAGCCAGTCTGTCCCAAATGGGTGGGTAAGTGTCGGGGGCATGTTTTTAACCAGTAAATTGATATCGAGCCCGTTTTGGGGCCACAGTGCACCTGTTACCGCAACTGAAATTAAAATAAGTACCGGCCAGAAGTTTCGGCAGATTAACGCTGGGGTAAACCGGTTCATGGGTTTTCTCCCGGCGTCAGTCTGAGTGCGATAGCTGATGCAGCGAGATTACCGATAAAGACCATCACCGCTGTTATCAGCGTCCCTCCAAGCAGCAAGGCGGTATCATCAGC
This sequence comes from Parasalinivibrio latis, assembly GCF_036825535.1. Classification (GTDB taxonomy): domain Bacteria; phylum Pseudomonadota; class Gammaproteobacteria; order Enterobacterales; family Vibrionaceae; genus Parasalinivibrio; species Parasalinivibrio latis. The sequence goes on from NZ_CP098813.1 coordinate 1,413,981, forward strand.
CATACCGGCTTTCACCAGTGTTTGCCCCAGCCCTGGAAAATTGAATACTGTTTCAGCCAGAATCGAGCCGCTGAACAGCTCCGCAAAACTTGCGAATTGGAGAATAACAGCGGGAACAAGGCTGTTTTTGATGATATGGAACCGGGTCAGGGCTAACGGGCTTTGGCCGTGAAGCCGTGAATAAAGAAGTGGCTCCCCGTCCAGTACATCCGCAACCTTTTCACGGGTGTGGAGCACGATAGGTGCCATATAGACCAGTGTCAGGGTTGAGACGGGTAATACAAGATGGGAAATCAGGCTGCCAAATCCCTGGCCGGTAAATGTGGAGCCAAACGGTGCAGCGCAGCATACTGGCATCCATTTCAGGGTGACGGAAAACAAGCTGATTAAAATCATTCCCAACCAAAAAGAGGGAATGGATGTCAGCAGCCAGGCCACGGATCGGATCAATAGGTCGGGCAGGCGGTTTCTGTATACGCCGGCAATTAAACCGAGGGTGAAACCCACGGCCAGTGAAAACAACCAGACCAACCCTATAAGCAGAAGTGACATTCCAACCCGCTCCCGGATTACCTCGGTGACCGGCTGGCGATAGAGGTTGGAAAACCCCATGTCACCATGCGCAAGTGAAACCAACCACTGTGAAAATTGCTGCCAAAGTGGCGTGTCCAGCCCCAACTTTGCAGCCATCTCAGCTTTTTGCCCGGCGGCGATACCAAACAGGTTACCGTTGAGATAGGCCGTTATGGGATCCAGCGGTGACAGTGCCAGAAGTCCCCAGGCAAGGGCTACAACTAAAATAAGTTGCAGTATCAGCCGTGTGGAAGTTTGTATCAGGGAATCTCTCATTGTTTCGCGGGACAAACCCATTTCCAGTCAGTGATATTATTGGTTACTGGCCAGCCATGACCATGGGGTTCAATTCCTGGTTTGCCTAAATCCAGACAAGGGGTAGTGGCATAGAGGTGTTGCAGGTTAACCAGCCATGTCCAGGGAACATCGTGGTAAATTAAATCCTGGGCGTGGCGGTAATGCGGGAGGGCTTGTTCCCATGATGCGGAAAGCTCTGCTTGGTCCAGTTCCCTGTCCACCTCTGGGTTGCTGTAGAAACCGGCATTGTAGAAATCCACTCCGCGATATTTGCTGTGGTGTGCAAAGCGCATTTCTGAAGGGCTTAGAGCTCCGAAACCAAACAGTACCGGCGATTTATGCATAACTTTGCATATGTTTTCCCAACTGTCTCCCCGTGTATGTACCACGATTCCCAGTGGTTTTACCATTTGGGCAAAGGTGAGCGCCAGTTGCTCACGAATACTGTCTCCGGATTTATAATAAAGGGTCAGTTCTGCTTTGATACCGTTTTTAACCCGGATGCCATCCTCCAGCTTCCAGCCGGCTTTTTCCAGAATCCGGGTTGCACCGGGAAGACGTTGGGTGTCATTCATTTCTGGTATGTGCGGCTCTGTACTCCACGGCAAACCGTCAGCAATGGAATAAGCCGGGCGCGCATGCCCGTCAAGCAGATTTGTTACCAACACCCGGCGGTCTATTACCTGGTCAATAGCGCTGCGGATAGCGATGTCGCTGGTGATATCGTTCCCGGTTTCATTATTGTCATATGGCACCATTGGCCAGGAGATACCCCGGTTATCAACGCTTTTTACACTCCAAAGCCTGGCATTAGCTGGTAGGCTTGCTGCATAGCGTGGGGCAATAGCGGCCAAGTCGAGTTGTCCGGACAGAAATTGGGTAAAGCGGCTGTCCTCATCACTGAAAACCACAACAAGATTTTCCAGTTGGGGTTTATGGCCGTAGTAATACGGGTTAGCAGTGAGTAACAGTGCTTGCCCTTTATCCCAACGAACCATTTTATAAGGGCCGGATCCGACAGGATGCTGGGCATAGCTGCTGGTATATGCGTGTTTTGGGACGATAGCAAGTGTAACCAGGTTATCGAGGAATGCGATGTCTGGCTTGTCCAGATGGAATGCGACTGTCTGGTTGTCTACCACCTCAATATGGTTGAGGTTAGAGAGGTCGTAAACTGTTGCTGCTCTTTTTGCTGTATTGAATGTAAAGGCAACATCCTCAGCAGTTACCGGTGTACCGTCGCTGAACATTACGCCGGGCTTTAAAGTTACAACCCAGGTTTTTCGGTCATTGGAAAGATGCCATTGTCGGGCGAGGTCACCTTCAACATTCAATGCGCTGTCTCTTTTCAGCAAAGATGACTGAATCAGAGGGTTGTTGTAATGCCCCCAGCCATAAACAGGGTCGAACCCGCGCTCGGGCTCGGAACCCAGTGACACCATAACTGGCTGGGAGTGCATGGCAGAAAGCGTATTTGGGCTTGATTCTCCCGATGCAGCATGGGCAAAGGTAACGGCAGTACCTAGTGCAAGACCGGTGACAGTTATTGCTGATAGGGACAGTACTGAAGCGGTAAGCGATGCGACCCGCTGTGCGTTAAATTTTAAGATCATCTATTCTCCGCGAATGGGTCTTTTTGTCTGGCATGGACGCTCATTTAAGCCAAACCAGATCTGGCCAAGGGCAATGCCTGAGTCATTGACAGGAAGGTGCTTCCGGGGAAGTTGTGATATGCCGCGTTGGTTTAATTCCCGGTTGCACTTTTCAAGAAGAAGCCGATTCTGGAATACCCCTCCGCACAGGGCGACAGGCAATGGGTGATATTCGCTTTGGCATGAGGCAGACAGCGAGCAAACCGCAGTTGCCAATGTTGAGATAAAAGCGTCTGCAATCTGGCCTATCCGTTGGTCCGTCAACGGGCTGGATTGGGTTGCCTGTAATATCTGCTTAAACAGGGATTGGGTTTCCCAGATTTTTTGTGCGCCATCTTCAATGATTGGAAGCGCAAAAACCAGTTCCTGGTTAGCAACTTCGCGTCCGGGTTTCTGGCGATAATCCCGTGCAGCGGATTCCAGCATCATACCTGCTTCCCCCTCAAACCGGGTTTCCCTTACAAGGTTGAGAAGCCTTGCCACCGCATCGAAAAGGCGTCCAACTGAATTGCACTGGATGCAAGATACGCCTGATTGCCAGAGCCTGTACAAATTTCGAATAAAAACAGGGGATACGCTGCTTAACGCAGGAAGATCCATCTCAATGATTGTGTCCGGGTCGTAACGCTCAAACAGCAGGGATAGCAGGGTACGGGTTGGATCTTTGATTGCCTGTTCATTGCCTACCAGTTTAAATGGTGCAAAGTGGGCGAGGCGGGTTACCTTAACTGATTCGGCAAGCAACGCTTCTCCTCCCCACAAGGTGCCGTCCGTGCCAAGACCGGTGCCGTCAAATGCAACTCCCAGCACCGGGCCCTTATGGTTATTTACTGCCATTACGGCGAGAAGATGGGCGTAATGGTGTTGAATCTCACGTTTTTCGCAGTTGTTAAACTGTCCGGCATATTGGGTCGAGACATAACCTTGGTGCAGGTCATGGATGACTTTTTCCGGGATGAAGTCATATATCTCAGACAGCGTCCGGACAGTCCGTTCGAAATGGTTTGCCGCTTCGAGTGACTGGTTCTCCCCGATGTAGGGGCTGAGCATGACCTGTTTGCCCAATGTGATGGCGATTGTACTTTTTTGCTGGGCGCCCACTGCCAGCAAGGGTGTTAAAACCGGGCTTTCCAAGGGAATGCTCAAAGGGGCGTAGCCTCTTGCCAGGCGAATCACCATCAATTCACCGTCGACAACCTGAACCACACTGTCGTCACAGGCGCGAACAATAGGGCGGTTGTGGTCCAGTACGCCGTCTACAACATCGCCAAGCTGGGTAAAAATGTCTTGAGAGTCGGTGATGATAGGCTGTCCACTGACATTGGCGCTGGTGGCGACAATTGGATTTTCCAGCATATCCATCAGAAGGCTGTGAAGCGGTGTATATGGGAGAAAAATTCCCAGGCTGCATATTCCAGTGGCGATTTCAGGTGCAATCTGGTCATCACAATCATTACGTTTTCGCATCAATACGATTGGGCGCTGGCGGCTTTCCAGTGCATCCCACTCAGCGTTGTCACCGGTAACGAGCTGTTCTGCGCTTTCCCTGTTTTTAACCATAACGGCAAGAGGTTTCGCCGGGCGGTGTTTGCGTTCCCTGAGGGTTGTGACTGCGGCACTGTTGCTGGCATCGCAGACAAGGTGGAACCCTCCCAGTCCTTTGATAGCCAGGATTTTGCCTTCACGGATAGCTTTGGCAGCATCACTTAACGCCTGCTCATGGGTACTGGTTTGTTCACCGGTGGACGTTAAGTAACGCAAGTGTGGCCCACAGTCCGGGCAACTCACCGGCTGGGCATGGTAGCGACGGTTTAGCGGGTCATTGTACTCACGCTCACAGACGGCACACATGGTGAAACCGGCCATTGCTGTGTTACTACGGTCATACGGCAGAGCCCGGATGATGGTGTAGCGGGGGCCGCAGTTGGTGCAATTGGTAAAGGGGTAGCGGTAGTAACGGCTTTCCGGGTTGCGGATATCCGCCAGGCAGTCCGGGCAGGTTGCCATATCCGGTGAGAGGGACACGGTAGCGTGCGCATGGCTGTCACTTTCGATGATACTGAAACCGGAAAATTCCGGGTTTACCGGAAGCCTTTCAGCCGTGACATTGTCCACTCGTGCCAGTGGAGGCGGGTTCTTCTCCAGCTGTAACAGAAAGCCATCAACGGCATGGGTTTTACCCTGCACATGAATGATGACACCCTGTACGCTGTTAAGCACGGTGCCTGCAAGACGGTTTTCAGTGGCAAGCCGGAATACAAAGGGGCGGAATCCCACCCCTTGTACAATGCCGGTAACCTGGATTTTTAGGTGGCTGACAGCCATTTTATCCATTGGTATTTATCCCCGGCGACGTTGTTTCAGGAACAGCGCACCGGCGCTCAGGTTACTGCCGTCCAGCGTCAGCCTGCGGTTTACAAACAGTGGGAAGTTTTTGCCGACACGCAGGGAAATCCGGTTGGCGAGCACTTCATTAGCCAGCTCATTACCGGCGAGAGTAATTGAAGACAGGCCGATATTTCCGTCCAGGTGTTCTATCCAGTTGGAAAGGTAATCTGCCAGTGAGTCCATCAGGCCGAATGCAAGCTTCGGCGTGTGTCCTTCATCGCCATCAGTTCCCAACCGGAATGCCATCAGGCTCGCGAGCGTTTTCGTGAAGTCGAGCCCGCTGATGTCAGGGTTGTTATCGAAAGCAAAATCAATTCGGTGAGAATTTTTGCCCCGGTATTTCAACGCGGCTGCCAGTACGGTGTCAGCCAGTTGATCCTTTGTCATTGCCGAGTGGGCAAGGCCGAGGATAAAGGCGGCCGCTGCGTAAAGGGTGGTCAGGTTGTCGCGAAAACCGGTGAAACTGTACGCTGCAAGTGCGTCACAGTCTTCAGGGAATTGCTGCCTGAATCGCGCAAGTAATTCATGGTGCCCTTCCTGCTCAACCAACTCTAAAACGGCTGAACCGGCTTCTGGCAAAGGGCGGAGCATGAAGAAGCTTTCAGTATTGAGTGTCCGGTCCAGCGTAACCAACTGACCCGGTGCCTGATTGCTAAAGTAGATGACTGCGGTATTTCGAAGGATGCCGGATTCTACGCTGCCACCATGCAAAGCACAGATGGCCTGGCTTTCTCGGCTGGATGAGTCGCCCGTATCGCTGAAATCGAACCGGATAGTCCCTTTTGCCCAGCTTGCCCGCAGGCCACGGATGGTAGCTGCTTCGTGCAGCGGTTCCCCAACGCAGTTAATGGCAGAGGGTTTTGCTGCAAACCGTGGGTTATCAATCTGGCTCCAGCCATTTTCAACCCAGGCCATAGCAGGCTGCAACGCGGCACTGGCGTAATAAATGTGGTCAATACCGCGCTGACGAAGGAGCTCGGCAAAGACGGAAATCTCCCGGTTCCACGCAAAGCAAACGTCATAGAGAGGGTCTGTCAAGCCGGATTGGTTATCTGAGGGACGCAGGGTGAGTCGGGGCTTTTCGATGCTGGAAAGTGCCAGGACATGGCGGTTTTCAACGGCAAAGTGATTGTTCAGCCGGTTTGGGTTGGTGACCAGAATTTGGTTCCGTACTCCGGGTTCCACTGGGTTTATTCCAAATGTATAAGTGTGCCCATTGAGACTGAGTTGTGTTCGTCCGCTTTCCAAAAACTCGGCTGCATGCTGGCTAAGCAGGCTGAATGTCAACGAAGCAGAGGAGTGCCGCTCGCCGTGGCAAACCGGGCACGCAAGATCCAGTTCACCAAATTGCGGGGACTGGTTGTCGGAAAATGAAGTGTGACAACGGCTGCAGAAAGGAAGCTGAAACGGGGCGTGTTTTATCGGTGATTTGTTACCAACCCGCGAGTCAACTACGTCCATTTTTGCACCGGTAAGCCAGCAGGAAAGCAGGAAGTCGCTGGAAATGGACGAAGCCAGTGCTTCAAGCTGAGTCTGGTTACCTTCAGCTTCAAGGATAAAGGTATTGTCTTTCCAGCCAACAGTGACATCCAGTTCCGGGTAATCAAGGTAGCGGTTACATAAATGCGCGTAGAAAGGGACTTTTCGGGAACAGGTAAAGGCAAAACGAATCAGCTTCATGGGAACTCAGTTATCCGCGTTTGTAGGAGTCAGGGATCAGGCTGTTGATGTCGATATCCGCGACGCGCTCGCAGGTAATACCGAGCGATTCCATGTGTTTGAGCAGGGCTTTTTCCATTACCGGGATGGACGCCTGAATCTTTTCAGTAAGGCCGAGGTACATAGGTTCAAGCACGGTTGGCACCATGCCAAGGATCCAGGTATCCGGCCGGTCACCCACCATTTCCATCATGATCAGGGTTTGCAGCATCTCCACTTCATGGGCGCTGCCCTGCCAGTCAATTTCCGGTGGCGCATTGTCAAAGTTGAAGTAATAAACCTGTCCCGGTTCGGCTCCCGCCGCATTGACAGTATCTACCACTATCAGGTGGTCATATTTTGCAAGGATAGGGGTCAGCCCCTGGGCCAGGGTACCGCCGTCAAGGGTATCGATCTGGTGTTCAGGATGGCTGAATCGGTAATTTTCAGTGATGTAGTTGACAAAATGTACGCCGACTCCTTCGTCGGCGTACAGGACATTGCCAATACCCAGCAGCAATATCTTCATGCGGTTAGTGGTCCTTATGGACGGGCTTGTAGTCGTAACCGGACAGGATGGAATCCGCTGAACCGTTGCGGAACCGGATACCTGTCCACACCACCATGTAAACGTGAATCACCACAAAGATGATAAACGCCCAGGTGACGTAGTGGTGCCACAGACGCACATTCGCCAGGCCACCCATCAGGTAGGTCAGGTAATCGGTGACAGGCCACAGCATGGCAGCAAGGCCACCGTGATAGACGTTGTCGTACAGCATCAGCCCGGTTACGCACATAAAGATTGCCAGAGTGGAGATACCCGCATACACCATCAGCTGGAGTGGGCCATACGCACCGTTGTGGGGCGGCTTACCCATCCACAGGTATGCTTTAATCTGCTGTACCCAGCTCTTAGTGCTCAGGGCATCACTGATGGAGCGACGCTCCACATTGCTCCGGCTGAAGAAAAACAGGTAAACCCGCGCCATGGTGATGGCGACCAAAAGGAAACCAAACACTTCATGGGCAAAGCGGATCCAGCCGTTTACCAGCACATTGGTGCTGTCCGGGGCAACCAGGAAAGGCCAGGCAATATAAAAACCGGTTACCACCAGAGCGGTGATAGCCAGGGCACGCAGCCAGTGGCAAACCCGGATAACAACGGAAAAGACCCGCTCCCGTTTATAGAGAACATCTTGGGCACTCATAGTGGACTCCTTACAGTGCGCTTGGGTCAATTCGGAACTCACTCAGCGACTGGCCTTTGTAGTCCATCACGTGTACAGAGCACGCCATGCAAGGGTCGAAAGAGTGAATTATGCGCAAAATTTCCAGCGGTTTGGTCGGGTCATCCAGCTTCAGGCCAACCAAGGACGCTTCATATGGGCCGACTTTACCATTACCGTCGCGAGGGCCTGCGTTCCAGGTGGTCGGTACGACTGCCTGATAGTTTTCAACCAGACCGTGCTTGATGCGGATCCAGTGGCTCAGCAGGCCGCGAGGCGCTTCAATCATCGCAAAACCCTTGTACTCTTTTTCAGGGTTCAGGTTTGGTGCGATATAGGTTGAGGTATCTGACTGGATATTAGCGACCAGTGCTTCGAAAGTCCGGTTGCCGTAACGGGCCTGAACCAGCGTATGCAACATACGGGCAGCGGTACGTCCCAGGGTAGTAAACAGGGCTTCTTTAGGCAGGCCGGTGCGGGCCAGGAATGCATCGACAGTCTCAACGACTTCCGGGACACCGCGGCCATAGTTCACCAACATAGCAGCCAGCGGGCCCACCTCAACGGGTTCGCCCGCATAACGTGGAGACTTCACCCAGGAGTACTTGCCTACACCGTCTACGGTTGGCAGTTTGCCAAATACAGTGTCACGCTCAACAAAAGGCGTGTGCTCCGGAATGGTTGTGCCATCCAGCGGGTGCTGTGGGTGAGGGGCGTTGTACCATGAGTGGGTCACGTCTTCTTCGATCTTGTACGGATCGATATCTTCCACATTGGCAAGGTCACCGTTACGGATGATACCGCTGTGGAACAGGTATTGGTTTTGCCCTGTCAGTACATCATCAGTAGACATGAAGTTACGTACATTCACGCCGCCCAGAACAGAAGGCTCTTTGCCGTAGGCATCGGCTGCCATGATGAGGTCAGCCTGATAGGCGCGCTCAATAAACTCAACCACGGTAGCACGGCGCTGCGCCCATTCCTGGAGACGGGCAGGGTTGATCATGTCACGTACACAGGTAATGCCGCCAACAACCACTGACTGTGGATGCGGGTTTTTACCGCCCCAGATTGCCATCATCTCAGCAACAATTCGCTGGATTTCCAGTGCCTTGAAGTAGTGTGACAGACCAATCAGGTTTTGCTCAGGGGTGAAGCTGTAAGACTTGTTGCCCCAATATGCATTCGCGAAGGGGCCCAGTTTGCCGGTATCAACAAACTTCTTCACTTTTTCCTGGATAGCACGAAGCTCGCCTTCACCGGCTGCCATCGGGGTATCGGAATACTTCATTGCCACCTGGGCGGCTTTGGCTGGATCCGCCTTCAGGGCAGAAACAACGTCTATCCAGTCAAGGCCGTGCAGAATATAGAAGTGCACGATGTGGTCGTGCATGTGCAGGGCTTCCAGCATCATGGAACGCAGGTATTTGGCGTTCATTGGCACCGCTGCCCCAATGGCATTTTCAACTGCCATGGTGCCGCACAGATAGTGCGAAAAAGTACATACACCACAGATACGCTGAACCAGCAGGCCAACGTCGAACGGGGTACGTCCTTTCAGGATAATTTCAAGGCCACGGAACAGGGTGGAAGATGCCCACGCTTTCTCTACCACATTGTTTTCGTCGACTTCGACTTCAATGCGCAGGTGGCCCTCAATACGGGTGATCGGGTCAATGACGACACGCTTGCTCATTATTATTTTTCCTCGTCGTTATAAGAGCCGGCAAAGAAGCTGCCCACTGCGTGAATACCAATACCAACAGCTGTCAGGCCAAGGGTGACGGATCCAATGGTGTCAGCGGTGGCATCCAGTCCGTGCAGAAGCTGGCGGCCGAGTGGCTTTTCAAAGTCTGCCATGTCATCCCAGAAATCCGGCTCAGAACAGCCAATGCAACCGTGACCGGCCAGAACAGGCCAGCTTGTATGGTTGTTAAAACGTTCCTGAGGGCAGTTGTTGTAGGTGTAAGGGCCTTTACAACCCATTTTGTACAGGCAGTAACCGTTTACAGCGCCTTCATCGCCGAACTGCTCAACAAATTCACCCGCATCGAAGTGGCCACGGCGTTCGCAGTTGTCGTGTACACGGGCACCGTATGCCCATTTAGGGCGGTTGAACATATCAAGGGCAGGGAGTTTGCCGAACATGATGAAGTACATGAGGGTGCCGACGATGTTGGAAGAGCTTGGCGGGCAGCCACCGAGGTTGACCACTGGGCGGTCAATCACTGCATGGACGCCTTTGGCACCGGTTGGGTTTGGCTTGGCTGCCTGAACGCCACCGAATGAGGCACAGGTACCAACGGAAATAATTGCGGCAGCGCCAGCGGCGGCTTCCCGAACCATCTCAAGGCCGGTATGTGCCTTGCAGCCCAGCGTCAAGTAAGTACCGCCGTTTGCAGTGGGTACTGCACCTTCTACCGCCAGAAGATACTGGCCGTGGTAGTCACGCATCGCTGCATCAAGGTTTTCTTCTGCCTGCCAGCCTGCTGCTGCCATCAGGGTTTCCTGATACTCGAGGGATACATGGTCAAAGATAAGGGTGCTGACATCTGGGGTAGATGAACGGAGCAAGGATTCTGAGCAGCCGGTACATTCGGCCATGTGCATCCAGATAAGCGGGACGCGATCGGCAAGTTCGGCAGCTTCGGCAACCAGACTGCTGAATGGCATAGGTAACGCCAGTGCCGAAGTGAGGGTAGCGCTCCAGATGAGGAACTGTCGTCGGCTGATGCCGTGTTGTTCCAAGCGCTCCTGAAGGGTCTGTTCTTTACGGGGGTTTAACTGGCGCAGCTTTTCAAGCCTTGCCTTACCGAGCTCATAAAGAGCTGCATGTGTATCCATGGGTCAACCTTGCATGTTGCTGATTTGTTAGAGTGTTTTTTGTGGAGAAGCAAACTGCGGCGCTAGTTTAGGGTGTCATATTCATCAAAATAGTGACACAGATCACATTTGTGGTTTGGCTTATCAGTTTGGTCATACAATTGTTCTGAAAATGGTTTGATCGAATTTCAGAAATGGTGGTTATGACTCAAGGGAAAATAAAAAGGGCTGTATTTGTTAATGGAATGATTGGGTTTTTACCTATTCATCCGGGTGGGTAGGTGCGGTATGTTCCCGGGGTGTTTGTAGCCATCGATGGGAATATGAATATTTCATGACCAACTTATCTAGACAAGTCAAGGTGGTTGTCGGTTTATAGGGCAGTAAGTATTGAGCCGTCAGGATTCAAGGCCATATCTACCAATTGACGTTGTCGGTACGCGTTATCTTACTGTCACCAATTGGTTATAAAAAAGTCACATTTAACATTGAGCATGGGGGCATTCGAAAAACGAGGTGTGCCCCATGGGTTCAATAATAGAAATTACTGACCTGAACAAAACCTTTGGCAATAAGAAGGCGCTTGACCAGGTTAACCTGACAATCAACCACAATGAGATGACTGCCTTGCTCGGTCCATCCGGATCAGGAAAGTCGACACTTCTCCGTCATCTCAGTGGACTAATAGTCTCCGACAAAGATGCGTCGGGCGAAATCAAGGTACTCGGCAAAACGGTTCAGCGAGCCGGTAAACCCTCCAAAGATGTGCGCGCGAGCCGTTCCCAGGCCGGGTATATCTTCCAGCAATTTAATCTGGTCAACCGTCTCAGTGTGATGACCAATGTTCTGATTGGCAGTCTTAGTGAGACGCCGTTCTGGCGTTCGATGACCGGTAACTTCACAAAAGATCAGAAAGCCCGTGCGATGGCTGCCCTGGATCGAGTGGGGATGGCAGAGTTTGCGTCCCAACGCGTGTCAAACCTCTCGGGTGGTCAGCAGCAACGCGTGGCAATTGCCCGTGCCCTTATGCAAAACGCCCGCATCATTTTTGCCGATGAGCCTATTGCCTCATTGGACCCCGAATCTTCACGCATCGTGATGGAACTTCTTCAGGACATTAACCGGAAAGAAGGGATTCCGGTTGTTGTGACACTTCACCAGGTTGAGCACGCACTTCGCTACTGCAAGCACATTGTGGCCCTGCGGGATGGCAAGGTCTTCTACGAAGGCAGCAGTAAAGGGGTGTCTGAAGCTGAAATAAACGAACTTTACCGCGGAAAAGCAGCACCCAGGAAAGCAGTAATGCCGGCCGGGGAAACTGCTCCTGCGTTTAATGAACCATTAACACTTACTCATTGATAAATCGGATAAAGGAATCTGAACATGTTACGCACGTTAAGGAAGATCTCTTGCGGTCTGGCAATGATGGCCAGTGCAGTCAGCATGAACGTCATGGCCGATGAGAAGCCTCTGGAAACGCTGAACTTCGGGATTATTTCAACAGAATCCCAGCAAAACCTGAGAGTTTCGTGGGACCCGTTCCTGGAAGATATGAGTGACAAACTGGGTGTGAAAGTTAAAGCATTTTTTGCCCCTGATTATGCCGGCATCATTCAGGGAATGCGTTTCGACAAAGTTGACATTGCCTGGTTCGGTAACAAATCAGCGATGGAAGCGGTTGACCGCGCTGGTGGTGAAATCTTTGCGCAAACTGTAGACGTAGAAGGTAACCCTGGTTACTGGTCACTGCTGATCACCCAGAAAGACAGCCCACTGAACAGCGTTGAAGACATGGTAGCCAAGCGTGGTGGCCTGACGTTTGGTAACGGCGATCCAAACTCCACCTCCGGCTTCCTGGTGCCTTCTTACTATGTATTTGCAAAGAACAGCATCAAGCCAACGGAGTTCAAGCGCACCCTGAACTCCAGCCACGAGGTAAACCTGTTTGCCGTGGCTAACGGCCAGGTGGATGTTGCAACCAACAACACTGAAAGCCTGCGTCGTTTTGAGCGTAACAACCCGGAAAAAGCGGCAAACATCAAAGTAATCTGGAAGTCCCCGCTGATTCCTGCTGACCCAATTGTTTGGCGTAAAAACCTGCCTGAAGAGAACAAAACAGCTGTTTACGATTTCTTCATGAACTACGGCAAAACCGGCGATGCAAAAGAGGTTGCCATCCTGAAGGAACTGGATTGGGCACCGTTTAAAGCATCAAGCGACTTGCAACTCCTGCCAATCCGTCAGTTGGCGCTGTTCAAAAAGATGAATGGTCTGGCTGGCGAAGAGAAACTCTCTGCTGACCAAACCAAAGAGCTGGGCAACATCAAAACCAAGCTGGCTGCGCTGAACCGTCAGATGGCCGCCATCGACGCAATGGAATAACAAAGATGCCGGGGAGGGCATAGTGCTTTCCCCGCAGTTCTTTTGGGCAGGAATACCCGAACATGCAAATGAACGCCAATACAAATCAAAATGCACTTACCGTTCCGGAAACGTCCATTTGGGCAAACGGACGGAAACTCCTGATGACCTTGTTTGTCGGGTTGGTTTTGGCCTGGGCCTGGCACGGAGCAGAAATGCGCCCGATGCAGCTCATCGAAGACTCCGGAAATATGGCCGAACTGGCCTCCGATTTTTTTCCGCCGGATTTCACCGGTTGGCAGCTTTATCTTGAAGAGACCTTGATCACCATCCAGATCGCTATCTGGGGAACCGTGCTCTCTATCCTGTTCTCAATCCCCTTAGGCCTGTTGTGTGCTGACAACCTGGTGCCCTGGTGGGTCTACCAACCTATGCGACGCTTGATGGATGCCGCGCGCGCTATCAATGAGATGGTCTTTGCCATGCTGTTCGTTGTCGCTGTGGGGCTTGGTCCTTTTGCTGGGGTGCTGGCGCTGTTTGTCCATACTACCGGCGTATTGGCAAAGCTGTTTTCAGAGGCAGTGGAAGCCATTGAAATAGGTCCTGTTGAAGGGGTGCGGGCAACCGGCGCAAACAAGCTGGAAGAAGTGCTTTACGGTGTGTTGCCCCAGGTCTTGCCGCTGTGGATTTCTTTCGCCCTGTACCGGTTTGAATCCAATGTACGTTCAGCAACCGTGGTCGGCATGGTAGGTGCGGGCGGCATTGGGGTATTGCTGTGGGAAGCCATTCGCGGGTTCCAGTTCCAGCAAACAGCCGCAATCATGCTGATTGTCATCGTGACGGTAAGTCTTATCGACTTCGCCTCCCAGCATATCCGCAAAGCGTTCATCTAAAAAAAATTTAACGGTACTTGTCTAGACAAGTACTTAAAGGAAACAGACAGCGAGTAAGGAACAAGCCATGCGCGTGTATCTGGATATCGCCAAAAAACTGGAAAAGGAAGTCCGTAACCGGCTGATGCCGGGGGACTACCTGCCGCCGGAATCGCAGCTTGCCTCAAGGTTCGATGTAAACCGCCATACGGTTCGCCGAGCGATTGATGAGCTGGTATTTAACGGGTTGATTGAGCGCCAGCAGGGGCGCGGAAATATGGTTGTACACCAACCTTATTCCTATCCGCTCCATGCCAAGGCGCACTTCACGGAAAACATGGCTGAGCAGGGGTCTTACCCCAGCAGTGAGGTGCTCAGCCGGAAGCTTGTGGCAGTCAACGAGAAGATTGCCGCTGTGTTTTCCATCCCGATGGAGTCAGAGGTGATCATGCTGACGACGCTGCGCAAGATAAACGGTGTACCGACCAGTTTGATTGTGCACTACCTGGCAGATGTCAGCTGGTGGCCGGTTGTGAAGCACTTTCAGTGCGGGTCGCTGCACGGTTACCTCAGTGATCACCTTGGTATCCAGTTGGACCGGCAAACCACCCGGCTCAGGGCGCGCATGCCAACAAAAAATGAATGCCGGACACTTCAGATGAATGGCCGGACCCCCATGATGATTTTCCGAACGACCAATGTCATCAGCGGTACGGACAAAGTGGTGGAGTACTCCACCTCACATACCCGCTCCGACATGATGGAAGCGGTTTTAGAACACTAAGGGAAGGACTGGACAAATGAGTATCCAGGAGAAAACAGAGCGTCAGCATTGGATGTCGGTTCTGGCGAAAGCGGAATTCGCTCAGCTGAAAGCGCATTGGGCAAACCTGAAACTGGTGCCGGCATACAGCTTCATCCGCAAGCCGGAGATTGGCCTTGCGCAGGTGCGTGCCCGGATGGGGGCAACCGGAAATGCCTTCAATATGGGCGATGTAACGGTGACGCGTACCGTCGTGCAGCTTGAAAGCGGCGAGCTGGGTTTCAGCTATATCACCGGGCGAAACAAAGAGCATGCAGTACTGGCGGCAGTCGTCGACGCCATGATGCAACAAACCGGGCACCAGTCTGGCTTGCTCAAGGAATCCCTGATTACGCCATTGGAAGCACTGCGTGACGAACAGGTTAAGCAACGCTCCCGTGAAGTGGCTACCAGTAAGGTGGATTTCTTCACGCTGGTTCGTGGGGAAGATGATTAAAACGGCCGTGAACATGAACAACAAGGAAGAAACGACCATGACCCAGATTACCCGGGGATTTGAAGACCCGGTTCATGATGCCTTGCAGGCATTCCGGAAGGTGCTCGATGCCATGTCGAAACCTGGAACCATTGCCGAGTTGGCTTCAGACGTCAGTTTTGGCTCTGCGAGCGCCGCGGCCAGCCAGATTCTGTTAACCCTTGCCGATAACAACACTCCGCTGTGGCTCTCTGGCTGTTTTACCGGTGATGAAGCGCTGGCTGAAAACATTCGTTTCCATATTGCCGCGCCGGTGACCGGAAGCGTGATGGAGGCAACATTTGCGTTGGTCAAAGCTGAAGAGGCTTTTGAGCTGGGTGATTTTCGCCAGGGTGACGAAGAGTACCCGGAAACCAGCACAACCATTTTGGTGGAAGTGGAGGGGTTCGGTGTCGGAAAGGAATTATCACTGACCGGGCCGGGCATCCAAAGCGTGAATACCCTCAAGGTAAAAGGCTTACCGAGTAACCTGCTCCGCTGCCTGATAGCACGTGAGGAAGCCGGACACCTGGCAGTCGATATCCTGCTGACTGCCGGAAACTGTGTGGTTGCACTGCCTAGGACGACAAAAATTGCAGCAGTTAACAGGGAGGCCGACTTATGTATGTAGCAGTAAAAGGCGGTGAAAAAGCCATTGCTGCCGCTCATGCACTCCAGGCGAAAAAACGCCGGGGCACGACGGAAAATGCGGAACTCTCTGTTGAGCAAATCAGCGAACAACTTGCCGGGGCCGTTGACCGAGTAATGACAGAAGGCGGAATTTACGACCGGGAACTGGCTGCACTGGCAGTGAAACAGGCCGGGGGCGATCTGATGGAAGCTATTTTCCTGCTTCGAGCCTACCGCACAACACTGCCACGCCTCGCGGTTACTGAGCCGGTGGATACGTCATCCATGACGATTGAACGCCGCATATCTGCAACCTACAAGGATTTGCCAGGCGGACAGGTACTCGGCCCGACGTACGACTATACCCACCGCTTGCTTGATTTCGCTTTGTTGGCTGAAGGTGAAACACTGCCGGATACCCGGGCAGAAGAGGCGGTGGAAACCTGCCCTCAGGTAATGGGGATACTTGAAAACCTGCAACTGGCGGTTGAAGAAAAAGATGATGGCCAGGAACCGGATGACATCACCATGACGCCGCCGAATTACCCGGCAAACCGCAGTGCGCGCCTGCAGCAATTGGTACGCAGTGATGAAGGGTTCTTGCTGGCGCTTGGTTATTCGACCCAGCGTGGTTACGGGCGTAACCACCCGTTCGCCAGTGAAATCCGTACCGGCTCTGTTTCGGTTGAGCTGGTTCCGGAAGAGCTTGGCTTTGCGATTGAAATCGGTGATATCGAAATGACCGAATGCCAGATGATTAACGGGTTTGTCGGCAGCAAATCACAGCGTCCGTTGTTTACCAGAGGTTACGGCGTCACATTTGGTGCATCAGAAAAGAAAGCAATGTCGATGGCCTTGGTAGACCGGGCACTCCAGGCACCGGAATACGATGAAGTGGCCGCCGGCCCGGCACAGGATGAAGAGTTTGTTCTCTCACACGGCGACAACGTTGAAGCGGCCGGTTTTGTCTCCCACCTGAAACTGCCGCACTACGTAGATTTCCAATCTGAACTTGAGCTTATCCGCAAGCTTCAGAAAGAGTTTGACGAGCGGCGAGAAGGGTTGCAGGAAGCGGATCAACAACAGGCGGTACCGCAAGGAGAGGGACAATGAGCCAGGCTGTGACATCTAAGACTCAACGTACCGGTGTTCAGGCCGGTTACAACTACGGTTACCTGGACGAACAGACAAAGCGCATGATTCGCCGCGCAATCCTGAAAGCGGTTGCGATTCCCGGTTACCAGGTGCCATTTGGTGGCCGGGAAATGCCGATGCCTTACGGATGGGGAACCGGGGGAATCCAGATTACTGCCGCGATTATCGGTCAGGACGACGTGCTCAAGGTGATTGATCAAGGCGCGGATGACACCACAAATGCAGTATCCATTCGGGAATTCTTTAAAACGGTTGCGGACGCAAAAACAACAGAAGAAACGTCAGAAGCAACCTTGATTCAGACTCGTCACCGCATTCCGGAACAACCTCTTCATGAAGGCCAAACCCTGGTGTATCAGGTGCCGATTCCGGAGCCGCTTCGTTTTATTGAGCCAAGGGAAACGGAAACTCGCAAGATGCATGCCCTTGAGGAATATGGCGTCATGCATGTGAAGCTTTACGAAGATATTGCCCGCTACGGCCATATTTCCACTTCGTATGCCTACCCGGTGAAGGTGGATAACCGCTACATCATGGACCCGTCACCGATTCCGAAATTCGACAACCCGAAGATGAACCAAATGCCCGCGCTGCAACTGTTTGGGGCTGGTCGTGAGAAGCGAATTTACGCCGTACCTCCCTACACCGATGTCGTCAGCCTGGATTTTGAGGACCATCCGTTTGAAGTCCAGACATGGGATGAGCCCTGCGCGATATGTGGGTCAACGGAAAGCTTCCTCGATGAAGTGGTGGTTGATGATAAGGGCGGGCGAATGTTTGTCTGTTCAGATACCGATTATTGCCGGAAGCAACAGGAGAAAAACGCATGATGGCCGTTGAATACCGGGAGAGTGAGAGCGTCTCCGCAGAATTCGATGTAATGGAAAACCGGCCTCTGCTGAGTGTGGAGGGCATAAGCAAATTGTACGCACCGGGTAAAGGTTGTCAGGACATCAATTTCGATCTTTTTCCTGGGGAAGTACTTGGCATTGTAGGGGAGTCCGGCTCTGGGAAAAGTACCCTGCTGAGAGTCCTGTCCGGAAGGGAAACACCGGATACCGGGAAGATTCACTACCTGTCCCAGTTTGACAAAGACCTTAGCCTGTATGACCTGTCTGAAAGCCACCGTCGTCGGTTGCTGCGTACAGAGTGGGGGGTGGTACACCAGCATCCGATGGATGGTCTTCGCCCCCGAGTTTCTGCCGGAGGCAACATCGGCGAGCGCCTGATGGCCGTGGGTTACCGCCATTATGGCGATATCCGCAATACCGCGCTCAAGTGGCTGAGGGACGTCGAGATACCGGCTGACCGGGTTGATGATATGCCGGTGACCTTTTCTGGTGGAATGCAGCAGCGTCTGCAAATTGCACGCAACCTTGTGACGCATCCAAGGCTGGTGTTTATGGATGAACCAACCGGCGGGCTGGATGTGTCTGTCCAAGCCCGGCTGCTGGACCTTATCCGAAACCTGGTTACCGACCTCGGCTTGTCTGTGGTCATCGTAACCCACGATCTTGCGGTTGCCCGGCTACTGGCGCATCGGTTAGTGGTGATGAAGGAGAGCCGGATTGTGGAAAGCGGCCTGACGGATCAGGTGCTGGACGATCCCCAGCATCCGTACACCCAGTTGTTAGTTTCTTCGGTGTTGCAGGGATAAGGGAGCGATGATGAATACGCAATTGACTGGCACTGAAATGCTTAGAGTCTCCGGCATCAGCAAAACCTTTGTACTGCACAATCAGGGTGGGGTATCCCTGCCGGTTCTGCAGTCTGCCGGGTTCAGTGTCCGGCAGGGAGAGTGTGTGGTATTGCTCGGACAATCCGGAGCTGGCAAGTCGACCCTGCTACGCGCGCTTTACGCCAATTACCTTGTTGATCAGGGTGAGATTGCAGTGAATACCGAAAGAGGCTGGGTGGACATCGCGAACGCCTCGCCACGGGAAGTGCTCAATGTCAGGAAAACAACACTGGGCTGGGTCAGCCAGTTCCTTCGTGTGATTCCGCGAATTTCGGCATTGGAAGTGGTGATGCAACCCTTACTTGAGCAAGGGGAAAGCCGTGAAAAAGCCTCCGTTAAGGCTGCCGAGCTTCTTGAACGTCTGAATGTGCCTGAACATCTCTGGCACCTGGCACCGGCAACCTTTTCCGGCGGCGAGCAGCAGCGCGTGAACATTGCCAGAGGGTTTATTGTGGATTCACCGGTATTGTTGCTGGATGAACCGACAGCATCTCTGGATGAGAAAAACCGGGATGTGGTGATCAGCCTGATTCGCGAAGCCAAGGCCCGAGGTGCGGCGATCGTCGGGATTTTCCACGATGAATATGTCCGCCGGCAAGTGGCTGACTGGTATTACGACATGACGTCATGCGAATTAAAACCTGCACAGTGAGGAAGTGATGATTATTACCAATGTGAACCTGGTGTTGCCGGACGGCGAGGTTAGGGGTTCAGTTGAGGTGGAAAACGGTATTATCCGTTCGATGTCTGACAGCCCCAGCCAATTGCCGGGTGCGATTGACGGCCGGGGCGACTGGTTGCTGCCGGGGCTGATTGAACTGCACACTGACAACCTGGAAAAGTACTTTACCCCCCGGCCCAAAGTGAGCTGGCCGCCATATTCAGCAATGGCCGCGCATGACACTCAGCTGATAGGGGCCGGTATTACCACGGTGCTGGATGCGATTGCAGTCGGCGATGAGCGTGACGGTGGAACCCGCAAAGACGTTCTGGACAAGATGTTTGATACGGTGGTGGAAAGTGAAAAACGCGGTGTAAACCGGGCGCAACACTTTCTGCATATCCGGTGCGAACTGCCCCACAGCACCACGGTTGGCCTGGCTGAACACTATACGGATAACCCGGCCGTCCATATGGTTTCGCTTATGGATCACTCCCCGGGCCAGCGCCAATTTGTAAACCCGGTGAAATACTATGAATACTACCAGGGTAAATACGGCCTGACGGATGCAGAGATGGATGCCTTTGCTTCGGAGCAGCGCGCGCTTTCTGATCAGTGGTCAGACAAAAATCGCCGGGCTATCGTTGAGATGTGCAAGGCCAAAGGTATCCCATTAGCCAGCCATGATGATGCCACCAAAGCCCATGTAGATGAGTCCCATGAGCTCGGTTTGGTGCTGGCTGAGTTTCCGACGACGGTGGAAGCGGCAAAACGCTCCCATGAGCTGGGTCTGAAAGTGATGATGGGCGCGCCGAATATTGTCCGTGGTGGTTCACACTCGGGCAATGTGGCGGCTCATGAACTGGCCTCGCTGGGTGTTCTGGATGCGTTGTCTTCAGATTACTTCCCCGGAAGCCTGCTGGATGCTGTATTCAAAGTGGCCGCCGATGAACGCAATGCATTTACGCTGGCGGAGGCGGTGAAATTGGCGTCTACCAATCCGGCAGAAGCATTGGGATTGGATGACCGCGGAACCATTGAAGAAGGGAAACGGGCTGACTTGTTGTTGGTAAATAAGGACCATGAACAACCTTACATCCATCAGGTTTGGCGACAGGGAATGAGGGTGTTCTGATGGCCGGACGCCTGTTTTATGTGATGGGCGCATCCGGGGCCGGGAAAGACAGTGTCATGCAAGGGATTCGCAGCAAACTTTGTGGCTCCCTTGTGATTGCTCACCGCTATATAACCCGTCCTTCAGATGCCGGAAGTGAAAACCATGTCGCTCTGACTGAAGATGAGTTTGCACACCGTAAAATACAAGGCATGTTTGCCATGCACTGGCAGGCAAATGGACATGGCTATGGTATAGGTTGTGAAATCGAATCCTGGCTGCAGAGTGATACTGACGTAATGATGAACGGCTCACGTGCATACTTTAAGTCGGCCAAAGATAAATACGGTAGTCGGGTGATTCCTGTCTGGATTGAAGTGAACCCGGTTGTGCTTGGTGAACGCTTGAGAGGCCGGGGCAGGGAGAGTGAACAAGAAATACAGGCTCGCCTTGCCCGCGCGTATGAATACAGCAGGTCGCGCCCGGGAGATGCCTGGGTGATTGATAACAGTGGTGATTTGGCTGATAGCATCGAGGGGTTTGTGCAACGGTATATTTCTTCAAAGAAGGAGTGTTATGCGTGAAACTGACGCTTCTGGGAACCGGTGATGCAGGACACATTCCTGTTTATGGCTGTAGCTGTAAAGCATGTCTAAAAGCCAAGGAAGATTCTTCCTATAAGCGGGGCAAAACGTCTGCTGTGGTGGAGATTGGCTCTAAACAATTGCTTATTGACGGGAATGCCCCGGATCTTTTGAAGCGTTTCCCTCCCAAAAGCATTGATGCGATATTGCTCACCCATTACCACATGGACCACGTACAGAGCCTGTTTGATTTACGTTGGGGGGTAGGTGAGCCCATCCCCGTTTACGGGCCGGATGACCCCAATGGATGTGATGACCTGTTTAAGCATCCCGGGATTCTGGCATTCCAAACGCCACTGC
The DNA here is from genome assembly GCF_036825535.1 of Parasalinivibrio latis. Lineage (GTDB taxonomy): Bacteria > Pseudomonadota > Gammaproteobacteria > Enterobacterales > Vibrionaceae > Parasalinivibrio > Parasalinivibrio latis. Next base: position 1,435,393 of record NZ_CP098813.1, read on the forward strand.
GGCCATTTGTTTCAATTGAATTTGAGGGGGTATCGATAACACCGGTGCCACTTGCGCACTCAAAAATATGTCTTGGCTACGTGTTTGAGACTAACCATGGGGGCGTAGCCAAACGTCTGGCGTACCTGACAGATACGCGTGGGCTGCCGGAGGAAACCCTTCACTGGCTGATAGAAAACCCGGTTGACCTGATTCTAATTGATTGCGCATTTCCCCCCGGTGATAACTGGCGTAACCACAACGACGTTGTTCTCGCAAAATCCCTTTTCAACAAAATTCAGCCCGGTGCTATGGGACTTATCCATATTGGTCATAAGCTTGCATGCTGGGCGATGGATAACCCTGATTATTTCAATGATCACTTTTTTCTGGCCCGGGATGGGCAGGAGTTTTTGTTATGAGCCAACCGGTAATGACGCCTCTTTCCGAAGACCCGAATGTGGATGAGAGTGCAAAATGTCACGCGTCTCAGCTTGGCCGGTATACCGAAGTCGGCGCCCGGGTCATTCTGAACAATGTTCGCCTGGGGGATTACAGTTATATCGAACATGACAGCGACCTGATGTTTACAGAGGTCGGAAAATTTACTTCCATTGCGTCTAACGTTCGGGTGAATCCCAGTAACCACCCGTGGTGGCGACCAACACTGCACCACTTTACTTATCGGCCAGCCAAGTTTGGCTTCGGTGACGGCGAGCAGATTGATGAAGAAGTGTTTGATTGGCGAGAGGAAAATAAAGTCGTTATCGGGCACGATGTTTGGATTGGACATGGCGTGATCGTGCTCCCGGGCATCACTGTCGGTAACGGAGCCATCATCGGTGCGGGAAGCGTGGTTACCAAAGATGTCCCGCCGTGGACGATTGTAGTGGGTAATCCAGCAAGGGTGTTAAGGCATCGATTTGAAGAACCGTCGATAGGGGAGCGCCTGGATGCTGTCTCGTGATGGGATTGGCCGCATGAGGAAATCAAAGAACAATTTCCGTTGTTCAGGCAATTTGCGGAAGCATTTCTGGATTCAAACGGTTAAAACTCATGTTTTGGGGAAATAGCTTTATTTTTAGTAAGTATTTGCTAAATTAGTAAAACAATAAAAACATATATCTGAATTGAAATTTATATATAAATCCAATAAATCAGATAAGTAAACCCAGTGCATAAGACCGAAGTTGGAGTTTCATTTAACTACAATGGAGGTAGTATGAGTTTAAAAAAAGCCAAGGGTTTTACCCTGATTGAACTGGTTGTTGTCATTGTTATTTTGGGGATTCTTTCTGTTGTGGCTGCCCCCAAATTTCTGAGCTTTACCACTGATGCAAGGGTCGCAACCCTTAAAGGCATTAAAGGAAATGTAGAGTCAGCTATCGGTATGTTTCATGCTAGATCAATGCTGGATAACATATCCAGATCTCAAATTGTGACCCTTCAGGGACAAACCTATATGACGACTGCAAACGGTTACCCACTAGCAAGCGCTATTTGTCAACTGGTTGGTCTGAGCCGCGTTGGGAATGGAGATATTCCTGGCGATAATGTGAAATGTGACATAGTGGCTGGGCTCGGAAATGATTTTGCTTCGAGCAGCGATATGTTGATTCGGCTTTTAAACGGTTCGGGCGACGCGTTAGCTAATTGCCACGTTCATTACCGACAAGAGAGTAACGAGGCTACACCGGTGGTATCTGTCGTATCAACAGGCTGCTAATAATAGGCTTTAAGAAAAACGCCCGGATTCCCCGGGCGTCTTTAGTTTCTGGCTGGTTCTTACAGACCCACAATCAAAGAGACAGTGGTAGAAACTACCAGTGCGCCAATCATCGGGATAGCTGTACGTTTAACCAATTCAAATGGTGAAACACCGGCCACACCGGCTACCGCAACAATCGCGCCGGTAATTGGAGACATCGAGCGCGCAATGCCGGAGGCCAGCTGCATAGGCATCAGCATTGCTACGGCTGGAACACCCACTTTTGCAGCAATTTCTGGCACCATGGCTGCGAATGAGAAGAACGGCGCGTTGCCGGAACCCATCAGAATTGCCGCCAGGGTGATGATAATAACCATCAGGATAACCATCAGAGATGGTGAAACGCTTGCCGCCAGAGCACCCTCAATAACGGTATCCAGCAGGCCGATGGTTTTCAGGCCGTGGGCAAATGTCTGGCCTGCGATAACCAGTGTTACAACGCGTGCAAACTGGCGACCCATGCTGTCGAAGTAAACCAGGATGTCGCCGAATACGTCTTTAGGCCCACGACGGAAACCTTCGCACAGCATGGCAACAGCGATTGAGATCAGCATCGACGTTACAACGTCAATCTTCACAGCATCGAATGCCATAGGGCTGAACAGCAGGATTAGCGCCAAAGGAATGATAGGCAGCAGCGCGTACCATGCTGGTGGGTTAGCATTGTTTTCCTTGGCGTTGATGCTGGTATCTTCATCTGCAGTTTCACGCTGGTCGAACCAACGCTGAACGAAGAGATGGAGAACCGCGATGGTGATCATGGTCGCGATCGCTACCGGCATCTGGTAGGTGATGAAGTACTCAGTTACCGGCATGTCAGCGGTACGGGCTGCAAGGTTAACGTTGCCGGATGCAGGACCCAAGTCCAGACAGGCAGCAGTTGCAATAACGGCAGTGGCTGACATCTTGCTGACACCCAGACGCACCAGAATCGGATACAGGGTTACCATCAGCAGAAGACCAAGGCCTGATGCACTAGGGATAAAGATATTAAGAACCTGGCCAATCAGGTAGCCGAGAGCCATAACAAGGTAAGGAGCTTTGAAGAAACCCAGTGGTTTAATCGCAATGTTCACCAATGCGCGGGATGCGCCGATGTGATCCATATAGTGGGCAAAACCGCCAACAGCCATAATGATAAGGCCCAGGCCGGCAACAGTTTTGCTGGTGGTCTGCTTTACAAAAGTGAAAATATCAAGGGCAGCAGATCCACTGGATGCGGATTCAGGAAGCGGCATGCCGGTGTCAAACATAATACCGGCGGCCATCAGGACCATACCACCAAGGAACAGAGTGGTTTGCGGGTTGTAACGTTTCACTATCAGGTAACCAACAGCGAATATTACGACCAGGCTAAGCAACGTCGTCATTCATGCTTCTCCATAAACAGATGCAGTTGTCATTTTTCTAAATTGTCATTTCCTTTAACTTTTCTTCGAAAAATTAAAGACTCGCGACGATAACTATCAGCACCGTAAAGCAGAGACAACGCATTTCACTCTGGTGAATGAATGTCTTATTGAGTGATTTGTCATTGCTATTTCTTGGTGGGAGTTTGCAGCAATAACATGCGATTCACTTCACATTGTCTCATTTGGTGTTAATTGGTTATGAAGGGATGTGGGATTTGTTTGCAATCGCAATCAATGAATGCTGAAAAAACAATCGCTTTTCTATGTTCTGTTAACAAACTCTGGGTTTTGGCTTGATTAAATGGCACTCATTTTCCTGTTTGTTGGGAGTGCTGCAGGTTTGTCACTTGAAAAAATGTCGAGACATGAGAATTCAGTCACGTATTGATGCGAAGGGAGGCGGTGTCAATCTGAGTTGACAAAGTGGTGTTTACATTAAATTAACATCCGAGGTAACTGCAGGGATTCACCTGTTCGGGATACGAGTGCTATTTCTAATGGAACAGGAAAACAAACAGGAGACCTCTGACATGGCAGTTTCAGAAGCACTAAACCCAATGGGCACCGACGGATTTGAGTTTGTGGAGTATACCGCTCCAGATCAGAAAGGAATTAACGATTTGAAAGTGCTGTTCTGTCATATGGGGTTTGCCGAGATAGGAAAGCACAAGCATAAGGAAGTCTGGTTGTATCGCCAGGGTGACGTTAATTTCATTGTAAATGGTGAGCTTGCGCAACAGAGCCAGGCAGAGAGCTTTGCCAAACAGCATGGCCCCAGTGTCAACGCGATGGCATTCCGGGTTAAGGATGCGGTACATGCACTCAAGCATGCTGTCGCCAACGGCGCAAAAGTCTGTCCGCCACAGAGTGGCCCAATGGAATTGAATATCCCGGCTATCTACGGCATTGGGGATTCTTACCTCTACCTTGTTGACAGGTACGGTTCTGAAAACATCTATTCGGTCGATTTCGATTTTTATCCGGATTGGCAGGAGCGCGTGACTAGAAACGATGCCGGTTTGGGCGTGATCGACCACTTAACGCACAATGTCGATATTGGCCAGATGGACAAATGGGCCGGATTCTACGAGCGTATCGCTAACTTCCGCGAAATCCGCTTTTTTGATATTGAAGGGCGTCATACCGGGCTGAAATCCCGTGCGATGACTGCGCCTTGTGGAAAGATTCGAATCCCGATTAATGAATCCAGCGATGATAAATCCCAAATTGCTGAGTATTTGAATGAATACAATGGTGAAGGTATCCAGCACATCGCGTTGACGACAGATAATATTTACGAGACTGTCCGTAAACTCAAAGAGAAGGGCATGGTCTTTATGGATACGCCGGATACCTATTATGAAAAGGTTAATGACCGTGTGGCCGGCCACCAGGAAAATGTCGATGAACTGAAGGAATTGCGGGTTCTAATTGATGGCGACGAGAGAACTGGGATCTTGCTGCAAATCTTTACGGATACGGTTATCGGCCCTGTGTTCTTTGAAATCATTCAGCGGAAGGGAAATGACGGATTCGGTGAAGGTAACTTCCAGGCCCTTTTCGAATCGATAGAATTGGATCAGATTCGTCGTGGGGTGTTGGACGACGCCTGACCGATATACTTCCACATCCTTGGGGTCTGAATGGCCCCTTTTTTGTGCTTCATAATCAGACGGATAATTGACGAATCTATAACAGAACCGGATATCGGCCATGGTAGCGTAGTGCCACATTAATAACATGAGCACCCCCATGAAAAGGACGATAACCAAACTCGCATCTGCATGCACCCTGGCTCTCACCATTTTTACTGCTCACGCTGCTCCTTTTGATGCCATTCAGGATGCGGCGCATATCAAAAGCACGTTTGATACTCAGACCCTTGAGCTTTCTTACTATCAACTTGGGCATTATGGCCTGCGAATGTACCGTCAGACTCAAGACCCCAAATATAAAGCTGCAATATGGACAGACATGGCACGGGTTGCTGACCGTCTGAATACCTACAACGAAGAGATAAGCAAACCTGGTGACGTGAAAAGGCTGGGCAAACGCCGGCTCAAAAGCTATTCCTCAAATGACTCTGAAAGAGACAGGCTCAGGCATGAAGCGGCAAAGGGCAGGGAAGAGTATCTTGTGTTGGGCGCGGGTCTTATCAGTTCCATGGCCCGGGCCGATGAATACGGTTTGCAGCATCGCAATACGGAGCATCTGAAGGAGATTATAAATTGGTATGATTTTTCTCTGTATGCGACCAGTCCACAAATGATCCGTGCCTGGGCGGCACAGCTGGCAAACCAGGTCTATTGGCTGAAACAATTGGGAATGGCAGACCATACGCAGTCGTTTATCAATGCTTTTAGGGAAACTTATCCAGACAGCGAAGATACGTTACTTTCAGACCAGCAATTCAACAATAAACTCTACGGGATGACCCATATCATTTTGGCTGCATCTGAATATTACCGGAAGCCTGTAAACGAAAAAGACTTCGCGTGGATATATAACTATTTCAGAAAAAACATGGATACCATTCTTGCCCGGTCGAAGGAGGATGTTGTCGCAGAAGTGGGTATCACGTTTCTTCTTGCCGGCATGGAAGATGACCCGGTAGTGGCTCAGGCAAGAAAAGATATTCAGGATGCCCTGGACCGGGAAATGTGGTTGGTGCCTTCGGTTAACGGCAGTACTGATATTGCTGGTGGAGAACACAGAAATGTACTGGCGGTAATGTTATTGGATTGGCAGGGGACGAATGCCGTACCAGAAGCCGGAAAGGACCAAGGAGTGTTGTCATCCATCCCATGGGGACTGGTTGTCAAGCCAACCCCTTGACCTGATAAATACCCAGGGGCAGTGTTTGTACCTGGGTATTTTAAGCCGGTAAGTAATCCATCCCGCCTATTAAATCTGATTCAAGGAGGAGCTGAGGATAAATCTCTGCGATGGTATTCTCTTGGTCATCAAAACGAACCCCCAGGACAGAGTGCTTTAACGCATTGCTTTTGTTTACCACCGTCCCTTTACAGGCAACTTTGCTGTTTCCCTGGTTAAACAGAGCGATTGTGCATACCTCTCCCACTTTTACCGAATGGGTCAATGGTAATTTCACCGCGCAACCTGCTATTGAAAAGTCACGCATCAGCGCGTATGACGCATCGGTTTGGCTGATAAAACGAATTTCCCGTGAAATAGGTATGCGAGGATGTTGCCGTACCCGATGAATGGCTATTTCATCAGGAAGACTGATCGCCAGCATCTTTACCGGCCGGTATATCGTGCTCAGGATATGACTCTGAAAGGCAAAAATATCCCTGTGTTTGGAAGTGGTTAGCCCTCGTACAACAATGTCCAGTGAGTCAGATGTTGATATGAGCGAATCGATATCCCGGTTATTGGGATAATCAATCAGAACGAAACGCTTGTCTAAATATCCAACAAGCTTTGAACTTCCCTGGAGCATTGGTCTGTTCCCCGGTCGGATTTCCAAAGCCAGTTTTGTACCAATATCGACATTTTTAAAAAGCTGATCAGGTGGCAGCGTTTCAGTTCTCTTCATACGTTCGGATAATTTTAATTAGTTTGAATTGCGTCCAGATGAATGAAAATATGCTCATATCACAATAAAGTGCATTCTAAGAGGATGAATGCACAGTAATTTTGCGATCTGCTAGATATTTTGTCTAGTCGCTGGCGTTTGATTGTCTGAGTTTTTCACGTTTGGAAATTCAAATATTTGAACCGGTATGTAATTTTTACGTGCTAGAACAATGAGTAATAAGATGTCATCGTGAATGCGATCTTAGTCAGAAAGTTTAATACCCATCACGGAAAATCTGACTAACTGGCCGGTTATGAAGGTATTATTGACATCATAATCATAAATATCGTGAATAGATTCGGCTCAGGGATGGCGTCTGACAAAAATAAGCAACGCGTAGGCTTGGCAACCAAATTAGTAGGGCGAATGCTGCTTGTCAGTTCGTTATTCACACTGCTTATTTCCGCTGTTGATCTGATTCTGGACTGTCGGGAACGTCTGCAGGATGTGGATAAACAAATATCCATGATTGAGATGACGGAAATGGCTGATATGGCCAATGCAATTCTTTCCTCAGAGCCTAATGCGCTTGATATCGGGGCCCGCAATATCCACCGACTCCCTTACGTCCATTACGTAAAACTGTCCAGTGCTGTCGAAGCTGACCGGTTTGTTGAACTCGGACAGTTTCATGCCAAGGAAAAAATTAGCTACGTATGGCCTGTCATAGGGTTAAACAATACTCCTTATGAAGGAAAAACCATTGGCTATCTGCAGGTGGAAGCATACTCCGACGTGATATTAAGTGACTCCTGGCAGCGATTCGGAATCCTTCTGGCTACGCAGGGTATGTCAACTTTGCTTATTTGTATGCTGTTTTTCCTGATTTCATACTATGTCGTTGTTAAACCTATTGTCGGTGTAAGCAACGGTGTGTGCCAGTTTGACAAGGACAACCTTCCTAAGCTCATCGAGGATATACCCAAGGACTCCAGTGCAGAGATCAGCCGACTGATTTCCAGCTATAACACCACCGTCTGCCGGGTTCAAAAAATAAATCGGGATCTTCAGGCTGCAAAAGAGTCCGCTGAAACGGCTAACCAGAAAAAAAGCGAGTTTTTGGCAAATATGAGCCATGAAATTCGTACGCCTATTAACGGAATAATAGGTGCAGCATCGTTGTTGAAGTCGACAATGGGTAAAGACAACAGCCTGGATGAATATTTCAATATGTTGGAAGCGTCATCCATATCACTATTGGATATCATCAATGACATTCTTGATCTTTCCAAAATAGAAGCAGGAAAGATGGAGGTCGAGTCCCGTCTCATTAACCTGAAGGAGATGGGAAATGAAGTTGAGCAGATGTTTACACTCCAGGCGAGAGACAAAGGGCTGGAATTTCGGGTTAATGTGTCACCTGATGTGAGTACTGATTTAAAGGGTGATCCCATCCGGTTGCGTCAGGTTTTGGTAAACCTGACATCAAATGCTCTTAAATTCACTGACAGTGGTTATGTCTTTGTGGATATTCAGGTTTCAAGCCAGTCTGAGGCGAGTCAGAGGGTCCACTTTGAAGTTATTGATTCAGGTTCCGGCATTGCTACAGATAAGCAGTCACTGATTTTTGATAAGTTTGAACAAGCCAATGGGCAGTCCACCCGAATGTATGGTGGAACCGGACTTGGGTTGGCTATTTCGAGTCAACTGGTTCACTTGATGGGGGGTGAACTTGATCTTTTCAGCCATCTGGGGGAGGGGAGCCGCTTCTACTTCACCTTGGATATGGATGTATCCTGCGAAAATATTATTTCAGCCAAAGAAAGGCTGCAAATAGCTGATTACCATATCCTACTTGTGGACGACAGCCGCCTTAATTTGCGACTTACCCAGGCACATTTGAATTCTTTGGGATGCAAGGTAACCAGTTGCCATATGGCTTCTGAGGTTTTCAATTTGGTTTCAGCGGCGTTGGCAACACCACAACCTGTCAATTTGGCAATCATTGATAAACACATGCCGGAGTGTGATGGGTTTGAACTGGGCGCTCGTTTGAAGCGTAAGTTTGGTGAACGTTGTCCAAGGTTGCTAATGCTGACTGCATCACCTGAAGTGGAAGATAACAGTAAACTGGATCAAATTGGCTTTGAAGGGTTAATTGGCCGACCTTATGAGCCCCAAACATTCCTGAGAACGCTTAAGTCTTTCTTCGTTGTTGAAGAAGACGAAGATATTCAAGAGACGAGCCCGAAAGAGAAGGATGAGATGTTGAAAGGCAAACGGATTTTAGTAGTTGAGGACACGTTGGTAAATCAGAAAGTGACAGAGGCAATGCTTTGCCAATTGGGCGTGGAAGTTGATATTGCTGAAAATGGTAAACGTGCAATTGAGTGTTGGCAAAACCAGCGTTATGACTTGATTTTTATGGATTGTCAGATGCCGGTGTTAGATGGTTACCAGGCATCCCAACGCCTTAGAGAGATGGAAAATGATGTGGCATACCGGACCCCCATTGTTGCATTGACCGCAAATGTAACCTCTGAAGACCGAGCGGCGTGTTTTGCCAGTGGCATGGATGATTATGTGCCCAAACCTGTGAGGAAAAATGATTTAAAAGTGGCACTTTTAAAGCATCTGGCTAATTTTAATGTGCGTTCCAGTTTCATATAGATTATTGGTGTGAATTGTTTCATGCTGCAATAAAGTAATAGTGAATGTATCGGTGGTTAATAAATGGCCAGGCGATTTTCACTCGGTGATAAATAATTCAATCCCTTATATTTATTAATTGGCCTCTATTCCTATATGGAATTTGTTAATAAATGTTTTTCCCTACATTTTCGTAGCCATTTTCTTCTTAGAAAATAGATGTCTTTTCGAAGATGAAAACATCATTCCTCTAAGTTATTACTAGGTGGTAATCGATTTCATAACTACTGATATATTTTTCTATTGACATCAACTGGTGACGAATAATGCGGTTGCTTATTATTTTGTTGACAGTATAAAACTTATACAAATTAGCATTATATGGCATATTCTTCGTGCTATAAGGCGTGTTGCTGCATCGTTATTTCATTGTTACGTTGATATCGCGACATGATGTTGCGCTTACAAAACATACAGTTACAGGATTGTAATAATGAAAAAGACAGTGTTAGCTTTATCTCTCTCCGCACTTTTTGCCTCCACAGCAATCCAAGCCGCAGATATTTTTAAAACGGAAGATGGCTCCGCTAATTTCTATGGCCAGCTCCGTACCCAGGTTGAGAAATACCAAGATAAAGATGCAACATTAAATGCGGGTTCGTCTCGTGCCGGTGTATCAGCGCAATATGCAGTAAATGACCAATTTGATGTATTGGGTAAAGTCGAATTTGGTGTTTCTTATAAAGACGGTGACAAATATGCAATGGAAAACCGTCTTCATTATTTCGGTATTTCCGGTGACTTTGGTACTGTGACTTTCGGTCGCCAATGGGTTGTTGCTGATGATGCCTATGGCGCGGAATACAGTTATTTCTTCGGTGGCTCAGCGTTGCTTTACAGCACCATGAGCGGTGCCCGACATGACTCACTTATCAAATACGTTTTTGAAAACGACAATATTTGGGTAGGGGCTAACTACGGTCTGGGTGAAGACAATTCACAAAGTGAGTTAGCGGAGCTTTACGCCAAGTCGCAAATTGCCGGTGTAGATGTAACGGCAGGCCTGGGACGCACCTCAGATCCAGATGTGGAGTATAAGGATGGAGCCGATGTTGTTAATTCAGAAGTGGATCATACCTACTACAGCGTAACGCTGGGTAAAGGTTTTGGTGACTTTTACCTGGGGGCGACTTATGCAGCGGATAAACTGAGTGCAGACGCATCGAAACTTGATATTGACCGCCAGGGTGTTTCTGTAGCTGGCACCTGGGCATGGGCTGAGAATGCCACTGCATACGCAGGCTTTGAATATTCAATCAACAAGGCTGATACCGTCGATGGCAGTGTGAAAGGCAAGAATGCCTATGTTGGCAGTGATTACCACTTTAATGACTGGTTCCGCGTTTACGGTGAAATGGGCTGGTCAGATGGGAGCACACTTGGCTTTGCGAATAAATCAAGTAACGTCGCGGTCTCACCAACTGTTGTAGACAGTGAGAGCAAATTTGCACTGGGTGCCCGCGTTTACTGGTAAACCAGGACATTAAGGCGCTAACAGCCTGTGATGTAAAACCCTTGCAATATGAACAAAATAAAGCCGGCTGACCAGCCGGCTTCTTCATTAACAAAAAGGCCAGAAAATTACTTGGCAGCTTCTTTTTGTTCTTTGGTGATCTCACGGATGCTGCGCTTGATGTCGCGACGCTCTTTAGACAGTTCCGCACATTTGATGATCAGGTCGTCAACACGATCTTCGTAGTCTGACTTCATGTTCTTGATGATTTCTACGATTTCGTCGTGCGTCATTTGTGGGTGGATGTAGTCCGCCAGGTTTTCGAGTAACAGAACGCGCTTCTGGTTATCACGGATCTTCTTCTCGTTGTCTGCGATTTCGCGCTTCAGTTTGTTACGGCGGCGTGAGTGTTTAACGATATCAAATACACTACTCATAGTAGATATAACCCTGTTTCATTAGTTCTTGTACGATTAAACCATAAGGGCAAGCAACCTAACACCCATTTTCATATATCAAAATGGTGTTGCGACGCTGCTTGCTGAATTTCTGTTCACTGCTGTAAGTCATAGCCAGTTTACTTGCTCAACTGAGGCGGTTGATCTCAGCAGAAAGTGTTTCAACCTCAAGTGATGAGTGACTGTTTTGTGTCTCCAGTTCAACAATACGGGATTGGTAATCCTCGATCATCTGGCTTACTACCGGAGGGAGTTCCGAGGCGTCTATGTGATTGGATTTCAGGTAATCAACCAGGTTATCCAACATGGAAACAACAGCCTGGGTTGTTTCTTTTTCAGAAATTGACGCTTCTATATCCAGTTCTATCTGGAGCAGTTTGTCTTGCATGGCGTTTTCTTTCATAGCGGCTAAAACCATTGCTCCACCCTAATGGTGGATGATGAATACAAAATGAATGCAAGGAGCTTAGTCCTGTATTCCGCCTTCAAGCTTGATTGGGACGCCTTGAATTTTTTGTTCTGCGCCTCTGAGCATTGCGTTTACCAGTTCCCCAGCATCAAATTTTGTTAATGCCTCATGGGCACCGACCTGTTTCGCCCGGTCAACACTGATAGCTGAAGAAAGGGACGTGTGCAGAATCAAGTAAGCTTCTGACAGGCTGTCGTTGCTGCGAATTTCAAACGCGAGCTCATACCCATCAATACCGGGCATCTCAATATCGGAGACCACGATATCGTATGGTGCATTGTTTGATGCGGCTGCTTTAAGCATATCCAGTGCATCCAAGCCGTTGGAGGCGACATCGTAAGGGATGTTGATGCAGTCCAATGCATCAGAGAGTTGTTTACGGGCGATCATTGAATCATCAATCAGCAAAATACGCATTGGCTTGAGCTTTTCGCGGTCTATATCCGAAATAATAGGATGACGCTTATCCAGCTCAAGCGGGAATACTTTGGAAATGACAAATTCAACATCAAGCAATTGAACCAGTTTTTCCTCCATACGCATGATACCAGTCAGAAAAGCTTTGGTGCCAAGCGTGGAGGGCGGTGGCGTAATTTCACGCCAATTACATTCACCGATTTTTTCTATAGTCCGAACAGCAAACCCGACGACTTTACGTTGGCAGTCTGTGACGATGACTGAACAGTTTTGGTATTCACTTTCGGGTATTTTCGGATACCCGACGGCCCGCCCCATATCGATAACCGGGATAGCCAGGTTACGGAATGATGCGGTACCCATAATACAAGAGTGGGCACCCGGTAACTTTGTTAGGTGGAGAGACGGAACAATTTCCCTGATTTTGAGCGTACCAATGGCAAACAACTGGTTGCGGCTTAGTGTAAACAGCAGCATTCCTTGCGATTGGTCAGCCTTGCTCTTCATGGTCGATTCCCCTGAAAACGTGAGTGATACGTGATGTGGAGCGGTGCTTAGGCTAATTTAGTCGTTGTACTTCAATGATATTATCTCCTAAACTTACCAAACCAAACACTTTTAACGTCAGTTATCAGTAGTGTATACGGCAACTTGTTTCCTATCGATTTAGGCGCTAAATGTTGTTAACTCGCGCAGGGATTGCGAAGAGCCGATAGTGAACATTAGGAATACACAATATACGCACGATAATCATAAAACAAGGAAACCCGGTATAGGCTGTTATGACTAATATCCTCGATTCGGTTGACTCGCGTACGCGTCTGGTCGGTGAGAATAGACTGGAACTTTTGATTTTCCAGTTAAGCACTCCACAGTTGTTCGCGATAAATGTTTTCAAGGTTCGCGAAGTACTCAAGATACCTCGTTTAAACCAACTGCCCGGTTCACATCACAATGTGATTGGTGTTGCCACCATAAGGGGACATTCAATCCCAGTCATTGACCTTCGTCAGTCTATTGGCATGCGAAAGCTCGCTGTGACAGAAGATTGCAATATGATCGTCACGGAATACAACCGTACGGTGCAAGGTTTTCTTGTGGGGCAAGTCGTTAACATCCAGAACATGGGCTGGGACCAGATTATGGAACCACCCGAGGGGGCTGGACGTTCAAACTACCTGACCGCCATTACCCGGTTGGAACATGAAGGCAAAGAAAAGCTGGTAGAGATTATCGATGTAGAAAAGGTCCTTGCTGAGATTGTGACCTATGATATCGAGATCTCCGAGCATGTACTGGATACTTCGTTGTCCGAATACCTGGTTGGGAAGAAAGTACTTCTTGCTGATGACTCTTCAACGGCACGCTCACTGGTTGTTCAAACGCTTGGGCAACTTGGTCTGGAGTGCATTGAGTGTGAGAATGGGCAGCAAGCTCTGGATCTCCTCAAGGGTTGGTGTGATGAAGGAAAGAAAGTCACTGATGAAATTCTTCTGATGATTACCGATGCGGAAATGCCGAAAATGGACGGCTATAAGCTGACCTACGAAATTCGCAGTGATAATCGCATGAGTGATCTTTTCGTCGCACTTAACACCTCTTTGAGCGGCAGCTTCAATGAAGCTATGGTAGAAAAGGTTGGCTGTAACCGCTTTATCTCCAAATTCCAGCCTGATCTTCTGGTTGAAGTGGTTCAGGATCGCGCCCGTGAAATTCTTGGGCACTCCTGACAGGCAGTCGCTTTGATAGCAAAAAAGCAGCGTCAGGCTGCTTTTTTCGTTGTAGGCACATGGAAGTACGATAGCAACAAGGACGAGCAATGAAATGGTTATTTCTCCTCAGGCATGCTAAATCAAGCTGGGACAACCCTGGACTGAAAGATCATGACCGGCCACTAAACAGCCGGGGAAAGAAGAACGTGCCTGAAATGGTGCGTCGCCTTAATAGATGGTTGGTACTCCCCGATATTATCTACAGCAGCTCTGCCGTGAGAGCGGAGTCGACGGCCAAAGTTTTTGCTACGGGGCTAAATTCCCGTCCCCAACTGGAAATCCTGAAAAACCTCTACACCGAAGATTGCTCGGAGTTACTTGAGCAGATCACCGGTTTTGAAGATGGTTACGAAAACGCGATGCTGGTAGCACATAATCCTGCACTGAATGAGCTGGTAAACCAATTTGGCTTCGACGTAGAAAACCTTCCAACCTGCAGCATTGTTGTAATCCGAATCGAAACAGATTCCTGGCAGGATGCTGGAAAGGCCAAATGGCAATTCCTGTTTCACGACTACCCTAAATTTTGAACGTTTGAAACCCCAAACGCGTATGACTTTTGTGCATTAATCAGGAGACAGTTATCTACTGTTTCTGTGGATAAGTGCGTTGATGAGTTTGTGTATTTGATTTCAATGCACTGAAAATAAAGGATTAAAATTGGAAATCTTAAAATTGATGCATTTTTGCGCACATGCATAAATGTGACATCGGTATGACAATTTTACTTCCGGGGATTTTTTGAAATTACAAGCCTGAACCCGCACTTTTCATGCTAATCAGCGCAATCAAGAACGGTAGTTGTTGCTCCGATTGGAAAATTCCCATGCTGGGTGTTTCATCAAAAAAATCGATGGAGATTGCGCAGTGAAAAAGCCTGAAATGCTTCCGGGTTAACCAAATCTTCTGGATGTTTCCCAGCCAGCGCGGCTTTTACCGAGTCAACACACCGGGTTCCAATCTGCCCCATGCTGTTGTGTGACATACCCGCAATATGGGGAGTGATATGGAGGTTGGGAACTGTGAGAATAGGGGAGTTATCGGGGAGAGGGTGCTGGTGGTGGACATCCATTATTGCTGCACCAATTTCGCCTTTGATAAGGGCACAGGCAACTGCATCTATGTCAACGATTGGCCCGCGGGCAACATTGACCAGAAGGCTGGTTGGGGACATAAGAGAGAGTAACTTCCTGTCAATCATACCCCGGGTCTGTTCCGTCAGCGGGCAGGCTATGACCAATACGTCAGACTGCCTCGCCAGGTCCGGCAAACTTAAAAAAGGGTATTCCTGGTTTTCGGGGACAGTTCTTGTGTGAACAGAAACATCACATCCCAATGACTTTAAAATTGTTGCCAGCCGTTTTCCTATCGCGCCAAAGCCGACAATACCGATAGCTGAGCCGGACAACTCAAGCCCATTTACAGCAAGTGCACGCCCTTGAAACCAGCCAGTCTGACTGTACGGAGTCATGGCATCACGTACCTGCAGGATTGACCGCCGGACTGTGAGTATCATGCCGGTAACGTATTCAGCCACCGTATTGGCATTGGCATTTGGGGTATTGGTCACCAGGATCCCTTTCCCGGAAGCCTGCGATACCGGAATCATGTCAAGCCCGACACCGTGCCGGGCTGCGATGGCGAGTTTTGGTGTGTCGTCGAATATATCCTTTGGCAGTGTGGTTCGGACAATCACCGCATCTGCTTCTTTCAAGCATTTCCGAAGCTCATCGGGGGACTCATTTTCAGGTATCCGGACATTCGCCCACTCAACAAGTGAGCGCTGTATGTTTTCTTGCATGGCTTGCGTTGTGACAACAAGAGGGCGGGAATGTCTGTTAGCCATGGTATTTGTCCTATTCCGGTTTTTCGTTCTGGCTGAGTTGTTCAAAGTACTCGCCTACGCCTACCAGATGCTCTTCAAGCAATGAAATAGCTTTTTCCTCATCCCTGTCTTCAACCGCTTCACACAACCTTACATGTTGCCGGTGCGAGCGAAGGTTCTGTTCCGGGTCAGCAAAAAACACGTCACGACGACGTTTGGACATACGGTAAAAAGAGGCGACAAAGTGGGTAAGCACCGGATTATGGGCAGCTGTTATCAAGGCCAGGTGAAATTTGGGGTCAAGGGCTGCGAGGTTGCCACCACTTAGGAGTGTTGCCTGGCTCTCACTGAGTACGTCATGGATACGGGCAAGATCATGGTTAGTGCGCCTGCGACAAGCCAGTTTGATGGCTTCAAGTTCAAGCAAAGAACGTATTTCAACAGCATGGAGTATCTGCTCATGACTGATGGGAAGCCCGGCTTCTTCCATTAAAACCAAGCACTCAATGCTACGTTGTAATGGGTCGGGATGTATATAAATACCTGAACGGGGCCTTAATTCAACAACACCCAAAGCATCAAGTCTGTTAAGGGCTGTTCGGATAGAAACCCGGCTGGTACCGAACATTTCCGCCAGCTCCCTTTCTGTGGGTAATCGGTCTCCCGGATTGAATTCCTCATGGTGAATGAGGTGAAGCAATTGGAATAAAGGGGAAGAATCTTCCGTCATAATCTTATTCTCGTTGTTCTGTTTTAGACGCTGTATTTCTTAACATAATCTTCTCTGACGGTGATCCCAAGGCCTGGGCGCTCCGGAATGTCAATTTTGCCGTTTACGACAGTAAAGCTTTCTTCAATCAGGTCATGAATCAGTGGGTTTGCACCAAGGGAGTACTCTACGGTAAAACCGGCTGAGCTTGCCGCTAACAAGTGAAGCCCAGCGGCAAAAGCCGGTGCACCTGTCCACAAATGGGGCGCTAACCGTAAATTCGCAGCTTCACACAGGGCTGCAATTTTCCGGGATTCCGTGATGCCACCACAAATTGCGGGATCCGGCTGGACAATATCTACCGCACGGGCATCTATAAGGTCTCGGAATTCGAACCGGGTTGAGGCGCTTTCGCCGGCAGAAATGGCAATGTGGGTTGAAGCCCGCACTTCAGCCATTCCTCGGATATCGTCTGCAGCGACCGGTTCTTCCAACCAGCCAATCCCAAGTTCTTTTACCAGGTGACAGAATGTTTTTGCTTGGCTGACGGTAAAAGTGCCGTGGGCATCACAGCAAATTTCTATATCAGTGCCCAGTGCTTTCCGTGCTGCAGCCACACGGGCAGCAGATGCCTCTGCAGAGCCGTCCTGGGCACCAACGCGCATTTTGAGCGTCTTAAACTGTCCAATATCCCGGTAACGCGCCATTTCTTCACCGATTTTTGATGCATCAGTCCAGCCTCCGGAACCATAAGCCGGGAATGAATCAGCCCGTTTCCCGCCCAGCAATTGGTGGACGGGCAGGCCAGTAGACTTACCAAACAGATCCCAAAGTGCGATATCTATGGCTGATATCGCAGAAACCGTAATGCCCCGACGCGACATAACCGGAAATACATGGCCGTATTTCAGTGCATGGTGCTGGCGCGTTCCGTTGTAAAGGGTGTCCCAGATGAGGGTGATATTACCGGCTTCCATCCCAGTAATTACCGGGGCTATCTCGCTTTCAATGTATTGGCAGATACTGTGGTGGTTCCCAATGCTGCCTGCAGACATTCGCCCTTCACCCCAACCGGAAAGACCATTCTCCAGCGTGATTTTAACCAACGCAGTTTGAAAGCTACTGGCGATACCAAAATCACTGACGTGTTGCTGTGTTTTTGGTATCGGGACACGGAGGTTAAATGCTTCGACCTTTGCTATTTTCATCACGACCCCTTAGCGCACCGGTGAAAACCTGTCGGAAAGATTCCGGTAGCTGGTTTCATCGAACCAGCGTTCTTTTGGTTTGTACTGCGTTTCAACAGGGACTGCCTGTTCGAGGGTATCCGGTTCCGTTGCCACATCAAAAATTAGCTCTAGCATTACACCGTTCGGATCGTAGACGAACAACTGGGCGAGAGAGGTTTCCGGTACGCGGTTTTCCCTGTAAGGAAGGCCGGTTGCAATAAAGCGTTCCAGATATGACTGGTAGCCGTATGCGACCATGGAAACATGATCGATAACCCCGGTTCCTTGTGCAAAATGGCCGTTTTCATCTTTGGCTGCGTCCCCTGCGTAAACGTGGATGGTGGGTGCCAAATCTGTTAATGAGGGCTTAATCCATGCCCCAGGGAACCCAAATGGCGGACGTTTTGCCAAATGCATTCCAAGTAAGTGGGTATAGAATGCAATAGTCCCTTCCAGATCGCTGGTACGGATAGCAACATGAAAAAGTGCACCGATTACCATATGTCCACCTTTGGTTCTGCAGTCCTTCATAAAAGCGGTTTTAAAAGGCGCACCGAGCTTTCGAACATGGAAGTGTAAAACTTGTCTGAAAGCAGGTTAGAGCCGTGGTCGACAATGAACTGGTAAAGTTCCGGAGGTACGTCTTTCGGATCACGTTCCACCTGATCCGGGCCGTACCGCAATTGGGGAGAGCGGTCGATGGTTGGCATAAATTCCAACGCAAGGCAGTCATCGTAACCAACAGCGTGAAGTGTGTTGAGAAGGGCAGGCCAGTCGATTTGCCCCATACCCGGAGCAAAGCGGTTATTGTCAGCAATATGGACGTTAACCAACCTGTCTTTGCACTGGTAGAAAGGGCGGTGCAGATCAGCTTCTTCCATATGCATGTGGAAAACATCCAGTGTCACACCGCAGTTTGGACCCACCTGTTCAGCCAACGCATAAGCCTGATCTCCCCGGTTTATCAGGTAAGCTTCAAAGCGGTTCAGTGGTTCAATCCCCAACTGAATCCCTTCTTTTTCGGCATGGCCGTATAGCTCCCTGAGGCCATCTACCAGCCATTCCCATTCCTGTTCCGGGGTGCTGTCTGGAACAACCTTTCCGACCGTACAGGGCACGACTGTTGTAAAGGTGCCACCGAGTTCTTTGCTCATAGTGACGACCGTTTTCATAAATTCGACCGTTTTTTCCCGTTGTGAAAAGTCTGCGGCACACAGGTTTCTTTCCCCAAGGGTCAGGGTGACTACACCTGCACAGGTGACATTGTTTGCTTTCAGGAGGGCATCGACTTCGGATGACGAATACCAGTCCGGCTCACCGGCCAGTTCAATGGCGCCTATACCTACTTGGGCACAGCGTTCGATACTGCGCTTGATGGGCTCGGGTCTCATCCAGGTGTGTGCTGTCAGTCTCATGGCTTTGTCCTTCCATAGTGGTGGTTTAACGCTGCGCTGGGCTTTGCGAGTTGTTCTGCTCTGGCAAATATCGCCGCTGCCCGTCCTTTGCATCAAATAAATGGTAGTTGTTTAAATTGGCATGTAACTGGTAGTGCTTGCCTGTGTCATAGCGGCTGTTACTGCTGACCGATGCTTTAATTAGCTTCCCGTCATGTTCGAATGCCAGTATCTGCTCCGCCCCTAAATACTCAATGGAGGCAAGCGGCGTGTTTCCTCCCGGTGTAACGAGGAGGTGTTCGGGCCTGAGCCCCAATAAAGTGTTTTCCGGTATATTTGCCGGAAGTGATTCAAACAGGCCTTTTGCCTGAGCGTCACTGAAAAAGTTAATGCGTGGGTTACCAACCAGCCCGGCAACAAATGTATTGACGGGGGAATGATAAATTTCGTCAGGCGTGCCTATCTGTTCCAGAGTGCCGTTGTTGATAACCGCAATACGGTCACCAAGGCTGAGTGCTTCGGTCTGGTCATGGGTAACCAGGACGATAGTGGCACCCAAATCCCTTTGCAGGGCCCTTAGCTCCAACCTGAGCGATTCCCGCAGTTTTGCATCAAGGTTAGAGAGGGGTTCATCCATCAAAAACAAGCGAGGGGAACGAACCAGTGCCCGGCCAAGGGCGACCCGCTGCATTTCACCGCCTGACAATGTCTGCGTACGCACATCCAGGCGGTGCTCAATCTTCAGTACACTCGCTGTTCGGGCAATTTTCTTTTCAATCTCGGTTTCAGTGAAGTCACGCCCCGGCGCCTTTAACGGGAAGGCAAGGTTTTCCCGGACGGTCAGGTTGGGGTAGAGGGAATATTGCTGGAATACCATGGCGACATCCCGCTGCGCCGGTGGCATGTCGCCGATGTCAAAACCATCCAACCTGAGCTTGCCTTTATCCGGTTTGGTGAGACCTGCGATGGTTCGCAACAGTGTTGTTTTTCCTGCCCCGGTTGGGCCGAGTACGACGAAAAATTCACCGTCTTTGATATCAAGGGACAGTCCGTCCAAAGCGCGGGAGTGATCGAAGGTCTTGGTGAGATTTTCTATTGTCAGTGCTGACATATAACCTCCATCATGCCGCCGGTTGAAGTGACAGGCCGCTGTCGGTATCAAACAGGCGAAGGTAGTTCGGATCAAACGACAGGTTTACCCAATCCCCGGGTTTCACATCCGGTGATGTTTCCCGCAGGTAGAGTCGGTGATTACCAATGTCTGTCGCGAGTACTTTATGGGGGCCATGGTTTTCCACTGCTGTAACCTTTGCCGGGATGCCCTTTTCAGAACGTTGGATATGCTCTGGCCGAATACCGACGGCTACACTGCTTTTAATCTCGGTACACTGCGAATGGAGATCCAGTGGTAAAGGAAGGGAAGTATCGCTGCCTTCAGGCAGGAAACAGGTTTTTCCATCTTGGGTCACAAGGTTCGCAGGGATGATATTCATCGCCGGTGCCCCAACAAACTGGGCGACATAGGTATTGGCCGGCCTGAGGTAGATATCCTCTGGTGTACCAACCTGCTGCAACCTGCCGTTGTGCATAACAGCTATCAGGTCAGACATTCCCATGGCTTCAACCTGATCATGGGTGACATACACCGTGGTCGTACGGCGTTTAAGGTGAAGTGCTTTGAGTTCACCCCGTAATTGTTCCCTGAGTGTTGCATCAAGGGCGCCAATAGGTTCATCCATCAGCAGAGCTTTGGGTTCTCGGACCAGTGCACGGGCTATGGCCACCCGCTGCATGTCCCCGCCGGAAAGTGCAGAGGGTTTCTTTTCCAGCAGGCTGTTAATGCCCAACAAGGTTGAAACGTCGGCAACCCGGGTTCGAATTTCGCTTTTATTCAGCCCAACAGCCCTGAGCGGGAAGCTGATATTGTCTGCCACGCTCAGGTGCGGGTAAAGCGAGTAAAGCTGAAACACAAAGGCAATGTCCCGTTCAGCCGGTTTTAGCCTGTCAGCCTGACAATCGCCAATAAAGATGTTGCCGGAGGTAAAGGTTTCCAGCCCGGCAATTGCCCGGAGTGTTGTGGTCTTGCCGCACCCGGATGCCCCCAACAGTGAGAAGAAACAACCGTCGGGGATAGTCAGGTTGAGATCATTGATCACCTGAACGTCGTTAAAGTACTTTTCTGCGCGTCGAATTCTGATTTCACTCATGGCTGTCTCCCCGCAGTGCCTAACGGCCGTTGAGGAACGCGAGAGAAAATGTTGTACATCACAAGCCCCACTAACATTGTGGTAACGCTGTACCTGAACAGCAGGTGGAACCATGGCTGGCACAGGAAAACAAACCCGGCAACCATGATGGTCATACTCAGGGTTTCAAGTTGCCTTGCGTGGGCACATATCCATGCTTTCATCGTCTTACTGCCCCAAAGGTTACGCCGCGTAACAGGTGCTTGCGCAGCAGGAAGGTAAAGATAAATACCGGGATGAGGAAAAGCGTCGTTCCGGCAGCGATAGTGCCCCAGTCAATTAGTCCTGAACCGAGTTGAGCCGGTATAAATGCCGGTGCCGTCTGGGCGTTTTTGTTGGTAAGCATCAGCGCAAAGGCATATTCGTTCCACGCTGTGATAAAACAGAATACCGATGTGGCGGCGATGCCGGTGACACATTCCGGCAACGTGATCCGGAAAAACACCTGAAAGCGCGGATAGCCGTCTACCAGTGCTGCATCTTCGTATTCCACTGGTATTTCATCGATGAAGCCTTTCATCAGCCAAGTGGCAAATGAAACATTGAATGCGGTATAGAGGATGATAAGTCCGAGATGGCTGTCTATCAGCCCAACCGTCCTGAACATCAAAAAAACCGGGATGGCGACCACGATAGGAGGCAGCATCCGGGTGGACAGGATAAAGAACAGCCAGTCTTTCTCCCCCGGAACCCTGAAACGGGAGAAGCCGTATGCGCACAGCGTGCCCATAGACACTGCGAGGAAGGTGCTGGTCAGGGCAATTATAATGCTGTTGATAAAACGGTCGGCATAGCCGGAGGAACGTACCTTTCCGCTTCGGCTTTTCACAACACGCTCACCGTCCTCAAGGATTTTTTGTTCCCACCAACTGGCACTGTCCAACTGTTCCTGCGTAACAGGCTTTCTAAGCTGCGCCCTTTTGGTGAAAGCTTTCACATAGGAGGTTGACTCCGGCTGGAAGATGACCGTTGGAGGAACGGATGTTGCCTCTGTGCGGCTTTTAAAGCTGGTACTGATAATCCAATACAGCGGAATCAGTGAAGCAATCAGTAACGTAATAACCGCTGCTATAGCAAGCCGGTGCTGAACGCTGTTTATGAGCAAAGGGTTCTTGTTCGCCATGTTGTTCTCCTTAGCGCTCTTTGAGCTTGTTGAGGTAGCGGATATACAACGTGGTGATAATCAGAACGCCCACTAACATAATGTAAGCGAGCGCACTGGAGCGTCCGGTTTGCCACTCCTGGAAAGCCATTTTGAACAAACGGATAGATACCAGTTCGGTTTCTGCCATGCTGGTCATAACAAATGCCAGGTCGAAAGTTTTAAACGCTTCCATAGTGCGGAATATTACTGCTATGAGAAGCAGGGGAGAGACCAGCGGCAGGGTGATGTTTCTGAACACAAACCAGCTTGATGCCCTGTCGATAGCCGCCGCCTCGTAGAGGGACTGCGGAATCGCTGACAGCCCGGCCAGACATAACAACATCACGAAGGGATACCACATCCAGATATCAGTGATGGCGACAGCCAGCAAGGCGAGCTCTGGGTTGGAGAGCCACACCAGGCCATCGGCACCAATCAGGTAGTTGATGATTCCCCATGAAGGGTTGTAGAGCAGCTTCCAGAAAAGCCCGACGATCGCCATAGACATCATCATTGGTAACATCATCAGGGTAGTAACCAGCCCTTTAAGCGGGAATTCCCGGTTCAGTAACAATGCGGCACCAAATCCAAGGAGCAACTGACCCCCGACGGATATCAGGGTGTAATAAGCCGTCAGTTTAAAGCTGTGCCAGACCCCTTCGTCACCCAATAATTCCCGGTAGTTTTGCAGGCCGATAAATTTCGCTTCGGCACTGACTGACGCCCGGTAGTCAGTAAACGAATACCCCAGTGAATAGACCAGTGGAAAGACGTTAAACACAATCAGGAAAATGATTGTCGGATAAACAAACCAATTTTTTAGCGCGTTATCGCTGAGGTTGGCACCAACGCTGATTTTCCTGCGCTTGTGCGCCACTGTACTGACTTCCGGGGTCATACTGCTCATACCTTTCTCACGTCCTTCGCTCTGTGGAACGTCCTATTCGGGCTGTCGGCCGTACTTCTTGAAAATCTGTGTCCAGGCTTCAGCGACGGCGTTATTGGCCTCAGCCGCACTGCCTTTGCCTGTAACTACGTACGGGTGCCAGTGCTGGTTGGCTGCTGTCAGAAGCTCCGCATATTCCGGAACTGACCAAAAATCTTTCACCATCGCCATGGATTGGTAGAACGCTTCATTGAAAGGAGTAGCTTTGCGAAACGTGTCTGACTCCAGAGTTGCCGTATGGGCGCTATATCCGCCGAGCTCAGCCCAACGCGCCTGTACTTCGGGGCGGATCAACCATTCAAGGAATTTCTTGGATGCCGCAATGTTGTCGCTGTAACTGACAACGGAGATACCTTGCCCGCCAAGTGCGGCAAACTGATGTCCATCCGGCCCTTTTGGAACGGCGAAATACCCGGTATTGGTGGCATGTGGGTTAATGGACGGGTTTGCCAGGGCAGGGAAGAAAGCAAAATAGTTCATACTCATGGCGGCCAACCCTTCTGTAATCGCCATGTTTGCTTCCTGGAAGAAAGTCTTGCCCCAGTCAGGCGGGGTGAATGCATACAGGTCCCGGTAGAGTGTCAGCCCTTTATTGGCAGCCTCGCTGTTAACGAACCCCTGGACGTTATAGGTCCGGCGATCACCCAAATCTGCACCCATTGAGAACAGGATATTCTGGACGCCCATCACAAGGGCATCGTAAGAGTTGTCTGTGTAGATGGAAATACCGTAGCGGTTTTGGTCTGGGCGGTGGAAAAATTCTGCGATATCGCGTAATTGCGCCCAAGTTTCAGGCACCGCCAGTGGATACCCGTATTTCGACTGGAAGGCTTTCTTTTCAGCCGGGTCTTCAAACCAGTCCTTGCGGTAGGCAAAACCGTTGGCATCCCCTTCTAGTGGGATAGCCCAGTATTGCTTGCTGCCACTGGGATATTCGGCATAACCGCTAACCGTGGCAGGTAACATTATTTCGGCAACGTTATGGGCCTTAAAAAAGTCAGTTAAGTTGACATAATGCCCTGCGGTAGATCCTGCCCCCAACCATTGGGAGTCACCAACGACCATGTCATAGGCATTACCGCGGGCAACAAACTCACGGAATGCTTTGTTCTGGAACTCGGGCCAGGGCACCGTTTCGACAATGACTTCTATACCGGTTTCATCCTCATAATCCAGAACCAACTCCTGAAGGTAGTTAGCGGGATCCCATTCAGCCCAAAGTATCGTGAGCTGATCCGTGGCTCTGGCGAGGTGAGAACTGAAGAATAACAAGCCGGTGAGAGCCACCACTATCGACGTTTTCATTTCCATTACCTCCCTTTGGATTTCTCAAAATCATACAATCATGAAATTGGATAGCCCAAAATAATATTTATGAGTTATTGGTTGCTTTTCGTGGAAGGTACATAGTTCTCAAAACTGATTTAAATTAGAGATAAGGAGATAAAGTCTCTGAAAGTAGAACACTTGCAAGTACCAGCAAATAAACGTGATGAAAATATATGCAACTGTGAAAATGGGGTAGAGTTGGTTTTGGAACCACATTTTTTCTGTTTCTGATATACTCTTGCAACACAAGAAACTTGTTGTTTCTACACAGGATCAACTCATCATTCATGATGGGGTTTCATATCGAGGTGTACATTGATCACTGTAGATAAAAGTGGTGGTCTGAGCTTCCGGGTGTCCAACGTCAGTGGAGAAACCCGGGATCATAAAGTTGAATTCTTTCTTTTCTTGCCTGGTGAATTGCACTTCTCTTCAGACTTTATGAATGAAGACACGTTCTACCAGACAGTACTTTCCGGAAGTCGTACATACTACACGTACCGCTACCACCTCCCATTGGTACACAGCCGGCTTGCCAGCCGGGACAATATGTCTTCTGAACAGTACCGGTTGAGCCTCAGCCTGTTCGCATTCCAGTTTGCGTTGTCACTGGAAAAAACGTCCCAGCGGTTTAAAGAGGTTGAAGGGGAGAGTGAAGATGAGGTAATGGAGCAACTGGAAGACATTATTTCCCTGTCGCAGGATTTCCTCCGTCGCCTTCGCCGTTACCGGCCAAAAGAAGAAAAACTGAAAAAGTACTACGCCAATATTGATAACTATTTATCGTGGTTTACGGAACAGTGTTTCCTATCACTGCTTGCGCACATGCCCCGATCAAAGTCGTATGGGGAAATACGCCAGCGTCTGGTGTCTCTCTGTGAGGATGAGATTGCCTACAGGGCAGAGCACAGGTACAACTCTGAACAGGTGCAGAATGACTCTACGCGCCTCACCAACAAAATGCGCCTGCTGCGCCGTCTGATTGAATACCCCATTACCATCCGGGAACGACAGGTGGTACTTGGTAACAACATCAAGAAAGTGGTCAAGGGCATTGCAACGGCATTTATCATGGTGTTTGTTACCCTGGGCGTCACCAAAGCCCGGCACTTGTTGGGGGAGATAACCCTTTCATTCCTGCTGCTGATTGCCGGTGTTTACGCACTGCGTGAAGTGTTTAAGGATGACCTGCGCGATTTGCTGTGGAGTTGGATTCGCAAGGGACGCCCACGTTGGCGTAAAGAATTTCTGGATTCAACCTCGGGCGCAAAAATCGGGCGTCAGCTGGAATGGCTGGATTACTCTACCTATGAAAAGCTGCCGGACTCTATTCGTAAGGCACGCCGTGGAAAAGTAACACACCGGGAGGAGACCGTAGTCTGCTTCAAAACCAATACCCAGATGGCACCGACCAAGTTTCTGAGCGGTTATGATATGACCAGGGAAATCTGGCAATTCGACCTGCGTTCCCTCTCTCGGTTGATGGACCGCGGTGCGCAGAAGATTTACCAATTGAAAGACGGGCAGGTAAGCCGCGATTCAATTGAGAAACGTCACCAGTTGAACCTGATAATCAGGGAAACTGACCAGCATGGCAAAGAAACTATCCGACGCTGGAAAATCAATGTTAACCGTTCCAAAGTGGTCGATATTGAAGAAGTACTGGGTGTTTAATGAAAATCACGGGATTTGACGGCGAGCTTGTTAATTTCTGCCGTCATATCCTCCATCTTCCCAGCGATGAGATGAATTACTTCCCCGTCTTTTTCCACAATGCCGCTGACTTTCAGGATCTTTGAAGTAAGGAAAGGCACGCTCTGCGCCCGGGCAGTTGCCAGCCAGACGACCACATTGATGTTCCCAGTCTGGTCTTCCAGTGTCACAAAGGTGACTCCGCTTGATGTTCCCGGACGCTGACGCCCGGTCACTACGCCTACCACAGTAGCGACGGCACCATGCCGGACATTTACCAGATCTTTCGCCAGGGTATGCCGGCCAAGCCGTCCGGCTTCATCGAGCAGGGTGATAGGATGTTTCCCAAGTGTCAGGCCGGTTGAATCATAATCTTCCATCAGGTTATCCAGTTCGCTGGGGGATGGAAGTGCCTCATCCTGAAGGGGGGCTCCCTGGGATGCCTGCAGGTAAATGGGCAAGTGGACACTTTCATCCATCATCTGCCACCTGGCGTTAAAACGGTTACCGGCAATTCCCTGCGTGGCATTGGCGCTGGCAAGGGCTTCCAAATCTCGCTTGTTAACACCAAAAGCACTGAGCTCATGAAGGGCTTGAAAACCGTTTTCAGGCCGGACATTGACCAAATGGTCGGAACAGCTTTTTGCCAACCCTTTTACCAGCCTCATGCCAAGCTGGATAGCCATGCCGCGGGGTGTGGCGGTAAGGGTATGATCCCACTCACTGTTGTTGATGCAGACTGGCAGCACTTCCACCTGGTGCCGGATGGCGTCCTGAATTAACTGGGAAGGTGAATAGAAACCCATAGGCTGGCTGTTCAGCAAACCGCAATAGAAAGCTGCGGGATAATAATATTTCAGCCAGGATGACACGTAAGCCAGTACTGCAAAGGATGCGCTGTGGGATTCTGGGAAGCCGTATTCGCCGAATCCTTGTATCTGCCGGTAAAGCTGTTCGGCAAAATGGCTGGGGTAGCCCCGGCTCTCCATGCCGTCAATCAGCTTTGAACGGAACTTTTCCAGATAGCCGGTTTTTTTCCACGATGCCATAGCCCGGCGTAGCTGATCAGCTTCACCCCCGGTAAAACCGGCGGCAACCATCGCCAGTTGGATAACCTGTTCCTGGAAAATAGGGACACCCATGGTGCGCTCCAATACGCCACGAACCTCCTCTGAAGGGTAAGAGACCTTTTCAATTCCCCAGCGACGTCTGAGGAAAGGGTGGACCATGTCTCCCTGAATTGGGCCCGGGCGGACAATCGCGATCTGGATAACCAAGTCGTAATAACTTTTTGGCTTCAGGCGTGGCAACATGCTCATTTGCGCCCGGGATTCAATCTGGAATACCCCGACGGAATCGCCGTGCTGGAGCATGTTGTAAACCTTGGGGTCATCGCCCATATTGCCGATATCTGCCAACGTAAGGCGACGGCGATGGTGGATTTCGAGTAAATCCAGTGTCTTCCGTATTGCGGTCAGCATACCAAGAGCCAGGATATCCACCTTTAGCAATTTCAGGGTTTCAAGGTCGTCTTTATCCCACTGGATAACCGTTCGGTCAGCCATGGCAGCGTTTTCAATCGGTACCAATTCGTGCAACGGCCCCGCAGAAATCACAAACCCGCCCACATGCTGGGAGAGGTGACGTGGGAAACCTTTAATCTCATTTACCAGTTTCAGCAGCCACTGCCCGGTATGTGATGTCGTACTGAGCCCAAGGCTGGAAAGTTGCTCGGTTTTATCCAGGGATCTGTCCCTGTGGTTGATATTCTTGATAAAAAAATCAAGCTGGGTTTCACAGATGCCAAGTGCTTTTCCCACATCCCGCAGGGCACTTTTAAACCTGTAGGTAATAACGGTGGCTGCCAGTGCAGCACGGTTTCGGCCATATTTCTGGTAAATGTACTGGAACACTTCCTCCCGGCGCTGGTGCTCGAAATCAACGTCGATATCCGGCGGCTCATTGCGCTCTTTCGAAATAAAACGTTCGAACAGTACGTTGATTTGCTCTGGGTTGACTGCGGTAATTCCCAGACAATAGCAGACCACTGAGTTGGCGGCTGAACCCCGGCCCTGATAGAGGATCTGCCGGGAGCGGGCAAAATGGACAATATCGTGGATAGTCAGGAAAAAGTACTCGTACTGGAGCTCAGCAATCAGTGTAAGTTCTTTCTCTATTGTTTCCCTGATCTGCGGTTTGAGGTTACGCCCGAACCTTTCCCGGATACCGCGTTCAACAAGATGCCGCAACCAGGAGGTGGCAGTAAAGCCGGGAGGGACAAGCTCTGCCGGGTACTGGTAGCGCAATTCATCAAGGGAAAAATAGCAACGGCCTGCAACGCGGCGGGTTTCTTCAAGCCATGCCGTGGGGTAGAGCTTGGCAAGTTTATCCAGGGGTTTCAGTACCTTTTCGGTATTACCGCACAAAGTAGTTCCGCACTGGGAGATAGGGGTGTTGGTTCGTATAGCGGTCAGTACATCGTGAAGTGGCTGGCGGCTGGTGTCATGCATCTGGACATGGTTGGTGCTGACTACCGGGCAATTCAACTGCTCAGACAGGGTTTCAATTTTTGATAGGTAAGCCTGTTCTTGCGGGCGCAGCAGCCGGGATGCCCCAATCCATAACCGGCGGGGAAAGCGTTTTTTAAGCCAGGATGCAAAACCGGCCTGATCCCTGTTTGAACCAGGGTAGCAGGGTACCCAGATGCAGAGGCAGTGGGCTATTTTGTTAAAATCCTCCCGCTCGATCCGGTATTTCCCTTTTGGGCTGCGCGTGCGCCCGGTGGTGATGAGGGTACAGAGTTCTACCCAACCTTCCTTGTTTGGGCAAAGGAGCACCAGAGTTTCACCTTCCAGCAGGAATTCTGACCCGACTATCAGTTTTATCGCAAGTTTCTCATCTTCAATCGCCCGGAAGGCTTTTACCACACCGGCGACCGAACACTCATCAGTAATTGCCAATGCCTGATAGCCGAGCCTGTCCGCTTGGATAATTAACTCTTCAGGATGGGAGGCGCCGGTAAGGAAACTGAAATTGGTGTTGCAGTGAAGCTCTGCATAACCGGTGTTTTCAACCATCAGCAGAAGACCCCGTGCTGGTACCAGCGACCGTCGCTTTCCCGAAATACCCAGATAAGCTGGCCATTGGCAAAGCGTGCGGTGTAATAGTCCCGCTTTACGGCATCCTTGTCCCACCACCCGCAACTTACCCGTTCTGGCCCGGCAATCAGGACGGGTTTCCGGCTGAGAGGCTTGGGCTCGCTGAACAGAATGGTCGGCCGGTTTAGCTGGGGTTCAAGGGGAGCCGGTTCTGTCAGTGGAGGAATGGTCATCATTGCCTTTTCGGGACGGTGGTCGCTGGCAAGGGAGAGGCTGAAGATATTGCTGTCACCCACCTTAGCCTTGAGCAGGTTAATCAGCTCTGCCGGTGTCAGGGTGCCTGACTGGGTAGAAAAGAGATCCAGTGTCGGCTCCTGCTTCTTGAGCAGGGAATCAGCTTTGAGGGCGATGTGGGTGACAGGGGCGGCAAGTGTCAGCTTTTCAAATTTAAGCTGTGCCAGTTGCAGCCAGATCCGGCTTTTGTCTTCCGGGAAAGCGGCGACCAGCGTCAGCCGGAGCTCCGGGTGATCCTCACTCTGGGTAAGAACCAGTTCCAGGGCCGGTACCACACTGCCTCTGATAGTCAGGAAGGCTTCCATATCTGACAGCATCCGGCGCAGGGGAAAGAGCAGGGCGTCAGTATTGTCAGCGGAGAAAAGCAATTCGATCTTCTGGTTATATTTATCCGGCGGTGAAAACCAGCGGAAGCTCTCGGGGTGTTTACCCTGTAATTTAAGCAGGTGCTCTGTCATTTCCTGGCCGAAACGTTGTCCCAGCTCTGCACGCGACAGGGAAAAAAGTTGTTTACCGTAATGAATACCTACCCGATGCAGTTTTTCAGCGTGGCCTCCCGGTAAATCCAGGGTGGTCACCGGAAGGGTTGCCAGTGCCTTGATCGTGGTGTCGTTATCATTGATTACCCGGTTACAGCCGGTTTTTGCCAATACCCGGGCTGCGGTAGCGACCGGGCAAAAACAGTAGTGAAACTGAACCTGTTGTGAGGCAAGAATCGCGTTGATTTTGCTTTGGAATACCTCTACTGAACCATAGAGTTTCAGCATAGGGGTGACCCTTGTCAGTATTCCGTCAGGCGGGAACAAACAGAGCTCAGCACTGACGGTGTAAAGCTGCCAGGCAAGGTAGGAAAGGTGGTTTTTTTCCTGTGCAAGGTCATATTTACAGACTGCCAGTTCATGGCAAAGAGATGCTGAGGTAGCCATACCCATGCCGGGTACGATGCCTGCGTCCCTGGCGGGGATGTTGCACTGTACTACCTGGTGGCTTTGTTCATTGACGATGATGACTGCCTGATCGTATCCGGCAGTCCGTTGCAGGCTATCCAGCTGCAATTGGGGAAAATGGAGGTAGAGCCACAGCATTAACGGTGAAGCCTTACGATATTGCCGGTGTGATTTGCCGAAATGTTTTCCTGCTGTTGGCTGTTATATCCCGGTTGGGAAAATTGGAATACATCAATTAATACCGGTGAGGAAGGTAAACCCTTTTGCTTGGCTACCCGAATATGAAGCTGATTCTGGCTTGGGGAAAGTATTAAACGACAGGCGATAGGCAACGCCGTTTCCATACTTGAGGCTGATGTCAGCACGAATATCCGGCTGTGATTTTCCTGTGCCGCCAGTTGGAGGCGTTTGGCCTGTGTCACACTCAGGGGGGATGCCCAGAGTATAACCGTCCGGCAACAGCCGCTTTTCAAAGACTGCTCAGCACACCATAAGGCTGATGCAGGATCGCAGTTGATGATCGCTACCTTTTTCAGGTCGATCCCGGCTTCAACGAGAGGATGGGGGTTGAGGTGCCCGGGAAGGTTGATCACAAGAGCAATATGGTCATTTTGAAGTTGTGTTTGTAATGCAGGAAGCAGCAGGGCAAATTCACCAATGGCCTGCTGGGTACAGGAGAGTTCAATGCAGCCGGATGCCGGCCATCCCCCATGCAGGGCATGGTCCAGGTTGCTAAAACCGGTAGGGTCTGAATGTGCTGCATCCTGGTGAAGTTGATTGGCAAACCAGATTTGCGAGCGGTGCTGCTTCAGAATTGCATCGATCATAAAATAACCACTGTATGTTTATACAGTAATTCTATGCCCTGATTTTCACTAGCGCAAGAAGATGAGCATCTTCTTAAACAAAAAAAGCCATCACCGAAGTGATGGCAAGGGCACTATCAATACAAAAGAAAACTATGGGTCGCTATGCCGCTGTGATGGTTGCAAGGTGGGCTGAAGCTGTCTTCTCCCCGTTTTCGACAAACGCGGCATGAAGTGCTTTCACGGTATCTTGGTATTCCACATCACGGACGACGTACTGAACGTCTACATTCCTCATGGAAGCATGGGCAGCTTTAGGGGTAATGCCCAGTTTGAGTAACGCAAGCAAGCCTTCGCTCAGGGTAATGTTTGTGTCGATATGGCAACCAATCACAGAAACCAGTGCGACACGTTTTCCGGACACCTGAGCATCCGGCCGGATGGCTTTGGCTTTTTCCAGAATCCGGTTTTGGATGGCGGTTGGGCCAGCGAGATAATACGTCAGTGAATTGGCGTTCATCTCTTTACTGATAAGGCGAATATTTTCCCTTCGGATAACCTGGATCAGCTCGTAGCCGATGTCTTCCATATTGCCGACAGCATTTTGGTCGAACAGGTGAAGCGCCAGGACATTTTCTTTGCCAGCGATAATCTGTACTTGCTGCTGTTTGGGTTTGTACAGCCCGGAGATCAGTGTGCCGTTATGCTCCGGCTCAAAGGTATTTTTAACCTGGAGGTGAATACCGGCAGCGCGCAGTCCTGATGCCGCATGTGGGTG
Source organism: Parasalinivibrio latis (assembly GCF_036825535.1). GTDB lineage: Bacteria > Pseudomonadota > Gammaproteobacteria > Enterobacterales > Vibrionaceae > Parasalinivibrio > Parasalinivibrio latis. The sequence continues at coordinate 1,467,808 of NZ_CP098813.1, forward strand.
GATCGCTTCCATCCCAAGGTTTGCCAACTGGTCTGCAACATCGTAGTTGCTGTCACCAATTGGACGGACATTTTCTACCCCAACCAGTCGGGGATCTGCACTTGAAAGATGATATTCCTTATGGATAACCGCGGTGTGAGCTTTGGTAACAGTCGCCAGACGACTGAGAGTCATCTCGCTGTATCCACGGTCATAAGTGCGCATTAGTCCTTCTCTGCAACAAACATAACCGGTAACGATCGGCAGTGTGGCAGAGAGATCAATATCAACCATTGCTTCATGTAACACCTCGTCTACAGATTTATCCATGTCACTGTGCCAGCCGGACAGGTCCACAAAAGTGGCCTGGAGGCCAACGGTCTGTGCCAGCAGTGCCGTATTGAACGCACTATGTGCTTCACCAATACCAGCCAGCATTTCGCGAAGTTGCGGCAGATGATCTTCCAGGTAGAATTGGCTGAACTTGCAGGTGTGCAGAATACTTTCAATACAACCCGCTACACCTTCCAGGCGTTCAGTGATAAAAGTATCTGCCTTGTTTCGGTAATAGGGGTCTGCGAAGATATTGCCGTTGATCAGCAGCATTCGCTGGCGCAGCGCATCCAGATTATCTCGCCACTGTTCGTCGCCTGCTTCAACCAAACGGAAAATTCCCGGATTGCCCGAACGCTTACACTCCAGCAATGCATCCGTGATGCCACTGTAGGCAGAGACAACCAGAATACGTTGGTACGGGTTTTCGGGATAAAGCAGGATGTTATTGATGACGGCATCAAATGCCGTCATCGATGTACCGCCGATCTTTTCAACGGTATGAGTCATGTGCGTGTCCTTGTGCTTTGATTATTCTTCCAGAAGCGGGTAAACGCCATCTTTGTCGTGGATTTCCTGGCCGGTCAGAGGCGGATTGAATACACATGCCATAACCATGTCTGCACCTTTGTAAGCGCGTAGGTAATGTTCATCATTCTTGTCCAGGATATAGAGTGTGCCCGGCTTGATAGGGTAAACTTTGCCATCGGCAATAGTCTCAATTTCCCCTTCGCCACTGACGCAATAAACGGATTCCAGATGGTTCTTATAATGGATATGTGTTTCCGTATCGGCAAAGATGGTAGTGATATGGAAGGAAAAACCCATATTGTCATCTTTCAGTAGCATACGGACACTTTCCCATGTCTCTGATGCTACTCGTCGCTCACTCTGGCGGCACTCGTCGAGTGTTCTTACAATCATTTTGCGTCTTCTCCCTAAGAAGCTTTTTTCATTGAGTCTGCGTCAATCTTGGCGGCAGCCTGCTTGATGATTTCAATACCTGTAGCCAGCTCTTCTGATGTGATAGTGAGAGGGCAGAAAAACTTCACCACATCGTCATTAGGGCCTGCTGTTTCGATAATCATATTATTGAAAAAACAGAACTTCTGAATTTCAGCAGCAATTTCGCTACTACGGCAGGTAATTCCTTGCATCAGGCCTCGGCCTTTGTGCTTTTTGAATACGCTAGGGTGGCGGGCGAGCATAGCCATTAATTCGATTTTGAGTTCTTTTGCTCTTTCCTGGATATGCTGCGCGAAGTCGTTGTTATGCCAATATGTTTTAATGGCGGCAGTTGCGGTGACGAAAGCGTGATTGTTACCACGGTAAGTCCCGTTGTGCTCGCCGGGCTTCCAGATATCCAGCTCCGGTTTGAGTAGGACAATAGCCATAGGCAGTCCGGCACCAGAGATGGATTTTGACAATGTTACGATGTCCGGCTGGATGCCTGCTACTTCGAAACTGAAGAAGGTACCTGTACGTCCACAGCCAGCCTGAATATCGTCCGCGATAAGGAGAATGTCATTTTCCTTGCAGATTCGGGCAAGCCCTTGCATCCACTCGATAGACGCGGCGTTAAGTCCTCCTTCACCCTGTACTGGCTCAAAAATGACAGCCGCCGGTTTATCAAGGCCACTTGAGTTGTCATTGAGCATGGTTTCCAGAATCACGAGGCTGTCTGCTCCGGGATAACCTTCATAAGGCAGGCGGGTGACGCCGGTTAATGGTATGCCTGCACCATTGCGGTGGTGCTGGTTGCCCGTCGCTGCAAGTGCACCCAACGTTACACCATGGAAGCCGTTGGTGAATGCGATGATGTTTTGTCGCCCTTTGACCTTACGGGCAAGTTTCATAGCGGCTTCTACCGAGTTTGCACCGGTTGGGCCGGTAAACTGAACTTTATAATCATAGCCGCGAGGCTGGAGGATATGAGATTCCAGCACTTCAAGAAACTCTGCTTTGGCCTCAGTGTGCATATCCAGCCCATGAACAACACCATCACTTTCGATATATTCGAGCAGGGCTTTCTTCATCACTGGATTATTGTGGCCGTAATTCAGTGCACCTGCTCCGGAAAGGAAGTCCAAGTATTGGTTACCGTCACGGTCAAAAAGCCAGCTTCCCTTCGCTGACTTGAAGGTGACAGGGAAGTTACGCGCATAACACTGAACGTTTGACTCTTTCTGGCTAAAAATAGACATCACAGTCCCTTTATTTGGTCAAAAATCGGAATGAATTAGCGTGCGATGGGGATTCTGAAAAGGTATTCCGAATCATGCTTTCCTTGAAAATGCAAAGACTCATCAAGAAACAGGGAAACCTTTCCTTCGCGGGTATGTTTACTGTCGAGCTTTTTGAATAACGCCCAGGATCCGGGGTTATCTTCTGTGATAGTCGTTTCTACAAAACGAACATTGTCGACTTCTTTGCGATTGAGCAAGTTGTCTAACATTTTGTATGCAAGACCTTGCCCTCGATGAGATGAGGCAATGGCTACCTGCCAGACAAAAAGCGTTTCACTGTCTTCTGGCTGTAAGTACCCGGAAATAAACCCACAAATCTTGTTGCCTTGCTCGGCAACAATACAGGTATCTTTGAAGTGTATTGCTTGGAGAAAGTTACAGTACGATGAATTTACATCGAGTGGTGGACTGTTTTTGATCAGTTCATAAATGAGGGTTCCATCAGTCTTTTTTGGTTTTCTTAATGTTATTTCGCTGGTTATAGCAGTTGTGGCTTTCTCGGCCACTGTGTCCCTGTTAGTGATTTCAATATCCATAATATTTAGTGGTCTAAGCATTCACTAAATATATTAGAGCTCTAAATATATTTTTCAACCTTGTCTTAATATTAAGACGATATTTTATGGCTATATCTTTGATTTTATTGAGTTTAAATTTTTACTGGTAATAAAAATTTAATTTTAGTTCAACGCTTTGGTGGGCTACGAAAGAGAGGTGTCTTATTATATGTACATTTTGTGTGGGGGCTGACCCAGTACAGCCCGAGGGTTGAAAGTACCATCGGGCTGCGGTGTGGGTGTTGGTTTTAGGAGAATCAGTTTCGGGAATGATGGCAGTTATCAGATGAGTGGTAGAACTCCATTTCTCGAAGGATTCTCTCAGAGAGCACCTTTGTAATAAGTTCGTTGAACTGCATTTGTAACACTTGGACTTGCTCAATTTGATCTTTAAGACCGCATCCCTCTTCTGACATTTCGAAGATAGCTTCCGGTTCCTCGTTGATTATCTCCAGGAGGGGGGTCATTTTAGCCAGTACTGAATCAATCAGATACGGATCGGATGTCAAAGCAGCAAGCTCTTCCTTTATTTCATCAGCCAAGAAGTTTGCTGGTACATCCTGTTGGGGACTGTCTGTAATTCTGGGAAATGGAATGATCTTAGGCATAGTGTTTTGTCTCTCAGCAAGCAAAATAAAAATGATTAATGGATTGTTATACTGGTAAAGATAATGTGTGTTTCAATCGGCGCAACATGATTAAGCAGAGTTGAGGCTGAACTAACAATATGGCTTTCCAAGATTTGTTGTGACTCGCATTTTTGCTTTCGAGACGCTTATCTACAGGGATTGGGATAAAGGCAATCAGTAGGTGGGTTCATCAGTAAAAATGACGGCCATTTTTACTGACAGTTAACACAAATGTAATGAATGTGAAGGCGTGAAAAGTAACAGTTGAATAGATAGGGCGGTTATCCGCCCTCATTCATTTGTTCATACATCTCCAGATGATGCCGGTAAGCAGTGTCACTTTTGACAATGTGTTGTGACCACCAGTATCGCAACAACTTAAAAAAGTCGGTTTTATACCGGTTGGGCTCAGCCTGGCAACGAAGCAGTATGACGTTGGTTTGCTGCAGCAACTTTTTATGTTCGTTGGTATGTGCTGTTAGACCCTGATATTCACTGTCTACCAGCAACGCTTCCTCCAGGGGAATATGTCGGTTTATATATTCGTTGAATAAGGTTGCAAACCTTTCAAGATTTCTTGAATCTTCATGGTTCTGGATTGCGGTATAAGCCTGGTTGATGATATTCACAAATTGTCGATTGCTGTCATCAAGATCTACGTTGCCGACAGAATATTTATCTTGCCAGCGGATGAAGTAAGATTCAGGCTTCACTTCCAGAGTGTAATCTGCATCGCCGCCCACATCGACAACAAAGAAACCATCGTCTTCTGTATTCGAAAAATCATCATCCATAGCAAGGATTTCATTGTCATCCCCAATAAAGGCAACAGCACCGTCAGCCTGGAAGTGAGTGCTCTTGGCTGGATCCTTTTGATACAGTGAAAAGTAATAGTCTGGGCTTTTCTTAATTTTGGGGTGAACCTGAAGTTGCTTAATCCTCTCAATAAGGGCTTCCCTGCTTACGGGCTTAACAAGAAAAGCGTCTACATCAAAAGCGATACACTGCGCGATCACTTGCTCTGAAGCGTTAGCGGTCAATATTACAATGGGAAGATCATGCCGTAGTCCAAACCTTCCGCTCCGAAGAAGTCGGAGTAGTTCAAGCCCATCAATAGGCTCCATTTGAAGATCGGTAATGACAAAAGAGGGTTGCTGATGGAAAAGCAATGAAATTGCCTGAGCGCCGTCTTCCGCCTGGATCGATGCTTTAAAACCCACAGCTGCCGTCATCAGAGCGAGTGTTTCCCTAACTACCTCATGATCATCAACGATTAGGCATTTCTCGAGCATCTTGACTCCGGTTGCATACTAAACTACGAACTAATAATTGGTGAGAAAGCTGCTTAATTCAAGAAATTGAGACTGAAAATCAGATCTGATGCATATGGAAGGTCAAATAGGGGATGGCTGTAGAATTTTGAGAGTTTTGTGGAGACCTGTTTGGTATATGAAGAGCAAAAACAAAGCGGGATGCTAGAAAGCACCCCGCCAAAATTCAATCTGTGCTGGTGTCAGCTTAGAGTTTAACGACGTTTGCCGCTTGAGGGCCTTTTTGGCCTTGCTCAATATCAAACTCAACAGGCTGGCCTTCTTTCAGAGTACGGAAGCCGTCGCCAGTGATTGCACGGAAGTGTACAAACACATCAGGGCCGTTTTCCTGAGAGATAAAACCAAAACCTTTTTCTTCGTTAAACCACTTAACGGTACCAGTTGCCTTAGACATGATGTCTCCTGAATATATGTACTAACTTACTCTGCACAAAGCATTTTAAGCCAGGTTAATAACTCAATTATGACAGTCAGAACGCATCTATATCTTCAGGAGCCAGTCGTCTTCAGAAAGCGAGTGCCATCACGAAGTGTATAACAGCGTTATTGCATAACCAGTTCTATTACACCGGCAACGTACTTCATTCGATTTGGATTTTACCGATATTGATAGGTCTGAACCACACGCTACCAGTCTTTCCATAGATCAATGAAGCCACACGTCTGCCCTGCAATTCATACATTAGTTAGAAACAGTTTGAAATGAAAGTGATCTTAGTCTCAAATCCCGAATAGTTTGGAAATAAACTTGTTTTGTCTCAGTTGTATAAACACATTTTGGTTGAAATCCAGTGGATGTTCTTCCCCTGATCTTCTTTGCTTACTTTCGGGATAGTCAACTTCGTTCCTATGTCTTATATCCCTTTAAACAATCGCGTGTGGAAACCAGCCCTATTTGACAGATGTTTTGTGTGTATCAATACTGAGAATAGGTGTTATGGATGATGTAATAACTAGTTTTGTCAATAGGTTACAGATGTGCATGGGGGCTTTTTGACTTTATTTAAATGGCTGAAACAACTGCTCCTGGTAAGTTTTGTACCAGTAATGCTGGTTGCTTTGTTTAAGAAAGCGCTTTTCGTTAAGTATTTCACTGACTATTATGCAGATCGCGGCTTATGGGGAAGTTTTCAGGTTCTACTGCATGACAGTTTTTATATCTTCATTACTATTACGATATTTTACGTTTCCATATTAAGACAAACGCCATACGTTATTTCAGTACTGCTCCGTATTATGGCTCTACTATTGTTGATTTTGTACATGACTGATGTCTACGTAATGTATAACTTTAACTCACGGTTGGTTATAGATGATGTTATTAAGTACAGTGGTTATGCGATTGAATATTTGAGTCAGATTAACAAGGATGTGGGACTTGTGAATTTGACATTGCTCTTGTTAATTTCTTGCGCGGTCATTTGTATTGTTTTTAATCCTTGGAAAGTTCAAGGTAAATTCAACCATTTTATTTACCTGTCTGCAATATCTAGCTTTGTTTTTTGTACTATGGCAGGAATGGCATTAGATTCAAATAAAAATTACACTCATTCGTGGGTATTTAAAAACATCATAGATTATAACACTATGGTATTGGCTGAGCGAAAGCAATACAGTACCGATTTCGTTGCTGATTTTAAATATTTGGAAAATCAGGTTTGTTATAACAGGAAGAGTGAGAAGAAAAACATTATTATTTTGATGGTGGAATCATTGTCAGTTTATCAAAGTAAATTGTTTTCTGGAATAAAGGACTGGACTCCGAGGCTGGATAGCATTGCGAAAAAGCATATTGCACTAACGAATTTTCATGCAAACGGATTTACAACAGAGGATGGTGTTCGTTCTTTACTGACGGGTGAAGTGCCTGTTTATCCCCCTGCAACATTCCAAGAGGCTGGAGGGCAAAGTTTCAATGGTGTATTCGGGTTTGCCGCATCCTTGCCCAATGTGTTGAAAGAGTATGGGTATAGGTCTGAATTTCTTACCACAGCAGATTTGTCATTTTCTCGTACTGGAGAGTGGGCAGAGAGTGTTGGTTTTGATTACGTAGAGGGACATGAACACCCTTATTACGATGACTTTGAACGGTTCCACTTTCAAGCGGCCGCAGATGAAGCACTTTACAACAGAGTATTTTCAAGGATTGAACTGAATCAAACTCCGTACTTTATTTTTATTAAAACGGTTAGTACCCATCATCCCTTTTTTGACCCAGTAACGAAAGAAAAGTCAGAAGAAAAAGCTTTTCGCTACGCTGATGACCAGATCGGGAAATTCTATGATGAATTAAAGCAGACTGGTTTTTTTGAGAACGGGTTGATGATGATTGTTGGTGATCACCATGCTATGGTTCCGATTAAGAAAAAAGAGGTTGAAATATTTGGAGCAGAACGGGCTCCAGCAATGATCCCTTTTGTAATGGTATATGGTGACGAGAGATATATTAATGATGACCAATATCAACAGATAGATGTATATAACAGTCTCAATGGGTTGGTATCAGGTAAACAGTGTTATACCAAATGGATTGGCGATATATGGGGAGGGAATGAACCAATTAATATTGTCCATAGGCGAGGTGACAACCGACATTTGCTCAGTGTGTTTTCTGAAGACAGCGAATATCTTGTTTTACTCGATGGCAATGATACCCGTGTTATTGAAAAGGAAGAAGGTGTCGAAGGTACGGTTAAAGAAATCGTCGACAAAATCAATCACCATAGAATTCTTCGCGAGTGATGCTCATTGGCTTATCTATAATTGTGTCCTGACTTCCTGGTATCGATAGTATTCGAACAAACGGTTGTTAGGGCTAGAACAAATTGAGGCGCCGAGGATGTCTTTCAGTACCTGATTTTTTGCCTGAGTTGTTTGGTTTTTCCACGGTTCGTCTTAGTGTCAACACGCTTTTTTTGTGATGAACGGGTTGGTTTGGTGGCTCTTCGCGTTTTTTGGACAACAGCTACAGACTTTATCAGTGACTGCAAACGTTCCAGTGCATCGGCTTTGTTCATCTCCTGAGTTCGGAATTGCTGTGCTTTAATCACAATCACGCCGTCTTTAGTGATACGTTGGTCTTTCAGAGCATGCAGCCTTTCTTTATAAAACTCAGGTAAGGATGAAGACGAAATGTCGAACCTAAGATGAATAGCAGATGAGACTTTATTTACGTTCTGTCCGCCGGCTCCCTGAGCACGTATGGCAACAATTTGAATTTCTTCTTCAGGGATACTTACGTTTGTAGAAATGATGAGCATATCTTTTGCCGGGTAAATACAACCCGGAAACTATACACGTGAAAGTATAAAAAAAGAAACCCGCCGGCGAAGGCGGGTTTCTCTATAGTTGAAGCAGCGGTATTTACGCCAGCACTTCTTTGGCCTTGGCAACCACGTTTTCAACGGTGAAGCCAAACTCCTTGAACAGCAGGTCAGCCGGGGCAGACTCACCGAAGCTGGTCATGCCAACGATACGGCCGCCGAAACCAACATACTTGTACCAGTAGTCAGCAATGCCGGCTTCCACAGCCACGCGGGCAGTGACGTCAGATGGCAGTACCGCTTCACGGTAAGCCGCATCCTGGGCATCAAACACGTCAGTACATGGCAGGGATACAACACGTACCTTGCGGCCTTCTGCACTAAGTTGGTCTGCTGCCTGTACCGCCAGCTCCACTTCTGAGCCGGTGGCGATGAAAATCAGCTCTGGCTTGCCGTCGCTGTCTTTCAGGATGTAACCGCCCTTGGCTACATCCGCCAGTTGCGCGTCAGTACGTGGCTGCTGGGCCAGGTTCTGGCGGGAGAAAATCAGTGACGTTGGGCCGTCTTTACGCTCGATGGCGTGCTTCCAGGCAACTGCGGATTCCACCTGGTCACATGGGCGCCAGGTGCTCATGTTCGGGGTCAGGCGCAGGGAGGCAATCTGCTCAACCGGCTGGTGGGTCGGGCCGTCTTCACCCAGGCCGATAGAATCGTGGGTGTATACCTGGATGTTCTGCACCTTCATCAGGGCAGCCATACGCATGGCATTACGGGCATATTCCATAAACATCAGGAAGGTGGCACCGTAAGGGACGAAACCGCCGTGCAGGGCAATACCGTTGATGATGGCAGTCATACCAAATTCACGGACACCGTAGTGGATGTAGTTGCCAGACGCATCATCGTGGGTCAGGGACTTGGAGCCGGACCACATGGTGAGGTTGGACGGTGCCAAGTCAGCCGAGCCACCCATGAATTCAGGCAGCATCTTGCCGAACGCTTCCAGTGCGTTTTGGGACGCCTTGCGTGAGGCGATAGAAGCCGGGTTGGCTTGCAGCTCAGCAATGTACTTGTCCGCTTCTTCTGCGAAGTTGGCTGGCAGCTCGCCCGCCATACGGCGCTTGAACTCAGCAGCCAGCTCTGGGTGGGCGTTGGCGTAAGCGGCAAACTTCTCATCCCAGGCACTTTCTTTGGCAGCACCGGCTTCTTTGGCATCCCACTCTGCGTAGATATCCGCAGGGATGTCAAACGGGCCATGGTTCCAGCCGAGGAATTCACGGGCTGCGGCGATTTCTGCATCACCCAGTGGGGCACCGTGGCAGTCGTGGCTGCCGGACTTGTTTGGTGAGCCGAAACCGATGATGGTCTTGGTACAAATCAGGGTTGGCTTGCCGGTTTCTGCCTTGGCAGCCTGGACAGCCGCTTCAATGGCTTCTGCATCATGGCCGTCTACATCACGGATAACATGCCAGCCGTACGCTTCAAAACGGGCCGGAGTGTTGTCAGTGAACCAGCCTTCTACGTGGCCGTCGATAGAGATGCCGTTGTCGTCCCAGAACGCCACCAGCTTGCCAAGGCCCAGGGTACCGGCCAGGGAGCAAGCCTCATGGGAGATACCTTCCATCAGGCAGCCGTCACCCATAAACACATAAGTGTGGTGGTCAACGATGTCATGGCCATCACGGTTGAACTGGGCAGCCAGGGCTTTTTCAGCCAGTGCCATACCCACCGCATTGGTGATGCCCTGACCCAGTGGGCCAGTGGTGGTTTCAATGCCCGGTGCATAACCGTACTCCGGGTGGCCCGGGGTTTTGGAGTGCAGCTGGCGGAAGTTTTTCAGGTCATCAATAGACAGGTCATAGCCGGTCAGGTGGAGCAGAGAGTAAATCAGCATTGAGCCGTGGCCGTTTGACAGTACGAAACGGTCGCGGTTGGCCCATTGCGGGTTTTGTGGGTTGTGGTTCATGTGGCCGCGCCACACAACTTCGGCGATATCGGCCATGCCCATTGGGGCACCCGGGTGACCAGAGTTTGCTTTTTGTACGCCGTCCATGCTCAGGGCACGGATCGCATTGGCAAGGATTTTACGTTCCATCAGTAATACCTGAATAATGTCGTGAAAAAGTAAGAGCGGCTCGCTGCCGCCCTTTGATATTTTGCGTCACTCGCTTACAGGCGGGTGCGGATCATTTCTTCCAGTTTACCTTGGTCGACTGCGAAGTTGCGGATACCTTCGGCCAGTTTTTCAACGGCCATAGGATCCTGGTTATGCTCCCACAGGAATTCAGACTGAGACATTGGTGCAGGACGCTCTTTTACGGTTACTTCGGGGTTCAGTTTACGAACCACGTCGCCATCAGCATCGCTCAATTCCTGGAGCAGTTGTGGACTGATTGTGAGACGGTCGCATCCGGCCAGTTCGAGAATTTCGCCAATGTTACGGAAGCTGGCACCCATAACGACAGTGTTGTAACCGTGTTCTTTGTAGTAGTTGTAGATCTTGGTTACAGACAGTACGCCTGGATCTTCTGAAGGTTCAAAATCACGACCTTCTTTGGCTTTGTACCAGTCCATGATACGGCCAACGAATGGAGAAATGAGGAACGCACCGGCTTCGGCACAGGCTCGAGCCTGGGCAAATGAGAACAGAAGCGTCAGGTTACAGTTGATGCCTTCTTTTTCGAGGATTTCAGCTGCGCGGATACCTTCCCAAGTAGAAGCCAATTTAATCAGGATACGGTCATTTGAAATACCGGCTTCATTGTAGAGGCTGATCAAGCGGCGTGCTTTCTCAACACTGGCTTCGGTGTTGTAGGAAAGACGGGCATCTACTTCGGTAGAGATCCGGCCTGGTACGATATTTAGAATCTCTTTACCAATGTTGACCGCAAGACGATCACAAGCATCAGATACTTGCTGGTCTGCATCATTGCTTTGGGATTTTGCCCAAGAAATAGCTTCATCAATCAACGACGCATACTCAGGGATTTGCGCAGCTTTAAGAATCAGAGAAGGGTTAGTTGTAGCATCCTGTGGCTTGTATTTAGCCATTGCGTCGATATCACCTGTGTCTGCGACAACGGTGGTGAAGTTACGAAGTTGTTCCAGTTTGTTGCTCATCACACTCAACCTTCTGTTTTTCCTGGAAGTAAGCAGCTGAGGAGGCGGCTGTCAGCCAGCTGCGTAATCAAATTTTAACAAGTATCATTCTGCTCATCTTGTAGCACTTTTTTTAGTGCGTGAACAAATGTTATATGCGTGAGCAAATGATAGGGCGATCTTTGAGTTTTTTGCGTGAGTTGTCAATCTATTCATTTGATAGATGATATTAATCAACCAATAGAGAAATGATTAATGTGATCGTGATCACTAAGCTGCGTCAGGGCGGTGAATCTGAGGTTTCTTGCACAGATGTTTTGGGCGAAATCATGTGCTCAAGCTGTGAGGGATGCGCGGTGTGCCGTGAATGAATTTGCTGAAAATAATATGGGATGCGGAAGATGACAGGTTACAACAAGATAACAAAAAACCGGGTGACAGACCCGGTTTCATTGATGAGGGTCACCCTAATCGGCGTTGTCAGACATATTTAGTAAAGCCATCGCACAGCTTACACTGGTAGCCAGAACATCAATTGCACCGGTTCTCAACGCGCCAAGGATTGCCAACGCTTTCCGGCTCTCACTGGCCATCGCTATAACATTTGGGATTCTTTGCAGATCGGACATTTCAAGTCCAACGACACGTCCCCGCATCAGCGTGTCAGCGCGGCTACCATCCAATTTGAAAAAATCGAATCCACCTATATCGCCTACAATGCCGTCATTCAGCCTTGCTTCAACAAATTCGCGGGATGAAAACCACCCGAGTTTCACCATATGGCTGTTTTCGTCCATGTCACCGATACCAACCAAGGCAAACTCGGCTTTTCTTGCCTGGTTCAGGGTTTCAGCAATAGTTGCGTGTTCGAGGAAAAGGCGGCGGAAAGCTTCGCTCTCTACATAAGCTGGAGCATAGAGAGTCTCGCTGCTGCCTCCATATTTCTTGGCAAGTCGGCGACAGATATGGTCAGCGTTAATGGTATCGCCACTTCGGTGGGTTCCTCCTATCGCACACACAAAGCGGGCGTTACGGTGGGAGACAATTCCTTGGTGATCTGCAACCGCCGCGACGTTTTGTCCCTGGCCTACAGCAACGGTCATACCATCTTGTAAATTGCCATCAAGATAGGCAGAAACAAGCGTCGCGACCTGCATCCGTTGTTCCTTGACGTTGGGCTGGTCAAGGGCAATCAATGCGCGTTTCAGGTTAAACCGGTCCATCAAGCGGCGCTCAAGTTGGGCGCTGTGTACAGGATGGAATTTTACAGTGATTTCTACGATACCTTCTTCCCTTGCCCGTCGAAGCAACCGGCTGACTTTGGCTCGGGATACGCCAAACTTTTTGGAAATTTCCTCTTGGGTGGCGCTTTGCTGGTAATAAAGAATGGCAATTTCTGTCAGCAGATCAGTGTCATCCAGCTGGCTGTCGTACGGCTGATTTGAGGTCGGTACTTGCGTCATTTGTCTGATTTGGTTACCCGAATTAGCCCCATTCTAGGCTATTCTCCGGCGATGAACAAATATTCAATGCCGGAGCAAATGTTCGGCGGTAAGAGTTATGAGTGCAACGGTGTTTAATAAACTAAGCAAATGTAACTATTTTGTCTAAAATTGTTGGAAGAGAGAGTTTTCGTATAAAAAACATACACAATCTGTGTGGGATGGGCCGATAGGATTACTGGCGAAGGATTATGCAGGCACTGTTACAGTTTTACCGCAAAGGTTTGTCAAATGCACTGGTATTAATGCTGTCTATTGCTGCGCTGTTTTATATGGTGCGTTTCATTTCAGCCGTAGAAATCATAGGCCCTGATGATCCGGTTAAGGTTGAGTGGCGATACGCTATTGATTCGACCAGTGTACTCAGGATAGAAGATATAAAAGGCGGGCGTAACCTTGACCCTGTCGATTCGCCTTTTCATGTCCCCCTCACTTACCAGAATGCAACGTACTGGTTGGGTGCCACAATTACCAATGAGTCCCTGAGTTCCCGAACTGTATCTCTGTTTGTTGATAATCCCTTGCTGGAAGTTTTTGATGCCTACCTTGTTGATGATTCGGGGAATTTCACCAAAACCTGGTCACTTGGCTACGGTGACAGGGCACATTTGCATTCAGATCCAACAGAAAACTGTTTGTGTGTTGAGTTACCTGCGCGAACAAGTAAAACCCTTTATTTGAAGCTCTATTCGCCGCAATTGCCTGTTCTGCCCATTGTACTTATGACCGAGGGTAACAGTGAACTGCTCGCACTAAACAGCCACCTGATTTGGGGGGCGTTTGTCGGTGTGATGCTGATCATGATGATATATAACACGGCTATTTACTACAGTGTACGCAATCCAGTGTACCTGGTTTTTGTCGGATATCTGGCTTCCCTCTTGGTACTTATGGCGGTGGTCTACGGTTTTGGCGGGCATCTTTTTCCTGGAAATGTAAATGTTTACCTGAAGTCACATGTTTCGAGTGTAGTGTTTCTCTCCCTGTACTTTGCCCTTGATATTGCGCGGCGTTTTCTCAATTACGAAAAACAGGAAGGTGTTTTCCGGTATTTGGTTAATTGGACGCTTTATGTCATGTTCCTGATGACCATACTCTCCGCATTTACCGGTGAACTCTTCCCAATTGAAGTGAGCTTTTTCTTCCAGGGCCTGACATATCTGGTACTCGTCATCATTTCGATTGTGCAGATGCGTGCAACCGGGTATTGGAGTCTTTTCTATCTAACATCTTGGCTTCCCAAAATGATCGGGGGGGTATGGTTGACTCTGATGTGCCTGAATGTTTTGGAGTATTCCGTAATGGGGCGTTATGGCTTTATGGCTGGAATCGTCCTTGAAGTTGCTATTCTTGCCCTTGCATTAGGAGAAAGGGTACGTAAGCAGCAAGAGCGTTCATTGCACAAAATTACCCACGATCCCATTACTATGCTTCCCAATAACACGGTGGCCGAAGATTTCCTTTGGCAAATTATCAGTGAAGACAAACGTTTCTGTGTATGTCTGATCCGCCTGGAAGGCTACGATACACTCAGTCCTTATTTGGCGGATGGAGATAAATCTCTTTATATCTCAACGGTAGTAGAGAGGGCTGACCGTATATTGAGGGATAGTAGAGCATTTGAGTTTGAAAGCACAAACCGACATTCCAAATATCTGGCGTGTATCAGTGAAGGGATTCTTTGCTTCGTTATTGATGGAGGAAAAAATGCCAGTCCGGAGCCGGTTATTGATGACGTTCTGAATTCAGTCGACGGTGTGGTTCAACTGGATAACTTTGCCGCCAGGATTCGGGGCCAGGTCGGAGTAAGTCGCTACCCGGTAGATGCATCCAATCCGAAAATACTGATCCGTGAAGCGCTTCAGGCATTGGAGCAAAACCGCGTCCAAACGAACCGGATTAGCTACTTTAACTCTATCGCCAGCCATCATCACAAGGCGAATTTGACGCTAATGTCTGATTTGAAATCAGCCATTGAAAATAGTGAACTGGAGTTGTACCACCAACCTCAAATCAGTCTCAATACTGAAGCCATCCATGGTTCTGAAGTGCTGCTGCGCTGGCGTCACCCGAAATATGGCTACGTAGCGCCTGACGTGTTTGTTGATCTCGCGGAGCGGGTAGGGTTGATTAATGATTTAAGCCTCTGGGTTATCAGCCAGGCATTCAAACAACAAAGCACATTGATCAATCAAGGGTATTTCCGACGGCTTTCCATCAACATCAGCTGCCGAGACTTGGATATCCCAGAGTTGCCCAAACTGTTTGTATCGCTGTCCAAACAACACAAGGTTCCTCTCCACCTTGTTTCGTTGGAGCTTACCGAGTCAGTGATGGTTACAGACTACCCCAAGTTAAAGCAGTTGTTTGATGACTTGTCGAGCTGCGGTGTGGAAGTTTCAATCGATGATTATGGAACCGGTTATTCATCGTTAAACTATCTCTCAGAGCTTCCTTTTACGGAATTAAAAATTGATAAGACATTCGTACAAAACATTGTGCGCAGCCAGCGAAAGCAAAATATTGTAAGGGCTACGGTTGATATGGCTCATTCTCTGGGAGTGATGGTGGTTGCAGAAGGTGTCGAAGACAAAGAAACAGAAGCGATGTTAAAGTCTTATCACGTTGATGTAGGCCAGGGGTACTTTTATGCGAAACCGCTGCCTTTCGAACAGTACAGGGAAATGCTGCGAAGACTGGAACCGTCCCCGCAGCCGCAGTGGGATGTGGCGTCATCAGCGCGGGGCTAATCAGGGAAGTACATTGCCCCTAAAATCGTTTCCCTGATGGCACCGGTTACTGCCGGAAGATTGCCTGAAAGACCGTGTACGGTCCGGTATGCCAGCCATGCAAACGCCAATGCTTCCATCTCGTCACCTGGAACCCCTGCGTCATCCGTTGTCGTTACCTTCCATTCAGGCAATAAACGTTTTAAGCGCTCCATAAGAAGTGGATTTCTTGCTCCTCCTCCGCAGACCAGCAATTCGTCCGCAATATCCCCCTGCTCAGCAGTAGCAAACTGCTTAACCTCATTCGCAAGTGTCAATGCCGTGAGCTCTGCCAGTGTAGCCTGGACATCATGTGCAGGAATATCCTTATTTCTAAGGAATTCCTCAAGCCATGGCAGGTTAAATAATTCACGACCTGTACTCTTGGGGAAGCGCTGGCTGAAATAAGGCTCGGACATTAGCAAGTTAAGCAAGTTGTTGTTAACGGTGCCGGATTTAGCCCAGTGTGCCTCTTTATCAAATTGTTCGCCTTTATGCCGGTATATCCATGCGTCCATCAGCATATTGCCGGGGCCGGTATCATAGCCGACAGGTGTTTTACCGGGAATCAGAACCGATATGTTTGAGATTCCGCCAATATTCAAGACAACCCTTGTACGGTCAGGTTTCGCTAGAACGTGTTGATGGAATGCTGGCAAAAGAGGGGCCCCTTGCCCTCCGAGGGCCATATCTTTTCGACGAAAGTCCGCAATGGTTACAATCCCGGTTTTTGCAGCAATTAGATTGGCGTCACCAATTTGCATGGTAAAAGGGTACTCTCCCTCCGGATCATGGAAAACAGTTTGTCCGTGGCAGCCGGTAGCCCTGATGTGGGAGGGGGACAGGGACGCGATCTGGAGTTGAGCATTGATGGCATCAGCAAAAAGTTGCCCCAGACGATTATCGATTTGACCGAGCGTCTTGAGGGTTACAGGCGAACCGGTTCCAAGTTTGATGAGGTCATTTTTTAATTCTGACGGGAAGGGTTGTGAGTGTGATGAAACCAGCCGGACTTCATTTGCGTCAATTTGGGCAACGATGGTGTCAACGGCGTCCATACTGGTGCCGGACATCACGCCAATGTACAGTTCTTCTGCCATAATGCGCTCCCACACATAAGAAAACTTCGGGTATATTATACCCAAACACCTCAACGTGCTGATTTCAGCGAGAAATGAGGTTGAACACATAGCTGAACTGTAAGCTTTTTTCGTATTTAAGCAAGTAATCTGGAGAGTAAAAATGGGGCCATTGTGGCTGGACGTGTCGGGATTTGAACTGGACGCTGAAGAACGTGAAATTTTGGCTCACCCAACGGTGGGTGGTGTCATCCTGTTTGCACGTAACTATCATGACAACGTTCAGTTAGCCGCGCTGACTCAATCGATCCGTAAAGCTGCAGGACGTCCAATCCTTATTGGTGTCGATCAGGAAGGCGGGCGTGTACAGCGTTTTAAAAATGGGTTCACATTGATTCCGCCAGCACAGAGTTATGCGGTACTGAACAATGGCCTCGATATCGCTAGTGATGCCGGCTGGTTAATGGCGACGGAATTGATGGCCCATGATATTGACCTGAGTTTTGCACCAGTGCTTGATGTTGGCCATGAGTGCCTGGCGATTGGATCCCGCGCATTTGGTGACAATCCTGAGCAGGTTGTTAAATTTGCTTCCTCCTACATTACCGGGATGAAGTCTGCCGGTATGGCAACAACAGGCAAACATTTCCCCGGTCATGGTGCTGTGATTGCTGATTCACACCTGGAAACGCCTGTAGACAACCGTGACAACGTTGACCGCATGGATATGGGAATATTTAAGACACTGATTGAGAGGGGGCTCCTGGATGCCATGATGCCTGCCCATGTTATTTACCCTCATTACGATGACCGTCCGGCAAGCGGTTCACCATATTGGCTCAAAGATGTACTGCGTCAGCGTCTCGGCTTTCAAGGTATTGTTTTTTCAGATGACCTGAATATGGAAGGGGCCGCAGTAATGGGTTCTCCGGCAGAGCGCGCCCAACAGTCTCTAAAGGCTGGATGCGACATGGTATTGGTATGCAATAACCGTAAATCTGCAGTGTCTGTGTTGGATTCATTGCCTGTCATAGACGTTGAATTGGCTACCGGGCTGATGAAAAAACATCAATTTACGTTGAGTGAACTGAAAACCGATCCCCGCTGGAAAAGTGCATCACAGAAAGTGTCAGCATTTTACGATTTGTGGCAGCAGCGAAGCTGAGTGACAGCATAGATTCGTGATCAAAAAAGGCAGGTACGAAACCTGCCTTAGTTTTATTTAGAATTCATACGCATCGGCGTTGTAATCTCGGCGCTTTTCCCGGCTGCTCCGACGCTTGTCCTTCTTAGGACGATAGGCGCCATCATCAATTTGCTCGCTATACTTGGAGTGGAATTTTTCCTTAGATTGCGTTCCGTTGTTAAGCCATTGTTCCCATTTAGCCATTTGTTCAGACCTGCATGAAATTAACTTAGCGCTATGCTGGCAGTGTTCCTGTCCTTTACCAGGACTGCTTGCTTGCATATGTGAGATTAGGCGTCCAGCCTTTATGGGGCTTAATTTCAACGCCTTGCAAACGCAGGTTAGACGAACCAGTAACCACGGGTAAAACAAAAAAATTTGCTCTACACAATAAATCTCTCTTATCAATATTTCCAGATATTGGTCAAATAATCTGGACACTCAGGCTATTGATTAAATCTGATTTTTCTGTGTCATCCTGCCAAATCATAAACAGTTGCTGGGGAAGGGCTTCTGCGTCTTCAATTCTGAACAACAGTTTCTCTTCGATATAGCGTTCAACCATCACTGAAGGCATGTAGGCAACGCCTTGCTGACTTAAAAGATGGTTGATGGCCAGTTGAGGCGAGTGGGTATGCAAAACCGGGGTACGCTGCAAAGCGGGAATCTTTGCATGTTCCATAGCAAAGCGGGTTCCCCAGTCAAGGTAAACCAGTGGCAGGGTCCCGGTGTCTTCCAGCTTCATATCCGGTTTGCTTGCAACCAAAGTGAGTTCATATTCCATCAACTGCCGGGATTTCAGCCCTTCAATTTTTGGAGGCTCACTGGTTAGTGCAATATCAAAGCGTTTTTCAACCAATGCCCTGGCGAGCGATTGCCTGTCGGTAGATTCAACACGCAATACCAAATGTGGCTTTTGCGCATAGATATCGTTAAGCCAATCAGCAATGCCATGTAACTCCCAACAAGCGGACGTAGCTCCGATGGTGAGTTGCTCTTCGTAACTGTCCGTGAGAGCGACATCCTGCTTGGCTCGTCCCCATGCCTGGAGGATGGATTCTGCGTAGGGCTGAAGGCGTTCACCGGCCGCTGTAAGCTGGATATTACCGCGCTGTCGTGTAAACAGTGAGATCCCGAGCTGATTTTCGAGCTGTCGTATGCGAAAACTAACCGCCGACTGTGTTAAATAAAGGTTTTCTGATGCGCGTCCGAAGTGACGCGTTTTACTGACTTCAATGAAGGTTCGTAGCAGTTCTGTATCCACGGGAATGCTTACTACTCATACAGGAAATTCTGGTCTATATATTTAATAAATTTTGTTTATCGTCAAGAAAAATTTATTTTGTTTTACTTCAACCCCCAATCAATCTAAATATTGCGCAAAATTACTAAGGAGTCATAAGATGTTTAGTGGTCAAAAATTTTTTGATGACAAGCATTTTCCAAAAGGCTTCAGCCGCTCAGGCCGCTTTACTATCAAGGAAGCGCAAATTCTGGAAAGCTGTGGCCGTACAATGAAAGCCCTCTTTGAAGGCACCAAAGAACCGGCTACGGAAGAAGAGTCTCATTTTATTGAAGAAATTCACGGACGACGTCCGCTTTCTTCTGATTATGGGAAAACGTGGATGAAATATCTCCATGAGATTAATCATAAACACGTTGTTTACAATTTGTGCGAAACGAATCGAGCTTCCTCAACGGATTATGTAGAAGCTGACAGTGATGACTAATTAGATATCTAAATATTAATTAGTTTTTCAATTTTATTTAAATATTAATAAGTGAGTCCTTTGGGCTCACTTATTTATTTTCTAATCCGAGAAGTTACGATGAAAGTTTGTTTTGTTATGTATCCGTGGCACAAAGTTGAACCAGAGAACGATTCGACGCTGCGTATGATCCATGAAGCGGCACGCCGCGGTCATACTGTTGCCATTACAACGCCTAAAGACCTGACCATGCGTGACAGCGTGCCTTTGGCGTTCTGTGAAGTGCTG
The DNA here is from genome assembly GCF_036825535.1 of Parasalinivibrio latis. Taxonomy (GTDB): domain Bacteria; phylum Pseudomonadota; class Gammaproteobacteria; order Enterobacterales; family Vibrionaceae; genus Parasalinivibrio; species Parasalinivibrio latis. The sequence goes on from NZ_CP098813.1 coordinate 1,487,777, forward strand.
GAGAAAAAAGAAAATCTGACCAGCAATATCCCAAGCTTTTATCGTAATGCTAAATTCCGTAAAGCCCATCTGCCCCTGGCCGGCTTTGATGTAATCTTCATGCGCGCTAACCCGCCTCTGGATACCATGGCCCTGAACTTCCTGGATTCAGTGCGCAAAGATGTCTTCATTGTGAATGACATTGACGGTCTGCGTGTTGCAAACAACAAGCTCTACACTGCCTCTCTCCACGATCCTAACAACGAATTCGTGCCGGTGACCCACGTTTCAAAAAACCGTGAATACCTTGAGCGCGTTGTAAAAGAATCAGGCAAAGAACGCATGATCATGAAGCCGCTGAACGGTTATGGTGGCCGCGGTGTAATCATGCTGGAGAAGAGTGCCCAGTCCAGCCTGAAGTCCCTGCTGGAATTCTACATCGGTGACGAAGAGAACTATGTGATCCTGCAGGAATACGTAGAGGGTGCGGAGCAGGGTGATGTCCGCATCCTGATGCTGAACGGTGAGCCTATCGGGGCAATGCGCCGTATTCCGGCTGAGGGCGACGTACGTTCAAACATCCACGCAGGTGGCCGTGAAGTGAAACACCGTTTGACCGCACAGGAAGAGCGTCTCTGTAAGCACATTGGCCCTAAACTTGTTCGTGATGGCCTCTATTTTGTTGGCCTTGACGTTATCAACGGCAAAATCATTGAGGTTAATGTACTCAGCCCTGGTGGTATTACCCGTATCAACCGCCTGAACCGTGTTCGTCTGCAAGAAAAAATCATGGATTTTGCAGAGAGCGTAGTATCAGCCAAGCAGTCTGTAATTTCCCAGAAAAATGATTTCCGCAAAGTAATTGAAAATGCTGACGCTTGCTGAAAATGAGGTGCTGGATAGAATCCAGCGCCTTGAGCCTTTTGAGGCGATGCTTGAGGATGGCAGCCTGACTATCCGTATCTCCGACTATCAGCCAATGGTTGCTACTGCTATTCACCAGGGCGAGCGAGTTCGCCCTGAGCTAGAAGCAAAATGTGCGCTGACCAAATCAGAACGTTTCTACGAAGAAGATCCATGTACCAATGATTTTATCTCATCCCTGCCAATTACCCTGGTAGGGAGGGATTCACGTTATGAGTACGATCTTAACCGTGGCCCGGAAACCTGTATCTATGAGGATGCATGGGGAAAAAGTGTCTGGACAGAAGACCTGACTGATGAAGAGCGAGCAGTAAGCCTGGCAAAGCATGCCACTTATTACCGGATCTTTAACAAGTTGGTTGAAACCATCGAGCGTTCATTTGGCCTGTGTGTGGTTTATGACCTGCACTCCTACAACTACCAACGCATCGAGCGTGAAACCCCGACCTTTAACCTGGGTACAAAGCAGGTTAACCGCCGCCGTTGGCAGCGCGAAACCGATGCATTGCTACAGGGATTGGCATCAATTGAACTGCCTAACCTGGATGTCGGTGTCGCAGAAAATGACGTATTTGGTGGCATGGGATACCAGGCGACCTTTGTTAAGGCCAACTTTACGAACACGCTGATCCTCCCGCTGGAGGTTAAGAAAGTGTACATGGACGAAACCAAAGGCGAGATTTACCCGCTGGTGGTGTCAGCCATGAAAGAAGGCCTGAAAAAGGTGCTGACTGAACATGCAGCAGAAACCGTGCGCCGACGTACCAAACGTAAGGTACGTGCGACGCACATGCTGCCTTCAGCGTTGTCCGATTCTGTTATTAAGGTTGACCGTGAGCTGGCTCGCCTGTCGCAGAACCTGGAGACGCTTCAGTACATTAACCCTACCAACCTGGCCGCCGAAAAGCGCCGCTTTTTTGCCCGGAAAGGCAACTATGAGCCGGTGTTCCGTTATCGCCAGCTGGCAATTGATCCATACTCATTCCGTCAGCGTTTGTACCGTTTGCCGGTTGCAGAGATTCGTGATGCGGACGTAGAGCAGCTTTACTGTCAGGTTATCGACACCATGGCGAAGCGTATCGATTTGCTGACGTCAATTGGTACGGATAATTTCCTCTACAATTCACTGCGCTACTACGGTCAGCCGGATAAGAAAGATCTGGATAATGCACGGTTCATTATGCATGCGCCGGAATACACTTCTTACGGGGAGCGAAACCTGATCGCAGCGCAAGCAGTGGAAATCTTTGAGCGTGCACTCTCGAACTACCCGGGCATGCGTTGTAAGGTTCAGGCAACTGCAAAACTGGCTGCCCGTGCGATGGTAAGTGGGGCTAAGAAGACCATTCTGATCAACGCGGCTGAAAAATTCAGCGAAGAAGATCTGAATGCACTTATCCATCACGAACTGGGTGTACACATGGTGACATCAGCAAATGCTGCCCGTCAGCCACTGAAAGTACTGAAGCTCGGCCTGCCGGGTAACACCCATACTCAGGAAGGCTTGGCAATTCTGTGTGAGTACCTTTCAGGGTGCTTCTCGCTGCCACGCCTTAAGACGCTGGGTCTTCGTGTTGAAGCGGTAGACAAGATGGTTGCGGGTGAGTCTTTTGCTGAGATATACCACCACCTGATTGAAGAGTGTAATGCGGATGCTGAAACCGCGTTTACCGTTACTTCACGCGTATGTCGCGGTGGTGGCTTTACCAAAGACTACTTGTATCTTCGCGGGTTAAAGGATGCTCTTCGGTTCCACCAGCAAGGTGACTTGGACTCGCTGTTTATCGGTAAAACCGGCTTTGATTTCAAACCGCTTTTGGATGAGCTCATTGCCCGCGGTATTCTCGAAAAACCGCATTATCTGCCTCAGGCGCTGAAAATTGAACGCCCGGCAGATCCGGTAATGGATTACCTGGTTACAGCAATTCACTAAATGTCCAATTAAAAGCTGATAGCACAGTGCCGGAGAGAAATCTCCGGCATTTTTTTAACGAAGCAATTCGGCCAACGTCAGCGGCGCATCAGCGACACCAAGCTTCTGTGCGGGGGATTTACCTGAGCGATCCACCCAACAAAGATTGTGCCAGGCTCGGTAAATATCCACAAAGATGGAAAGTGCACCTGGACGATGTTTCCGTCTGGGATCATGAATGACATGGTCAAACTGGCATTGGAAGTAATGTTGGTATTGCCAGCTTGACAGGTAGCTGGCGTGTTCAAGCCAGAAAGACTCCCTGCCAGTCTCGTTCCCAATGTGACAGATACCTTTTTGTCCGGATTCGTTGGAGGTAAATGCCCATCTGTCCCGCCACCAGCTTAGCAGGGCGATATTAATCAGCCCGGGTTTGCTGCCGGTAGCCCAGGAATCATCCTGTGCTACATACACCAAATCAATTTGACGGTCCCTTATCCGGTCGAGATAAACAGAAACACAGGCTGAACGTAACAAGGGTTCCTGAGGAAGGAAAAAAGTCAGGTTTTTACACTTTACAGTTTTTTCCTTCAAAGACAGGTAGTGGGCATAAACCATGTATTGTGGACGAATCAGCGATCCCTTGGCGGGGTGTTTAACACTTAATGTGCCGGTAAACGGATCTTCAAGGTTAGTGCGTGACATAGCCGCTTTATAGACACCATCCACAGTATCCCGCAGGCTGGATCCGCGGTTGTCGGGTACTTCAAAAACACCATCTTTGACTGCTGACAGCTCGGCATATTGCGCGTTTTCAGAGTATGGGTCGTGCTCTACGGATTTACTTCCGCACTCAGCATCGTGATGATTCAGGGTATCTGTAATAACGTAACCGCTATCCGTTTCTGTGGTAGAAAGCCAAAGAACACCATTTTCTGCGTTGGTCTGAAGTGGTGAAAGATAACTGGAAAGCGTTAGTGAATCCCGTTTGTTCAGCACTTTTGTATCTGTAATTGCCAGACGGTACCGACAACGCTTGGCGATGTTTCGTAAATGGTCATAGCAAGATTTGGGATTGATGTGAAGACGGCGGCAAATTTCCCTTACTGTATAGCCAGTAAACAGCAAGCCAAGTATCTGCTGCTGGATGTCCAATTTGGGGTTGATGACAGACCAGGGATCGACAAATGTGGTCGCACAAGCCTTACATCGATAACGCTGACGTTTTCCACTAAAGCCAAAAGCATGGTAGTTTTCGGGGCGCACAGCCTGGGGCTGGTGATGGTTTTCACAGCCGGAGTTGTTGCAGGATGCGGAAATCCCTTGATGTTCAATTTCCAGTCGGTGTTTTACATCCAACACCGACTGGTTGTTAAGAAGAGGTGGAAACGCACCGCACTCATTGCAAACCAGCACCGGACGTAACGGATTCGTACGTTGAAGCGCATAACGCTCATTGTCACTTAAACCAAAATTTCGACACGCCAATGTTTTACAGAAATTTAGTTGTAATCCGCCGGCAGGTTCGGGCAATGCGAGTTTTTGCACGTATCCTCCTCTTAAGATGCACCGGACCACTTGGCCTGGAATAAACTCTCGGGAAGACAACAGAGCATCTCTCTTGCTTGGCTGGGCTATTAAATAACCCGGGTCTTCGCTGATTGATACTGTCTGTCTGCTTCAGATATGGGGTTATCGTAGGGGCAGGCAGGAAGACAAAGAGTGATGAGTGTCACCAAATTGTAGCGAAAATGGAGAGAGATGTGTGAACGTTACTGTTTCTGTTGAATTCGGCGGTAATCGTCGCATTCATAGCAATGAATCACAAGTAATTTCCGCTATTAACACAGAGCTAATTACGTGACAGTCTGAAGTGTGGACAGTGGGGAGAGGCAATTTTCGTCAAAAGGATGATACGCATTTTTCCCGTTACGTTTAGCCATATACATTGCGGAGTCAGCCTGAGCCATGGCGTGTTCAAAACTTTGACCGGTGAAGTAACGGCTGGAACCGACACTTACGGTAAGGTGAAATGTACGAGAACCGACAATAATATTGGGTTCTACTGACTGCAAAATACCATGGGCAATCTGTAAGTTTTCCTCTTCATCTGCGCCTTCCACTAAGAATATAAATTCGTCACCCCCCATCCTTGCTACGACTCGCTTCTCACTGGATAACTTCTTGAGAGATTTTGAGAACTGAATCAGGAGTTGGTCTCCGGTATCGTGGCCGTATGTGTCGTTGATGTACTTAAAACCATCCAGATCCAGGAGAAACAGTGTAAAGGGTTTGTTTTGAGTAAACAGCGCATTGGCGCAATGCTGCAGTCCAAGCCGGTTAGGCAAACCGGTTAGAAAATCGGTGTTGGCAACCTTTTCAATGTTTTTAACCTGCCGGTAGTTGAAGAAAAAGAAGAACATCATCATAACAGCAGTAAGAACAGTCAGGCTGTAAATCAGGAACTCCTGGCGCCAACGCTGCTGGTTCATTTCTTCTATTAATGCGTTGCGTATTGTGAAATTTTCATTGAAAAGTGCATAGAGGCGATCGTAATCATTACTGATTTTAGACTTGATTTTTTGTGCGTCTTCGGGAGTTTCTGACAATGAAAAAATGGCATTTTCCAGTTCGAGCAAGGAACTTTCAAGATCATGCAAAACTTCCTGGGTTGCAGGGTAGCTCCAAAGATACTGCACTTTAGAATCAAAGTGCATTACCTGGTACCGACCCAGCAGGACTTCGTATTTTATTTCGATAAAGTCTGAGTTGACTACGTTGTGGCTGAATTCATCCAGGGAAACAATAAGATCGGAGTACTCTCTTGACATCCTGAGCATGTAAAACATGGTGGCTGTATAGCGCCGTGCAAGCACATCTGCGTTGTTTGCAGATGACGTAAAAAGCGAAAGCAACACTGAAAAAAGCACCATCAGTACAACGGCAAAGGCAACGCCAGCTTTTATTGCACGGCTGTTTTGAACCCTTATTGTCAAGGCTGGGCTTCCCCGTCAGATTTGATGCGCAGAGATTTTAACTGCCATACCATACGTCTTTCTGCCCTCGTTGCTTCTGTGCCTTCCATTTTGTTAAAAGGGTAGATAATCCAATAGGGCCCTAAATCCCTTACTTTCATTGTTTTGCCGTTTCTCTTCTCAGCTACGATAGGATCGAACTTAGCGATGTCATAAGAAGGAATTACCGCTGTATACCCATTTAAACCGACAGCAACAATATCTGCGTTCGAGAGTGATAATTCACTAAGGAGGTCTTTCAGTGAAAAACCCTCGAAGACAGTAGTATCAGTCCAGGGTGTATGTGTCGTGATTGAAGAATTCGGTATAGAAACAGCCGAATTGCCACCATTCATGGACAAAGCGGGGGTTTCGCTTCCCCCGATATAGATATCCAGAGCAAAAGAGGACGGAGCCCACAATGCCAGTACGCAAAAGAATATTCGCAAGTACATCGTAATCTACTTCTTAACCGGTTAAATATATTGTGTATTTCCGTTAAATATAGACTATTTCAAAGGATTGGGGGTTTGTTAAGACCTTGTATGCATATAAACGAGTGTATATTTTGGCAGGAATCAATAAGGCATTAATATTCTGGGATATTTTTTTGACGTATATATACCCAAAACACCTCACGGTGCAGGTCTCAGCGAGAGGTGGTTTGGGTATAGTAAAGAGCCGTGGCATTAACCTCGGCTTCTATTATGTAACTGTATGATAAATAGTACTATGAGGTATGTTGAGTTAGCCACTCTTCGAATTGGCTCCGAGGAAGGGCTCCATTCATATGATTTACCATTTTGCCGTCTTTAAAGATCATAATGGTTGGGATACTGCGAATCCGGTACTTAGCAGCAAGGGTTTGCTGGTCTTCTGTATCAATTTTAACGAAAAGCCGTTTTCCCTCATCGTTTTTCGCAACATCTTCAAAAACAGGCCCGAACGCTTGGCATGGTGCACACCAAGGTGCCCAAAAATCGATAACGATAGTTTTTTGCGATGACATGATGGCATCAATGTTGTTTACCGTTCCTTCTACAGGGGCGCCATCTACCAACGGATTTTTGCATGCACCACATAGCGGAGAATGATCAATACGTTCGGTTGGTATCCGGTTAGTGGTATGACAGTGAGGGCAACGCAGCGTCAGAGTATCCATGCTTTTAACCTTTTCTTTATTCGATATTTCTCTGATACAAAGACTAAATTTCTTCAGACAAAAACTCTATTTTGTTTTGCCGATTGTTGTCATTGATATGAACTATCACGAATACATGCCGTTTCTGTGAGAATATACTAATGTTTCCCGTTGGCGGGAGTGTCGGCGGCGTGATAAATTACATCGTGATTTAGATCACATGATTGTGATTAGTTAGATTGGGTTTGAGGCTGGGCGACTTTTGAGCAAAAAATTCAAGAAAAAGAAAATGTTTCCTATGGATTTTTATGGTCAGGACAAGGAATGGCGTTTTATTGTACGTGCGCACTCCGCTAGTGAAGTATTTGCTGCGTTGTATTGGCAAAGCCGCTTGTCGGTAAGGCGGGCTGAGTTCAATCTTTTGCACCTTGCGGATGAAATGTTTACTTATCAGTCCGCTCGTTCACTTGAAGATATGGGTTGTACACAGCAACGTGTGCAAATTTCCGTACGGGGCCCAATTGTTAGTGTTAAAACGCTAGAAGAGCATTACAAAATGTAACAAATATACAACATTTCACATTTCCTAACTCATTAAAATAGTGGTGATTTATTGGTTTTCTGGTTGTAATATACACGGAAAATATAAAAAGTTTTGATAAACATCCATATTTCTAATGAGGCTCAACGTGATTTTAGTTGCTATTCTGTCCCTGTCAGTGCTCGGCAGCTTTCTTGCCGGAGAGCACTTCCATTCATATATGGCGGGTTTTTCAGTCGCTACCCTTTCAGTCGGTGTGTGTTACTGGGTAGCATTTCGTTCAACCAAGTACCCTGAAATGGCTTTCCTGCTTCTTCTCTGTGGAATGTTTGCTAAGGTGGCTCTCACCGTCATAGGTGTTATGTGGGGTCTCGAACGAGACTTGATAGGTTCACCATTTATCTTTGCGTTGTCATATCTCTTCTTCTCCATTGCGGCTACTTACTCGTATTACCGTTACAGAGAATTTGTTCAAACGAGAATAGAACAACCGATGGCTGTACATCCAGCCTGAAATGAGAAGCTTGAAATGAACCCCGGATGATTCGCTCTCCGGGGTTTTTTGTATTTGTACCTTCGGTTGCATGTAACATCGGCGAGTGAATACTTCTTATGGGTTTACGTTCTGTTACATATTTTCACGTCTCAGTAGATTATTCTGATTTGAATCTCGTCAAATTCAAAAATGCAGGTTATTAATCCAACTCAGTTAATAAACGCGAACTAATATCATCTATATTGATTAATGTGTAGATGATAACTCTATTAATGGTTGAAATGGGCCATAGATATAGCTACATTCTAAATGTAACGCAATTGTTAATTTTGGATGTCGGTTTTAATGAGGACGAAAATATGGGCACGGACAAGGCAACCTTAGTGAATCTTTCTAATCTTGAAAACACATCGGTTATCGAAATGCAGCCATTTTTCGACCGGTTGCCCCAAACCGCACATGCTGATGGTACCTACCGTTTGCGCCGGTACTCAATTGTTAAGTTTCATCATGGCTTCCTCGAAATTTTACCTGAAAGCAATTTTGTCCAATCGTCAGAAGTGAATCATTTTCAGGGGGATGTTATCCGGGAGTTTGATGGCATTGAGCGTTCACTTCTGGAGTCAGACGCTATGCATGCCGTATGCAAACTGTTTGCTGAAAACACAGGGCTAACGTCTGGGAACAAAATCGAAATTCATCAAATAAGAATACTTGCCGATGGGAATTCTGTACCTTCCGCTCCTGAAGGGATTCATCAGGATGGGTTTAGCCATGTCGCTATCGTTGCTATTAACCGGGAAAACGCTGCAGGTGGTGAGTTCCAGGTTTTTCGGTCGCCGGACTCATCCCCAATATTGAATTTGACGCTTGATAATGGAGAGGTGGCTCTGGTGGATGACCACTCGCTATGGCATTACGCATCGCCTCTGAAACCCATCGACAATAACAAGCCTGCTATCTGGGATCTGTTTGTTTTGACCACCAGGGGAGACGCTTAATGGATATGACCGCCATACGAGCACAGTTTCCAGCAGTGACACAGCACTTGGAAGGTAAGCCAGTGTACTTTTTTGATGGGCCGGGTGGGGCGCAGGTGCCGATTAGTGTGCTTAATGCTATGACCGATTATCTCAAGAAGGGAAATGCAAATCTGGGAGGGAGGTTTTTCTCTGGTTATCAAACCGACAAGGTGATGGGAGATGCGCGTGTCACCGCGGCGCGTTTTCTCAATGCTCCTTCCGAAAACAATATTGTCTTCGGGGCAAATATGACATCACTCAGCTTCAGTCTAAGCCGCGCTATTAGCCGGGACTGGCAAAAAGGAGATGAGGTTATTGTGAGTGCCCTTGACCACTACAGTAACGTATCCAGTTGGGAACATGCAGCAAAAGATAAAGGGGTTGTGGTTAAAAAAGCCCGTGTGAACCCAGACGGCTGTACTATTGACCTGGAACACCTGAAGTCATTGCTGTCTGGCAAGACGAAACTCGTAGCTTTCACCCTTGCATCAAACGTAACCGGAACGTTGGTTGATGCAAAATCCATTATTCAGGCAGCGAAATCTGTAGGTGCAGTAACCTTTATCGATGCCGTTCACTATGCTCCCCACAACTTGGTGGATGTTCAGCATTTGGAGTGTGATTTTCTGTTGTGCTCTGCATACAAATTTTATGGCCCTCATCTTGGAATAGCATTCGTATCAGAGCCCTGGTTGACTGAATTGATCCCATATAAGGTAGAGCCAGCAACGGATATCGGCCCCGGCCGTTTTGAAACCGGTACCCAGAGCTTTGAGGCACTGGCCGGTTTTGTTGAAACAGTCGACTACCTGGCAAGTTTAAGTGGCTTTGGCGAAGAAGAGCCACTGCGGGATAGACTTGAATTGTCGTTCCAAAAGATCGCTCAACACGAAGAGAGGTTGAGTGAACGGTTTCTTCGTTGGGTTGAAACTAAGAGTCACATAAAGCTGTACGGGTTAACCGATTCGAACCATCACATTAGAACACCTACATTTGCATTTACTGTCAGCAAGATGCACCCCAGTGACGTGGCGGTATCACTTGGACAGAAAAACATGTGCGTCTGGGCCGGGCACTTTTATGCACAGGGCCTCATCGAACAACTGGGTTTAATGGACTTTGGAGGGGTTGTGCGCGTCGGTTTCATGCATTACAACACTTTAGACGAAGTCGACGCGCTCTGTATGGAACTGGACACATTTATCAGCTGAATTTCTGCAAATCAGCCGTAATGGTTTAGAAAAGGCTCAAAGTGGGCATCGTATGTCAGGGCCTGGATTGGGCCCTGATATTTGAGAAGCCATTGAGAGTTGGTACAGTTGCTGATTCCGATAATCGCCTGCACTAAAAGCTTGAAGTCAGTTGTCCAGCGAGCTTTCTCTGATGTGGTGAAATGTTCCTGCTGCTGGGCAATATGATGTTCTACCCACCAATATGCGCCCCGGATAAAGGGCGTCATAATGCTTTTAGCCTGAGCAATTTCGTCTGCGCTACCCCTGAAAGGATGCTGTTCTGCCAAGGGTTTTCCTTGGGTAGCCGCGACGTAATTTGCACTGTACTGATACAAAGCAAACTGCAAAGACGAAACTGAGTCACAGTGTTTTAAAGGAAGTGTGGTAAGTGCAATGTGTTTGTGCTGGGTGCGGTACATATCAGTAATGCGCTTCCCAGGCAGTAACTTATCAATGACATACAGAAGATCAATGGCTATTGCTTGGTCGCTCAAAGTTATATCCCTAAAACGTATGAAGCTAAGTCACAGTATAGGCTGATGGCCCTAAAGTGTTAATAGTTTTCAAGGAGTAATATTGTCATGTTGGGAGATAACTGCATTCTCCTTTGTGCGATTTGTCCCCACCCCTGATTTGGATTGCTTTTTAGCATCGTACATTAGCAAATCAACGCGGTTTAAGATGATGTCCGGTGATGCATCCCGCTTGTCAAACAAGCTGCATCCAATCGATGCGCTGACATCCAGACTTAAGGTCTCAATTTGGAACGGTGTTGAGAAACAGGCTATCAGGTGATCCGAGATTTGTTGTATCTGCTCATTTTTGTCATGCTCGGTGCTAAGCTCCACCATAAGCACAAATTCATCACCCCCTAAACGGGCGAGTACATCGTGTTTACGCGTATTGTCATTGATACGACTGACTACCTCCCGGAGTACGCCATCTCCCACGAAATGACCATAATTGTCATTGATATCTTTGAAGTTATTCAGATCTATCAGAAAGATACATCCAGAAAGGTTGCTGATTCGTTTGCACCTTGATAGACAATCGGAAACGGTGTTTATAAGGTGGCGGCGATTATAAGCCCCGGTTAGAAAATCGCGGCTTGCCTGTTCCTGAAGGCGTTCCTGGTACTCAATCAGTCTTGAAATGTCACTGGCACTGACAATTGCGCCATGGATCTTTCCTCGAATATCCCGGTAAGGCGTCATGCTGGTTTCTATTGCGAACATTGAACCATCGTTTTTTCTGCTTTTATAAATGAAATCGACATTCTTTCCCTTAAACGCCATATCGAGTTTCTTTTTAAGTACTTTCTTAAAGGCATCTTGGCCATGATATTTCTCAATATGCTGGCCAACCATTTCTTCCGGCTCAATGTGGAATAAATCTTTAAATCCGTTTGACACAACGCGATAGCAATAGCTCTTGTCGATAAAAGCAATTAGATGCTTACATTGGGATATGATTTCAGTATGAATGTTATATTCGAAAGATGAATCGAGAGACTTAATTTCATGAGCAAATGATGGCATAAATAAATTCAATTTATCCCGGATAATATCATCATGCTGATTTTGCCCATTATTTAAAAAAGTCACGATCAAACCGAAGGTATTCCCCAGCATGTCAGTGAGGCGCTTTGTCGCAAAACTCACACAGGTGATAGGTAACCCAAATAAATTTTCCGCGGCATGTGTACCAATGTTTGCGGCAACATAATCAAGCTCATAGCAGTAGTTATCTAATATGCTGGACAAGTGTTCAATGTTCAATGTTACTTGGCATGGATAAGTAACATGTGGAATATTGTGCCCCCCAACAACATCAAACTGCATGTTTGAGTGGGTGTTGAGTAAAACGATTGCTGCATCACTTTGACACTGTGTGCAAAGCTGCTCGCACAAAGACGAAATATACTGATTTGCGTCCGATTTTATAGTTTTCATAATGACATCCCTAGCCCGTCATTAAGCAGCTTTTGTGTTCTACGTTCTAATTAATATATGACACACAAAAGTGGTCTTGTATGTATTTTTCCATACACCCAAAATGAATATGCGCTAAATGTCACACGAGAGTGAAAAGATGGGAATTTATTTGTGTTCTATTTGGTAAATATCTTATTTATGAGACTTTAATTTGATCGTTGATACTCAAAATCCACGATTCAAAGAGGTTACTTTCCGGCATGTTTGATTTGTTTATTAAGTAATAGCCTGCGTCTGCTGGAATCGGTTTGAATGGGGAAAACAACATTTTTTTCTCGTGCTTTCCTATTATGGCTAATCGGCCCATGGCAATGCCAAGGCCTGCCTCCGAGGCTGCCATTGCCATGTCAGTGCGGTTGAAATAGTGTGAGCTTGCGTCCTCGGGGTAGGGTACCTTGTTGCTGTCAAACCAATAGCGCCATTCATCGTCAGGTTTTGAATCTGGCCAGGGTTGGGCGTCATGAAGTAGCGTCGCGCATTCCCAGAACGCTGAGTCTTTAAGCTCGATATTCGGACGGTGTTTTGCAGATATAACCGGTGTTATGTACTCATTCAGAATCAACTTTGCATCAGGGTTGGGGTGGGGATGACGCTGATAGTCAATAATGATGTCTACATCATCGGTTTTTTCATCAACCAGGCTGCCTTCTGCAAACGTCTGTACTCTGATTTCCGGATGCTGGTTATAGAACTCTGGTAGCCTGGGAGAGAGCCATTTGAGAGCAAATGAGGGGGTCAAAAGCAGTTTAACAGTATTGTTTCCGGTTTTCGGTGCCTTAAACCCAGAGATCACGGCGTCCAGTTCATTGATACAGCGTTGACTGCTCAGAAGCAGTTTTTCTCCTTCCACAGTGAGTGCTATTCCTCTGTGTGTCCGAAAAAAAAGCGCGACGCCTACCAAGCCTTCCAGTTGCTTCATTTGTTGGCTGACAGCACCGGTTGTCAGGTGGCATGCATTTGCTGCCCTGGTGAAACTTTTCTCCCTGGCTGCAATGCAAAACGTTGGCAACAATGACAGGATTTGTCCCTTAACCAAAACGCACCCCTGATGTTTAGTAATTCTAAAAGCTGTATTTAGCAGAATTCGATTGTTGCATCAATGTAAACGTTCGATGATGAGACAGATTTTTGATGGGTGGGGTGGAAAATGAAAGTTGTTGTTTTGGGGGCCGGCATCATTGGTGTTACGACTGCGTGGTATCTGAGCCGGAAAGGCTTTGACGTTACGGTTATAGACAGGCAACCTGGCTGTGGAATGGAAACGAGCAAGGCCAATGCCGGACAAATATCGTATGGTTATTCAGCCCCCTGGGCTGCTCCGGGTATACCGATAAAGGCTACCAAGTGGCTGACACAGAAACACTCGCCACTGGCCATTTCTCCTTCAATGAACTCAGAACAGTGGCTGTGGATAGCAAAGATGCTGGGTGAATGTACCAAGTCACGCTACAAATGCAACAAGTCCCGAATGTTACGCTTGGCTAATTACTCAAAATTCGCTTTAGCAGAGCTTAAAGCAGAGACAGGTATTGAGTATGAAGGCAGGCAAAAGGGGCTACTCCAAATTTTCCGGTCGGAGAAGCAAATTGTTGCTGCTGAAAAGGACATTGCAGCGCTCACCGATGCTGGTACGGTTTTCAGTATGCTCAGTAGGGACGAATGTATCAGGCAGGAACCTGCACTCGCACCGGTTGCTGAAAAGCTGACTGGCGGACTTTACCTGCCCGATGATGAAACCGGGGACTGCCACCTTTTTACCACCCGGTTGGCTGACTACTGCGAAAAACTCGGGGTTCGGTTTTGTTTCAATGAGGAGGTAACAGATATCCTGTGCAGGAATGGAAAATTTGATTCTGTGCAAACACGTTCTTCGAATTACAAAGCGAACTTTTGTGTCGTAGCAATGGGCAGTTACTCCCGTGGAATGGTAAAGTCCCTGGGCCTGGAGTTGCCTACGTACCCTGTAAAAGGGTATTCGTTGACCGTTGAGCTTGAAAACCCTGATGCAGCGCCTCTGTCTACGGTAATGGATGAGACAAACAAAGTTGCATTAACACGCTTTGACAGTCGCTTAAGAGTTGCGGGTACTGCAGAGTTAAGTGGTTATGACTTGTCGTTGAAAGAACGGCGGCGAGAAACCATATCCCGGGTTATCCGGGATCTGTTTCCCGACGCTGGTAATGTTAAAAACGCTGAGTTCTGGTGCGGGCTTCGTCCAATGACACCGGACGGCACTGCCATAATTGGATTAACACCTGTTCCCGGCCTTTTCATGAATACAGGCCATGGCACACTTGGGTGGACCATGGCATGTGGTTCAGGGAAGCTGCTTGCGGATCTGGTTTCGGGAAAGAAACCTGAGATTGAGTCCTCAGACTTGAGCCTGTCGAGGTACACGACATCCTCGGAATAATCGGTTATAGCGCCACAATTACCGGAAAACCCGCCCGCCAACTTTGACTGTTTCCGGTACGTCTTTGACTTTGGTCCCTCGCAGGTACAGGTTGCCGCCTACTTTCAGGTCTGCCGGCAACTCGGCTATCTGCGTGTTGGCAAGGTAAAGGTTCCCTTTTACATTTAGGCGACGGGGAAGCTTGGTCAGCTGAGTATTGGTAACACTCAGGTCACCGTTAACTCTCAGACCACCGGGTAGCCTGGTAATTAAGGTGCCTGACAGGTCGATATAACCGCCAACCCGAATGTTTGGGTATCGCCTGATAGGTGTATAGGCGGCGTTCAAATATCCCCCAATTTCCAAACTGTCCGGCAGCGCACGTATTCGGCTGCCTTCAATATCGAGATAGCCTTTTGTCACCAATCCGGGTGGTAACTGGGTGAGTTTGCTGTTTCGGATTTTGATATTGCCGTAGTTATCAATAAAACCATGAAGACGAAGCTCAGCGATGAAACTCATATGTGCTTCTTCCTCCGCATGTGCCGTTGGCACACCGGGTAGGCTGGTTAAAGCCAATAAAAGAAACAACCATATCGTCTTAGAGCGCAACTTCATCTGTAAGGTATTGCCTGTAAATGAGGGTGTTAGAAAGATGATATACCCAAATAGCGTCTAAATGGAGATTTTGGCAAGAAATGGCGAGCTGTCACTGAACATGTGTCTTTGAAAGTTATATGTCTTACGGAATGGGGACTGATTGGCTGGGTGCGGTATTCCCGAAAAAATATAGCCGGCTCTGACATCAATTGGTTTGGAACCAGAGCCGGCAACTGAATTTCGACCGGTAGGTTACGACGCGTAACTGGCGGCCAATACCTGCCAACTGCGCTTCTGTTGGTTAAAACGAAGCTTTAAATCTTTGTACTGCTGGACCAGTTCCGCATTTTCAACTTTTTTGAGCAATTTACGTTTTCGCAGTTCAATAATGCGTTTTTTGACGCTGTAGTAATCGGTTAGTTTTGTCAGCAGAGCATCGTATTCCTGCTGGAGTATTTCAAGCCGGTAGCTGCAGTCGGGTTTCCTGCTTAAGTATGACTGCAAACGTTGCAGTTCCATTTTAGCCAGAGCCTTTTCAATTTTATCTTCTGGGGTGGTACGGAGTCCGCTTGCTAGATTCATCCAGGAAAACGATTTAATCATCCATTTTGTCGGGTCAAATTGCCACCAGTGAATGCCGTTGCGGTAATCGTTTTCAAAAATATGGTGGAAGTTATGGTATCCCTCTCCAAAGGTGAAAAACGCTAAAACCCCATTATCCCTTGCAGTATTTCTGTCCGTGTATGGTTGGCTCCCCCAGATATGGGCGAGAGAGTTGATAAAAAAGGTGGTGTGATGGCTAAGTACCAGTCGGGTAAAGCCAATCAGGATGATTGAACCCCAAAAATCACCATGAATCAGGCCAAACATGATGGGAATACCAAAATTGGTTAGCAGTACCAGTGCGAGATAATACTTATGCTGCCACATCACTATGGCGTCTTTTTGAAGATCCCTGCAGTTGGTGTAGTCGGAATAACGCTCAGCGTGATAGTGGCGCAACATCCAGCCAATATGTGAAAACCAGAAGCCGCGCTTCGCTGAATAGGGATCGACATCGTTGTCGTCTACATGTTTGTGGTGTATTCGGTGATCTGATGACCAATGAAGAGCACTGTTTTGCAGTGCGAATGCACCGCCAAGCGCATAAACAAACCGTATTGCGGGATGTGCCTGGTAGGTTTTATGAGCCCATAATCGGTGGTAGCCCGCAGTGATGGAAAGGCCGCAAAAACTGAATGCGGCGATTAGCATGAGAAGCTGAATCCAATCAAACCCATGATATATCGCCCACAACGGTGTTCCTATTACGGCGATAAGAAAGGTGAGGGCAAAAACGGCTACGTTGAGCCAGATAATCGGAGGATTATCAATATTGTTTTGGTTTTCCATGTCGTGTCCATTTCTAGCGTACAACTGTACGCTAGAATAGGTGGAGGGCACTGTTTGGTCAAGGTGAATGTTAAAATTACGTTAGATGTTTCATGCCGGTCGTGGAATTTGTATTCTGCCATTAATGTATTGAAGTGGAGTTGGCCGGTCTTCAGCGAGCAAATACGCCCCGTCGAGATCGATAAACTTAGCCTCAATGGCAACCGGTAAAGCGTCCGTCATTGCGAGGGATGTTCCCAACATACAGCCAACCATGTAATCCAAACCTGCCTTTTGGGCTTCATCAGCACACTTCAGGGCTTCGGTTAAACCTCCGGTTTTATCCAGTTTAATATTAACCATCTGATATTTGCTTTTTAACCCGGGTAAATCCCTGCGGGTATGAAAGCTTTCATCTGCACAAAGAGGTATCGGGCTTTTTAAATTAAGGAGGAAGTCATCGTTCCCGGCTGGAAGCGGTTGCTCTACCATCGCAATACCATGGGTGAAAGCAGCGTTAAGGTTTTGTATCAGGTCTTGTTCCTGCCAGGCTTCATTTGCGTCTACGATAATGCGGCAATCCGGTGCAACATTACGAACGGCTTTGAGCCTTTCAGTCACAGCGTCATTGTTGAGCTTTATTTTAAGCAGAGAAGCGCCGTCGCGGACATACTGTTCTGCCTCCATTGCCATCTCTTCTGGTGTCCCAATGGAGACAGTCATCGCGGTTTCCAAAGAACCGGGTAAAGAGAAGGGTTTCACCTTTTGACAGCATATGTCGTATTTCCACAGCGCCGCATCCAATGCATTTCGGGCAGCACCAGGGGGAAGCAATTCCACCAATGCTTCACGGGTAACAGGACCTGATGCAAATCGGCCCTTCAAGGATCCTATCTGCTCCATTACACTTTCTACGGTCTCTCCATATCTGAGAGTGGGGCTGCATTCCCCTTCAAAATTGACCCCGTCTTCCTCTAACTCTACACGGATGACTTCTGCGTGGGTCCGCTTTCCCCTGGCAATAATGAAAGGACGTTTAAGGTCGAACTTCTCCCGGTAGGCTGTTATTTTCATTTTTGTTCCCCATGCTGATATGAGAGCACAGCGTCCACCAAGGGGGCGTAGGTAAAACGTAACGGGTCAGTGGCGGGAATACCGTAATGCGATTCCAGTTCCTGGCAGTACTTAAGGGCTTCATCTTCTTCCAACGCTGATGTGTTGAGGCTGAACGCGATAAATTTGGCGTTAGGATTGACAGGGTGAACAAGCTTGAGCAGTGTTGCCATTATTTCATCAATATCGGGTAGTGCGATGTGTGGCATGTGCCGGGTATGGGGCCGGTTGACCTCATGGCACAAAACCAGGGCGTCCGGCTGCGCACCGTGAAGCAACCCGACTGAGACTCCGGCATAGGCCGGATTCAGTACAGAGCCCTGACCCTCAATAATTTGCCAGGTATTGGGATCGCAGGCCGGGGACAGTTGCTCCGTCGCGCCGGAAATAAAATCTGCAACCACGGCATCTACCGCTATTCCGGTGCCCTCGATAAGAATACCCGTCTGTCCGGTTGCGCAAAACTGCGTATCAACCCCGGCTTTAGACAAGCCTTCATGGATACTCAGCGCGGTATACATTTTTCCTACAGAGCAGTCTGTCCCTACGGTTAACAGGCGCTTTCCAGTGCGCTTTTTGCCACTGCCTACAGCCAGTTCCCCTTTAAAATGCCGGATATCTATAAGATCAACACCGTAAATTGCGGCGGCGTGTGCGATAGCTTCAACGGCGGACAGTGCTTTGTGCATCCCTGAGACCACATTAAACCCGACAGAGATAGCTTCAACAATTACCGACACCCAGGCGTCTGGAATGAAGCCACCGGCATTTGCAGTCCCCAGAACCAGCGTGTTTGCACCCGCTTCTTTAGCCTGCTCAAAGGTCATGTCAGGAATCCCCAGGGAAACGGTCGACGGGGTCATTCTGTATTGGGCGACGCATTTCTCAGGGCGCCACTGCAATACGCCCCTGGCAGTTTTCACTGCAAGGGGATCGGTGACATCGCCAAGGAACAGTAAATAGGGGCCAGTAATTTCCATGTAAGCAGTCCTTTGTCATTTAACTTTTACTCAGTATGCACAAGATAGGAATCGCGTTGGAAATACTTGGTTGTTTGAGGGGTATAACCATGGTTTATATGTTTGGCTGGAGATCCCCCTCCAATGCAGACATGAGCATGCGTGCTGGTTGGCTCAAAGGTATATGTGCAGCCCTGACGATTGATACCGGAAAAGTAAAACCGTCACCCAAAGGGTAGATATCCAGCAGTGCTGCGTAGTATGAAGCAGTCCAGGGGTCTATTATGGCAATCCCGGCGCCAGCCACAGCCAACTCAGCTGCGGCCATATATGACTGAACTGAAATCTCGCTGTAAATTTCGCCCCAATCGGGAAGGCGTGTTTGCAAGTACTGGCCAAGCGGATCCCTGGTGTCGAGTTTGACCAATGGACAACGACGGTCTCTAAGTATTTCTGTCAGTGAAAAAGGTGGTTTTATCTGGCCTTTCGGTGTGACAAGTACAAATTGCCTGGTTAACAGCGTTGAAGATATAGTGCCGTGCGGCTCACTGTCACCAAACACCACCCCCAGATCTATTCTGTTTTCCCGGAGTTGTTGGATAAGGCCATCCCGGTTGTCTGTCACAAGATCGTAAGTCAATTCCCTGTTTGCGCGGTATTGAGCGATTACCGGCGCAACCAGTTTACTTGCGAGAATAGGGGCTGCACCAATACGGATATGTTGCTGTCCTTTTTCCAGTTGTACCGTGACAGCGTTAAGTTGGCTGATTTGGCGGTATACCGCTTCAGCTTCGGGGAGAAGGCGTTTCGCTTCGGGAGTCGGGAAAAGCCTTCCTTTGTGGCGCTCAAACAGGGGGAAGCCCAATTGTTGTTCAGTGTGGGCAAGTACACGGGTGATGTTCGGTTGGGAGACATGGAGTAGCCTTGCAGCACCGGAAAGCGTACCTGCACTCATAACTGCATAAAATATTTCAATTTGTCTCAGTCTCATTTTTGCAATCCATGCGGTTTTTTGTTTCAGGTTAAAACATATCGGTAACCTGTCGATAAATAAATATGCCCAGTGCAGGGGAGAGTTGTCGGGTAGCAAAATCATTCTGGTGCATTTTGACGCTATATTTAACTAGACCTGATGCATTGCCTTTCTGACATCAACAATTTTCAGAGAGGTGTTTTTCTCCAGCAGTTTTGAGAAAAGGAAAACGCATGATGTCACGAGAGCCAGTACCGGCTTTTGTTAAAGCTATGGGACACCGAATTGTCGGTTACGTCCTTAACATATCAGAAACCGAAGCGCGGCGCGTACTTACGCTTGATTATCGCCTGAGCAACCAGCAACGCGTTACGTTCGCATCTTACCTGGAGCTATGCCGTCATCTGCGAGATGACGCACTCTCGCAGGGGGATACCGAGCGGTCTTTTTTTCAACGCCTTCCCAGGGCGCGCCAGTCTGAAACCCACATCTTTAACGTGTGGCATTACCAGCACAACGGCAAGTTTATTGTTCCCTACAGTGAAGATGTATTGGCATACCGTGTATGTCTGTTAGCCGCTGAACTCTACCCCCTGTTTCTGGTAAAAACCGCAACCAAAAGGCATATGTTCTACCGAATGTCGGGGCATCTCAGCGCAACTATTGCCCAGACACCGGAATATAAGCAACTCTGCCACGCGTTTTTGGGGGATGCGTCTTTCGAGCGCCTGTTTGAAGAAATCAGCAACGACCCGTTTGAAACGTTGGGCCGGTATTCTGACAGTCGGGGACATAAGTCGGTTATTTCCCTGGCATCACTGCCGGCGGCACTACTGCTAAACAGTTATGACTTGATGCGTGCGCGGGGACCGATTTCCCAACGAATATTTGTATCAACCGTAAAAGAAATGTTGGATACAGCCCGTGGCCTGGCTGACGGAGAAGTTGCACAAATACCGCTATTTGTCGGGTTCAGGAACGCGAGTCTCGGAAACCTTGATGAACTGGCAACCAAATGGGGTGTGTGGCGACGCTATAGCCCGGCTATTGCTGAATACGTTCTTCAAACACCCAAAGCAATGGCTAGGCGCAAGAGCAGTGGTTTTATACTTGAATCCGGTATGTCATATGCCATCAATGTTGGGGAACTGGTGGATGACGATGAGTGGCCAGATGAAGTACTGGTCGCAGAGGAGGAGAGGCTCTCTACGGAATACAACATTTCCATGTGCCTTGCGCTGTGTTACCTCAATAACAAGAGCTCATTTACGGCGCCCGAATGGGTTTGGACGATAGATCCATTCTCACTTGAAGGGGGACACCGACTGGTAGATACCGTTGCGGAGACTGATCATCCCGTTGTGATTGAAAAGAGCCATCTTGATGATATTGAACAGTGGAGCCTTTTACTGGAAGACACCGACTCGACCGGTATACGGTTGGCCTTTTCCCGTCTGGTATCAGCCGCGCAATTCCCTTCGGCGACAGACGGTCTCCTGGATGCAATGATCGCTTTCCGAAATATCTTTGCAGCAGGAAGTCACCCGGAAAGAATACGTGACGCTGTCACTAAACTGCTTGCGGGAGAAACAACAGGTGTATTAGAGCTTGTAGACCGGATTGAGCAGGCATGGGAGGCTGTATTTACAGGGGATGTCTGGTATGACAAAGAGGAAATTGCTGAATTGACCCAATCATGCATTAGCCTTTGTCTCGTATGCCTTCATCACCTATATCTCAAACACCGGGAACTTGTCAGTGATCCGATCCGGTTGGAAAAACTGGTTACCCTTGATGGAAATAGTTGATGCTGCGTCTTTAATAGTTCGTGTGTTAAAGTAATGTAATAACTCAAGAAAACAAGGAGCAGTTGTGAGCAGCGTCAGACTCAAGCAAATAAATATCTATCCAATTAAATCTACCGGGGGATTGTCCCTTTCTTCTGCATGGGTAGAGAAAAGTGGACTGAGCTTTGACCGTCGGTTCCTCGTCGCAGATAAAACGGGCAGAATGATTACCGGACGTACACACCCAAAACTGGTCGATGTCCATGCATCCCTTATTCCGGGGGGCGTGGTGTTGACACACTCCCAGATGTCTTCTGTCGTCTTGAAATACCAGCAATTCAGCAGCTCTTCGGTGGCGACGAATGTGTGGGCTGATGAATTCGAAGCGCTTTCGACCAGTGAAATGGCCAACAGCTGGCTTTCCCATCTGCTGGGAGAGCAAGTGCAACTTTTGTACGCTGGTGACAACACGCCTCGGTTTGGTACCAAGGCTAATACCGACGTCAGTTTCGCTGATCAGTACCCGCTACTGGTTATCAGTGAAGCATCGTTACAGGCGTTAAATGACCGCTCACCGGTGAAACACCGGATGGAACAGTTCAGGACAAACCTTGTTGCTACAGGAACCGAAGCGTTTGCAGAAGATACGTGGAAGCGCATTCGTGTTGGCGCTGTAGAATTCGACATTGTCAATCCATGTGCCAGATGCGTATTTACAACCCTTGATCCAGAGACCGGACTTTTTCGGCCTGATGGTGAGCCACTGAATACTCTCAGCCAATTCAGGCAAGGGGAAGGTGGCGTTGTAAATTTTGGTATGAATCTAATTCCCCGAAACGAAGGTATTATTGAAGCCGGCGCAGAAATTGAGGTACTGGCTTTTCGGGATGCTGAAGTCTATGAAGATAATACAGCCCCCAAATTTACGCTGAAGTGTGTAAAGACAGAGGAAGTTGCGCGAAATTTCAAAACATTCTGGTTTGATGCGCATGAAGGAAAATTAAGCCATAAGGCTGGGCAGCACCTGCCCTTGGAACTTGAAATTGACGGCAAACGTGTGTCCCGCCGCTACACGCTTTCTTCTTCCCCTTCGCAAGAGGGACTGGCGATATCGGTCAAGCGAGTCGAAGATGGATTAGTTTCAAACTGGTTACAGGACAACCTTCAGCCTGGGGATGAGATCAAAGCCCTGGCACCCGAAGGGGAGTTTTATGTCGAAAGTGAAGACAGGCCACGCTTGTTCCTAACCGCTGGAAGCGGAGTCACCCCAGCAATGTCGATGTTGCGGTTTCTTGCTGACGCCAACCAACTCTCTGATACCACGTTCCTTCATCTTTGCAGGAGTGAAGAAGATATCCCATTTGAGTCCGAGCTTGCCTCACTTGCCTCTGCTCACCCTGGCTTAAACGTATTGATTGCATTAACAAAACCTGCAAACGGATGGAAGGGGCTTTCTGGTCGCCTGAGTGAAAAACATCTCGCATCTGTTTCAGCTATCGCTGGCAGGGAGGTTTTTTGCTGCGGTCCAGAAGGCTTTATGACGGCCGCTAAATCTATGTTATTGGCAATGGGGTTACCCGAATCGTCCTGGCGTCAGGAGTCATTCGGGATCGCTGCAAGTGATCCTGGGGTGGATGCATCTCGCCTGAGCATTGATATTGATGGGGAGTTTTTCCCCGGTGATAACCAAAGGCCACTTCTTCTACAGGCAGAAGAGGCAGGGTACCCGCTGAGCTATTCTTGTCGCGCCGGAATGTGTGGAGCATGCAAAATGAAGCTTAACAGCGGAGAAGTTGACCAGCCCGATATGCCCGCGCTTTTCCCTGGTGAAAAGGAGGATGGGCTTGTGCTGGCGTGCTGCTGTGTACCCAAAAGTGATATATCGCTTTCCCGAATTTAGAGGGTTTTTCCTTTAAAGAAGATGGTGTGTTTGAGTTGTTGAACGGGCAATTTGCCCGTTTTTTACTTGCTTCCTCTCTGAACTATGGTCTGCTTTCACATTAACTTTGAAATTCAATGACATTCAACACAGAGTTTACTGATAGAATTAAAAAAAAAGTATTAGTTTTGGTAACCCAATGAAAGTTCGTGCTGTATGGTTTTCTGCAGGCCTGGTTTCCGGGGCGGTCTTGGTGTTTGTCATTGGAGGAGCGAAGCTTTCTGTTGAGCGTGAAGCCCATGCCTCCCACCAACAAAAACAAGAGCAAATCTCCCAATCCAGGGAGACGCTTCTTTCTCAACAGGTAGCTCGTTCTGAGTCTACTATTAGAAAATTGGAAGAGCGCCTTTTACAAAGGGACAAGGAAATTGCGTCGATCAGGGAGCAGGTGGCAGCCCTTAGCGTAAATCTATCAAATTCAGGGCAATTGCAGCAGGGTACCCAGGGGCGCATCGAAGTACTTAAAAATGAGCTTGGTAATGTAAACAGGACGTTGGAACGCCTGAATCGGCTTTACGCAGAACGCTATGGGCTTCTGCAGCAAATGACAGAATTGAATGGTGAGCTGGCAAAGTCAAAAGCTGATACCGATCGTTTCAAGGCGGCATGCGACAAATACAAATCTGGTACGAGCTGGGATTGGGTTTCCGAAGAAGATTGCGACAGCTTCCATGCATCGGAAAAAACGTATAAAAAGCAGCTACTCGTCTACAAGGGGCTGACCGAGCGGTTAATGTCTGTTCAAACACAAATAGATGGTGAGAGCAGTAAAGCTGAATTGGATGAGAACAAGTAACGACCAAGTAAAATCCATTCAAATAATAAATAGAAAATAAAGACACTTGCCGTCTAATCAATGCGTGGCATATCTGGTATATGTGTTACATTGATAAGAGCGGGTTGCAATTTTTTGACCGGTAAGGGGTAAGGTTTGACTACCAGGATTCTGATTACTGATGACTCCGCATTAGCTCGTAAGCAGATGGCACGCTCGCTGCCGGAATGGTTAGACGCTGATATCGAGTTTGCCGAAAATGGCTTGATAGCAATAGAAAAATTAAAATCCAGCCGTTTTGATTTAATGTTCCTGGATCTGACAATGCCGGAGCTTGACGGTTACGGTACGCTTGAACAAATGCGTTCATTTGACCTCTCAGTCCCTGTTTTTGTTGTTTCCGGCGACATCCAGCCAAAAGCTCAGGAAAGAGTCCTTGCATTAGGTGCGAAGCACTTTATTAAAAAGCCTGTCGCAAAGGATGTCCTCAGCGACTTGTTAAAAGAGTATGTGTCGCCTTCACAATCCTCAGGGAAGGTTGCAGAGAAAAAACCTGTTGCAGTCGATGATGTCCGTATTCGCCGCCGAGATATTTATATGGAAGTGGTGAATGTTGCTATGGGTCGGGCTGCAGATTCTCTGGCGCGGTTTTTCGATGTCTTTGTTGAGTTGCCACTGCCACAGGTAAATGTGTTTGAAACCGGTGAGTTGATTATGACCATCCGGCACTTGGCGTCGAACAGTGATTCAATGTCGGGTGTATGCCAGGGTTTCAGTGGGGAAGGGATTGGTGGTGAGGCACTCATGCTTCTCAGTGATTCAAACATTTCTGATTTGCTGAAAGTACTTAACTATCCTGATACCGGAGCTGAAGACAACGAGCTGGAACTGCTGATGGATGTCAGCAACGTTTTGACCAGCGCATTTCTTATGGGATTGGGTGAGCAGGCAGGCGTAAAGTTCGCTCAGACATCCCCGACGCTGTTAGGCCAGCATGTTGATGTAAACAGCCTTGTTGAGACGATGAAGGGGAATTGGAAGAAAACGGTTACTATTGAAGTGAGTTATGGTATCGAAGGCACAAATATTAAGTGTGACCTGCTGTTGTTACTGGTAGACGAGTCGTTGCCGCTGTTGGACAACAAGCTGGCTTATTTGATGGATGAGGACTGAACCATGGCTAACGCTTCAGATTTTGACCAGTTTCACTGGATGGTTGAGATGGTCCAAAACATTGATATGGGCCTTATCGTCATTGACCGTGATTATAAAATCCAAATGTGGAATGGCTTTATGGTCCATCACAGCGGGTTGCCGGCAAAGCATGTGATGGGAAAGTCACTTTTCGATGTGTTTTCTGATGTCCCTCAAGACTGGTTTCGCGCAAAGGCAAGGCCAGTTTTTGAACTTGGTTGCAGAAGTTTCGTTGTTTGGCAGCAACGGCCCTATCTTTTCCATTGCCGTAACGTAAGGCCAATTACCGACCGTGCCAAGCACATGTACCAGAACATTACGCTCAACCCGATGGCTAACACCCGCGGGGAGATTGGCCATATCTTTATTTCTATCAAAGACGTGACAGCCGAAGCACTCAGCAAGCTTGATGAATATAAATAGAAGCCATCCGTCACCGATACAAAAAGGGGCAGAATTTACTCTGCCCCTTTTTATCTTCTGGCTTTTATCATCCATCCAACAAGATGGAAGAACAAATTAGGCTTGAGTTATAAACCATTTTTGTTCGGCAACACCAGCCCAAATATTTTGTTCGCACTGAGGCGTTCCATTACTGTCTGTGGAATTTCTGGCAGTAAGTACATAACCACTGCGTTTTGATTCAAACCTAACAGTACCATCGCCATTTTCTACAATTTTCCAAAGTTGGTTGTCCGAAGCCGCATCTCCAGCTTCATGCCATAACACGGCACTGCCCCCGGTGGAATTCGATTCAGCGCCGGTAATGTTAAGCGCCTGACCAGTATTTCCGAAAACAATTTCAAAATACTCTGTGCCTGACACTTGAACAAAGTGGATGGTGGAAATTGCACCTGATATGTGGTCTGAAGCAAAAATGTTACTCCCGGCACTATACGAACTGTCACTGGACAGAGGGCCTGCCGTTTTACCATTAGTTACGTTGTATGTAATTCCTTGCTCAGGTTTTTCTGTAATGGCCTCTATGCTCCACTTAGTGGAAAGCAATTCAGATTCGTTCAGCTGACTTAATAACCCTTCGTTGTCGGCTAACGGCAATCCTGATCTGCGATTGAAAAACGTCCACGTGCCATCATGATTGTCTGCAGGCACCCATTGCCCATTTTCACCCGTGTTGCTAACTGTCCAGGTAATGACCGCACCGTTATTGGAATAGGATTGGTTACCCGTTGTACCTAACACATCGTCATTATTACTGGCAAATACATGGTAATCATTTTGTGTATCGGGCACTCGCTTGAAGAAAAATGTTGATGACTGATCTGTATGGCTGTATGTGAACTCAGGGTTATGAGTATCAATGTTTGCCTTAATCAGCGCACCTGACTCAACGTTTCTTAAACGATAACTCTGGTTTTCCAAAATCGGCGTTGCCTCGCTGTGCATGTACGCGTTGCTTTGAAGAATCCATCGTTCATTTTCAGAAATCGCATCGTGTTGGGTAGCGACTAATCCATCTGAAGACGGAACACTGATCGACAATTGGCTTCGAACATTAGTTATTACAAGACGTCCATCATGCTCTGATGTCAGACGCCAAAGCGCATTTTCGGCAACATCAGATATATCCCATAGTCGGATTTCAGCACCAGTTGAATAGCTACCACCATGTACGTTAATACAAAGGCTTGAATCGTCTGGATGGGCAATATAAAACGTATCTCTTGAGTGCTGGATAAGTTTCCATTTGACGGGGGTAGAGGATGTAACAACTTCAGCGCCTTTCACCGCGTCAGCTGCCATAAACCGAGTCTCGTCGTGAGCAGCTCTAAACTCAAAATAATGGCCTGAAACAGGGAAATCACTTTCCCGTGTTCTTGCGGACCCTACCTGCCATGGTTCAGATATTGATGCGTATCCATTACCATCCAACGTAATATAACGGCTGTTAGAACCACAAACCACACTTACCGAAGAATTAGGATTCCCTCGAATAACTGCGCTAATGAGTAAGCCATTACCCCATTCCAAATCCAAAGTATATCCACCGACGCATCCCAGACCTTTGACCAAGCCTTGTGTCCATGCGGGAGGTAAAGCGGGGAATAGTTCAATAGTACCGTGCTTGGAAAATGCCAACATTTCAGTAAATGCGGCAATCGAGCCTAAGTTTGCATCGATTTGGAATACTAGGTTATTTGAACCTCCATTATAATTCCCTAAAAAGTTTTCAAATAAACCTCGTGATATATTGGTTCGCCACATCTGATAAGAAATGGTGGGGTTTTTTAACCGTGACCAACACAATCCTCTCCAAACGTTGGCCCATCCGAAACTGTTGTATCCTCTGGTATCGAGAGAATTTTTTACACCGCTAAGAATCTCAGGGTGGGCATTCTCATTCAGAATTCGATATCCTGGGAACACACCAATTAAATGCGATAAATGTCGGTGCTGACCACCGGTGTTTGTAGAGTCTACCCACTCTTCAAAATGCTCATTGGTACTGTTGGTCTGAGGTAGATATAACTGGCTACGAACTACTGCAATATCAGCAAGTTTCCTCGAAAATTCCAGATCGCCTGTTTGGTCAAATAGAATTTTGCATGCTTGCTCATAGGAAGAAAATAAATCCCAAACACACTCCTGAGCATAACTGGCTCCCTCGGTCATTGAGCCATGCTCTGGCGACCAATCCATATCGCACAAAAATACGTCTCGTCGCATCTTTGTACTTGGATCATTAATAGTTCGTTTAACAAAACGGTGTAACCAAAACTCTACGGCTCCCTCCATTAGCGGGAAGCTCTCGGTCAAGAAATCATTATCTTGACTGAATAGGTAAAATTGCCATAAGTTGTTGCACAGCCATGCATTTCCTGGTGGGTCCCAGCGCCAACCCATCCCGCCTGAGATGTTAGCAGAAGTTGCGATAGTCCATCCGGCTACTGAACCACTTCGATTTCGGTAACTGTTGCTTTCGTGGTTGAAATGATCTCTAGTTAGATTTGTCCAACTGTTTACTTGGCTCTTCATCCATTTGAGCAAAGGCCATCCGTGAGAAGCAATTCCTGTTCTATGTTGCCCCCAATAGTTCATTTGTATGTTGATGTTGGTGTGATAGTCACCATGCCAGGGAGGGGTGTTGGTTTCACACCATATGCCCTGCAGGTTCATGGGCAGAAGACTATCTTGACGACTTCCCGAAATTGACAGATAGCGCATAAATTGAACGTAAGCAGTTTCCAATTCGGGATCAAATTCTCCATCAAATACGTTTGCTGTCCTTTCAACGATATCAGTATTACGTTGTGATGAAGAAGACTGCCCCAAATATGCGCTGAAAGTTGAGAACTGCTGACGATAATCGTATACATGCCTCCAAAGTAACGTTTGATAATTTGTTGTCGAAACCGAGGCTATATGGGCCATCAACATGGATTCGATGTTTAAGTTTGGGTTGATATAATTAGTAGATTCTTCTCCGGTGTAGTTGCTACCCGAATCGACCAAGACGGTAAAATCTTCAGATGCTGTAAACTGTAAGCGTTTACCGCTTGATGCAACACTCACGCTGCCGCCACCAACAATTGTTAATGCTGCACCATATGTTAAGCCATTTGAAAAAGTGCCAGTGTAAACTAGAAATCTATTTACACTTCCGCTGTTATAGATCTTGGCTTCGGTTGTTTCTCCATGGGTTCCGCTAAGTTCTATCTCGCCAGAGAGTTGTTCTCCTGCCGGAACTTTATAGTGGATGGCAATTATATTGTCAGGATGGCTGGCAATGTACTCTCTGGAAAAATTAGCACCATTGAAATCGTAGCTTACTTTACAAATACTATTTTCAAAGTCAATTTGTCGCTTATAATTTGTCACCGATTCGTGGTTGTTAATATGAACTTTCATTCCACCTAGGCGAGTAAATGAGCCCATATTTTCTCGTTCGAAACTAAAGCCGTCAGGAACAGAGTTATCATTTCTGTTACCTGTCCAGATCGAGGCTTCAGAAAGAACAATATCATCGCTACCGGTACCACCCTGAATTAAAGCCCCCATTCGTCCATGACCGATAGGCAAATACTCTCGTATTAATCGTTCCGGGTTACCAGGAGACGAATATGTAAATACATTCTGTCCTGGGTTTACAATTGGAGAACTGCTTGGTGTATAAGATGCTGCTTGGCTTCGTAGAGGGTAAGCCAGACTAAAGCCTGACAGGACCGCAAGTGATGAAGATGACAGCAAAAATTCCCTTCGTTTCATTCATACCTCGTTAGCCCCGGATATAAAATTGAATTTCAAATGGAAAATTTACTGTCACACAATGTTAATTAAAAGTAAATGGGGAATTAAAGGAAAAGGTAAAAAAACACTAAACATCACATCAAATGACCGGACAAATTCATTACTTTGTCAATTAATCAAGTCAGAGGGAAATGTTCAAATATGTATAAGCAGTTAAAGAAAATCGTTTGAATTAAAATGAGGGATTATAGGTACAGCTGTGGAAATAAACTCTTGATGTTAGTTAATATTTCAATATTGAAGAAAGCTTGGAATGAATCCTTGCTTATATGATGTATGATAAAAAGTTTCTAGGTCCAATTGGTTCGTACCGAAAAATACATCTACTCCGCTTTGTGTGAATTTAAGAGAGTTGTACTGCCTGAATAATGTTTATCGACTTTTTTATACGGTGATACCTGTATCAAAACAAGTATCACCGTTGTGATAACTAAATAGGTATTACTGAGACTATTTACACCGATAAAGGAATAATTTGGACTCGGTCACCAATATTGGCTTCTTCCTGTTCGGGAACAATCTCTATAAGGCAATTTGCCTCACTCATTGAGCGGAGAATGCCTGAGCCTTGTGAACCGGTTGTACGCACTTCAAGTAACCCGTTTGGTTTCTTGCTGAAAACTCCACGTGTGTATTCGGTTCGTCCGATACGGGAGCGCATCCTTTCGGTTGCAACGGCTTCGAGTGTAAGTGGCTGCCAGTTCGATTCTCCCTGAAGCTTTCTAATTGCCGGTTCAACGAACTGCAGGAATGACACCATCACGGCAACAGGGTTGCCGGGTAAGCCGAAGAACGGCGTGTCACCGAGCTTGCCGAAAGCAAGGGGACGGCCTGGGCGCATGTTTATCCGCCAGAAGTTAATTTCTCCAAGACGCTCGAGGACCGTCTTGATGTAATCTGCGTCACCAACTGAAACGCCACCGGATGAAATAACCATATCTGCAACGGTAGACGCCTCTGACAGTGCGTTTTCGAGTGCAGTTTCCGTGTCATCAATGATACCAAGATCGATGACCAGACAGCCGAGTTTTGTCAGCATGCCGAAAAGCGTATAGCGGTTTGCATCATAGATGCAGTTTTCCCTTAATGCCTCTCCTGGTTGCTGAACTTCATCACCGGTTGAGAAAATAGCGACTTTTACCGGAGATTTAACACGGACTTCTGAGAGACCCATGGATGCCAGCATTCCCAGTTCAGCGCTGTTTATTTTTTGGCCTGCACTGAATACGACATCACCTTCTCTAAGGTCTTCACCGGCCTGGCGAACGTTCTGACCGGGTTTGATCGCGCCTTTGCCAGTATCCATTGAGACACGTCCATTACTCAGTACAGCCTGTTCGCGCATCACCACAGTATCGGCGTTTTTGGGAACAGGTGCTCCGGTCATCACTTTTATTGCCTGGCCTTTTTCCAGCGGGATGTTGTAGCTGTAGCCTGCCATAACCTCTGCCAGCACTTCATAATCTTGTGCGTCAAGATCATCACTGCGAATGGCATAACCATCCATTGCGGAGTTAGTTTGTGCAGGGACATTTACCGGCGATTTTACGTCTTCTGCCAGTACCCGACCGAATGCGTCTTTTAACTCAACCTGTTTTGATTTGGATTTCGGAATTATTTGGTCGAGGATTTTTGACCGGCCCTGTTCGACCGACAGCATTGCCGGCGCGAGTGTATCGCAGGTGGCCGTATGGGCGAGATGGCCCTGCATCCACCGCTGGATAAAGGCGGTTATGCTGTCAATGTCATTGATGTTCAGGAGAGGTAGTTGGCTGTCTGGGGTTGAATCTGATGCTATGGCGATGATGTTGCTGTCTTCCGGATAAAGCCAGGGTTTTCCTACCGCTTCCCTGTGAAGCTCAATTTTAGGGAAGTTCTCCCTTTTAAACCCTTCAACAAGTACTAAATCTGCCGCCGATTGATCGAGACGAGAAAGTATTTGGTTCAGTGACGGTTCGAAATCCGGTGTTTCAGTCATTAAGGCATGGCGGAAGCGAGACGATATCAGCATCTGCGATGCACCGGCTTTTCTGAGCCGGTAGCTGTCTTTACCGGGTTTATCTACATCGAATTCGTGATGGGCATGTTTAACCATGGCAACACGAATACCGGTTTCAACCAATTTAGGAAGCAACGCCTCCAACAGTGTCGTTTTTCCTGTTCCACTGAATGCCGCAAATCCGAGGATAGGCAGTGAACAGTTCGATAGACTCATGATAATTGTCCAAATTTTTCGAGTTCTTCTGGGGAGTTCAGATTAACAAAGGCCGATTCCTGGCCGTCGAAGTGCACATATTGTGTATTGCAGCGGTCATAGAGAAGAACGATCTTACGTTCTCCGGCATTAAGGAATGCATCCAGTCGATCAAAAATACCGCGGTGCATCATAGTTACAACGGGTTGGACATGATCGCCATCGTGGGCAACCAAGATCTCTGTTTCAGGTGTAATAGCCGCTTCCATTTTTTCAACAAGGTCAATGGGAAGGTTAGGGCAGTCGCAGGGCACAAATCCGAGCCAATCATTGGGCAGGTTCTTCATTGCGGCGTGTATGCCGCCCAGCGGCCCAGGGAAGCCCTCAATGACATCACTGAAGACGGTACCGTAAGTGGCGTAAAAATCCTTGTTCCGGTTAGCATTTACCGCTATCGAAGCATTTTGATTGTTCAGATTGTCGTATACGTAATCAATAAGAGGTTGGCCATTCAGTTTTACCAGGCCTTTGTCGTGGCCACCCATGCGGGTTGCCCGGCCCCCGGCCAGAATTACCCAGATTGAATCATGATGCGAAGGCATGGTTATCCTTGTCGACAATATTAAGTAAAGGTCTGTCCACGAGGCGCTGGTCTTGCAGCGTCCAATATCGGGAACAGCAAGCTGTCATTACGTTTGGCTGGTGGCTGGTAATGACAAGGCTGGAGCCATTTTCCAGTAGGCTGCAAGCCATGCGTTTTTGATCGACAATGGCATCCGGGTCGAGATTGGCGCTGGACTCGTCCATCAACAGTACACTGGGTTTCATTGCCCATGCCCGTGCCATTGCCACTTTTTGTTTTTCACCGCCTGAAAGGATTGAAATATGCTCATGGGCAAGTGATTCCAGCCCAACCATACGCAATGCGGCTATTGTATTTTGTCTGCGGGTTCTTTGACAGAGCGTATACGATCGAATTCCGTAAGCCACGTTTTCAAAAACGGAAGCATCGAACAAGTACGGAGTCTGGTGCATGTAAACAATACCGCTTTGACCGGCAAAACCGGCCAGTCTTTGAAGCCAGGAGGGTGTACTCAAGTTAACAGAGCCACTTGTTGGCCTGGCAATGCCAGCTAACACTTTGAGTAGTGTGGTTTTGCCAATTCCATTCTGGCCCGACAGATAGACTGCTTCACCCGGCCCTAGCTTTAGCTTAGGAATATGAAACAGTAGCCTGTCTTTAAACTTGACGGAGAGATTTGATGCTTCCAGCGTAATTTGCGTCATAAGGTCACTCTTTGTCAGGTCCGTAAATGGCCGTTTCCCCGGCCGTAGCTCACAAGAAAGTTCAACACTAACGCTAACAGCAGTAACACCATGCCAAGTGCGACCCCTTGTGCAAACGCCCCTTTTGACGTTTCCAAAGCAATTGCAGTTGGGATGTTGCGTGTTGCGTTGAGTATGTTCCCTCCCACCATCATGGAGCAGCCAACCTCTGTTATTATCCGGCTGAATGCCGTTATCACTGCTGCCAGTAATGGAAAACGGATTTCCCACATCAATGTCAACATAGCCCGTGGAACGGATGCTCCCAGGGTGTAGGCGGTTTCCCACGCCCTACGGTCGCTGTTTTGAAAGGCTGCATGCATCATTGATACAAGAATAGGAAAGCTGATGAGTATCTGCCCGGCTATCATGGCTTTCTGGGTGAACAACATTTTCCAGTCGCCCAGCGGCCCGGCTCGGGAGAGCATCATGTAAAGAAGAAGTCCGATAACTACAGTCGGCACGGATTGAAGGGTATTTACAATTGAGAGGATAAACCAACGACCGGGAACCCGGCCGTAGGCTAAAGCAAAACTGATCAGCAGTGCGGGTAACAGCACCAAGCTGATCGCCAGCAATGATACTGAAAACGAGACACCTACAATCCCCCACAGTGTAGTATCACCACTTAGGAGCATTGCTACGGCTTCTTTAGATGTCTGTAAAATATCCATTATTGAGTTTTAGCGTCCGCCACGAAAAGTTGTTTTCCTGCAACTTTAAATCCATCGATAAGTTTTTGTGCTTTGGGGTTTACCAGCCAGTCACTGAATACTTTAGCGCCTTGATAATTGATATCCGGGTATCGGGATGGGTTGACTAGGATGACTTGGTAAGGGTTGAACAATCTTGCATCACCTTCAACGACAATAGAGAGATCAAGTTTGCTTTCGTAGGCCAGCCAGGTGCCTCGGTCAGTCAATGTGTACCCTTGTAATTCGTTTGCCATTGTTAGGGTTGGGCCCATACCTTGGCCTACAGCTTTGTATCCGGCAAATTCCGGCGTTACACCCGCTTCGCTCCACAGAATCAGTTCTTTCTTGTTTGTTCCCGAGTCATCGCCACGAGAGACAAAAGAGACGTTTTTTGCGGAGAGTTGAGACAGGGCCTTCACTACATCATTCTGGCCTTTTACACCGGCCGGATCAGAAGAAGGGCCAACCAGTACGAAGTCGTTGTACATCAAACCGCGAGGTAAAACCCCAAACCCAGCATCAACGAAGCTTGCTTCAGCGCGTGGAGCGTGGGTCATCACCAGATCGACATCACCATTTTCTCCCATTTTCAGTGCCTTGCCTGTACCAGCGGCGAGTACCTGAACGTCGTACCCGGTGTCTTTTTTAAATTCAGGCAGAAGATGGTCAAGCAGGCCTGAGTGGTAGGTGCTGGTAGTGGTTGCGAGACGGACAATTTGATTTTCTTGGGATGAGACGTTGTACGAAATGAATAAAGAAGCTGCTGCGAGCAGCGTAGAAATTTTTTTTATTAAAGTCATTGTGTCTTCCTGACATTTTAAGGTGTTTGTTGAATATCAATGCCTTCCAAAGGAGTGCCTGAAAACCATAGCAATGAAAGTGCCAATTTTTGCAATCGGATAATTTACAAATTATCTCATTGTTATTAAAGGTTATTTAAACATACTGATACACTATTGTTTGAGAATTCAGACACAAAAAAATGAATGGGATATTGGACTGAGTCAAAATGTCGCATGTATGATGTTAATGGTCGTAGGTAAACTGGTTAAAAAATTATAGATGACTGATTCACATGGACTGTTTGGTTTTTCGGCGTTGGTTGTGGATGACGAACCGGGCATGAGAGCCATCCTTAAAAAGGCTTTAGCAAAAAAAGTAACGCAGGTGGAAACCGCATCCACCATTGAGGAGGCTGAAGCACTGCGTCAGCGGAACCAGTTTGATCTCCTCATTGTTGATATCAACTTACCCGGCCGTTCAGGAATAGACTGGCATGAGGCGTTTACCGACGAGAGGCGCAGTGACATTATATTCATGACGGGGTATGCAGACCTGGATACCGCCATTCAGGCTCTGCGCGCCGGAGCCTCCGACTTTATCCTGAAGCCATTCAACCTTGAACAAATGCTGTCGTCTGTTCAGCGATGCCTGGACAAGCGAATGATGGAGCGGCGTAACCTGGCTCTCCAACACGATGTTTCCCGCTCCTTTCCTACCGATATCGTTGGTGACGCCCCAAAAACCCAGTCAATGAAAGAGATGATCTCCCGTCTTGCCCCGTCAAATGCGGCTGTGTTGGTAGAAGGGGAGTCAGGTACAGGCAAGGAATTGGTGGCTCGCGCACTTCACCAAATCAGCGGCCGGGCGGGACCTTTTGTCCCACTTAACTGTGGGGCAATTGCCCCTGAATTGCTTGAAAGTGAACTCTTCGGGCATGTTGCGGGCGCATTCACAGGAGCAAGGAAAGCCAAGGATGGGCTATTCAGGGTGGCTGATACCGGGACGCTTTTTCTGGATGAGATTGGTGAAATGCCTCTTTCCATGCAGGCCTCATTACTGCGTTCCCTTGAACAAAAAGCGATTAGACCCGTCGGCTCTGAAAGGGAAGTCAGTGTAGATGTCCGTATCGTCGCGGCCACCAACAGAAACCTCAGTGATGAAGTGGACTCAGGCCGCTTTCGCAAAGACCTTTTTTACCGCTTGAATGTCCTGGCTGTTGAACTTCCCCCGCTCAGGGAACGAAAAGACGATCTTGCGCTCCTGTTACGTCATTTCACCGAAATGATTTCGCGGGATCTTGGCATGAAACCCGTTACATGGGGCGATGATGATATTCAGGCAATGCAATTTTATGAATGGCCGGGAAATATCCGGGAACTGAAGAATACCGTTGAAAGAGCCATACTTTTAGGGAAACCGGATCCTTCTCAATGGTTGGGAAATGCCGGGAACGAAGGTCGCGCAACCCACCTGTCAGCCGAAGAGTCAGGGATTGTCCCGGTAAAAAGAGGCTATCCGGAAGACTGGCCGCTTAAAGATGTCGAAAGGGCTCACATAGAAAAAGTGGTTGAACGATACAGCGGCAATAAATCTGCCGCGGCAAGAGATCTCGGTGTCGCGCGTAAGACACTGGAACGTAAGTTTAAAGAGTGGGCAGAACAGGAATAAGCAAATTAAATGAACATGGTCAGTAAGTGGCACCACCGGTTCCGGACTATGGTGAGGTACAGGCTCTTGTCCCTGACCTCGGTTCCCATTCTTCTTACGCTTATGGGGCTCATTGCGCTGACACTTTACTGGACGCTGGCATACTCCTGGAAAAATGCGCTCTCGGAGGTACGCAGCGACCTGGCTGTTGCGCATAACAGTATGCAGGTTCTCCAGAGGGAACAGCGGTTGCAGCTTCACTCTATGGCCGAATCTTACCAATTCCAGACAGAGATTAAGGAATTCCCACAGAATGTCGCACAATGGGCAATGACCCGCGCACACAAGTTCGGTATGGATTTCCTGACCGTGTATCCTGCCAAAAGTATCAACTTACTCCCGCAAACACTTCGTTCCCCCTTGCTGGCTGGTAAAGAACAAACATTTTTCCAGGTAATGTCTGCGATTGAATTGGAAGCCCTTGAGCCAGAGTTACCCGCCCAGGCAGAGATCCCTCTTCTTAAAGAAAACGAACTGGAGAGCAGGGGGCTGATCAGCCGGACAATACTTCCGCTGTTCGATGAACATGGGAACCTGGACTGGATAATTGACGGCGGTATTTTGCTAAACAACAGCACGGAGTTGGTCGACCGGATCCGGGATTTGGTATATCCCGCAGGTACCTTGCCGGAAGCGAGTGTCGGAACGGTAACGCTGTTTATGGATGATATCCGCGTCAGTACCAATGTCCCGCTGGACAGTGCAAACAAGTTTGGACGGGCAATAGGTACCCGGGTATCTGACGAAGTACGTATTAGCGTACTTAACCATGGTGAAGAGTGGGTTGATCGTGCGTATGTCTATGATGCCTGGTACATCTCCGCTTATATGCCGATCCGGGATTTTAATAATAAGGTTATCGGCATGCTTTACACCGGTTACCTTGAATGGCCATTTGTAATGCGCTACCTCACCAATATTATCGAGTTAGGTGTCGGTATTGCCATCGTATTGCTGCTTTCCGGGATGTTTGTATACCGTGGGGCAAGGGACCTGTTCCACCCCATTGAACGAATCCACCGGGTAGTCAGGCTGGTCAGAATAGGGCGGGACGTAAGAATCGGGGATTTAGGGCTGGATGAGCGCCACGAACTAGCAATACTGGCCAGACAGTTCGACACAATGCTTGACCAGTTGAAGCAGCAAAATGACGCTATCCGGCGCAATGCCCTGGAGCTTGAAGACAAGGTTCAGCAGCGTACATTCAGTCTGCACGAAAAAACAGAGCAACTGGAACACCACATTAAGCTCCTTGAGCAAACCCGTCACAAACTGCTGACTAATGAAAAACTGGCTGCACTTGGAGAGCTTACTGCGGGGATTGCCCATGAAATCAATAACCCGACAGCAGTGATACTCGGAAACATCGAGCTGATGCAGTCAGAGTTGGGTGAAGGGGCGGGGAATGTCCGGGAAGAGCTTGATACCATCATGGAGCAGATTGACCGTATCCGGAATATAACCCGGAGCCTGTTGCAGTACAGCCGTCAGGGCGGGGTACAGGACGAGATCACCTGGCAACATGTAAACCCGGTCGTTGAAGAAAGTGTCACCTTGGTTCGTTCCGGGACAAAAAAGCTCGACGTCGAAATTATTACTGACCTTCAAGCCCGTTGCTGTGTGGAAATCAACCGCCACCAATTGTTGCAGGTTCTGGTAAACCTCCAAATGAATGGCGTTCATGCCATGAATGATGAAGGACGGTTGGAAATTGATACCAAAGACTGGCTAGATGATGAGGGGCAACCAATAGGAGCCTGGATATCTATTCGGGACTTTGGCTGTGGAATTGCAAAGGAAAACCTGGACAAGATCTTTGATCCGTTTTTCACAACGCGCCGCTCAGGCACGGGACTTGGGTTGTCTGTTACCCAGGGAATCGTCAGCGGGTTGGGTGGGGACATAAAGGTAGATTCTGAGCCGGGAAAAGGAACGACATTTACCCTTTACCTGAGGGAAAAAGTCCCTCAGGAATTAAGGGATGCGATTGAAGTGTCGATGTGATCTAATCGGCGCTCCAAACTTGCTTGGCGGTATTGTGGTAAAGATAACCGCCAAACTGGTTACCCATCGCCTGAATACCGTCATCTTGCAGCTGTTGCACCAACTGCTGCACCAATGTCCTGAAATAGATGTTTTTGGGGATGACGAGCTCAAAAGCTTCATTGGCAATAGGGTAAAACGCCAGGCCGAATTCCCCGGCGGCACTTTCGCTGCCAAATCCAATGTCAACTTCCCCTCGGGCGACGGCTGAAGCCAATTCGCGCTCGCTTTGGCAGGTGAGGGTTGTGTTGAGCATATCTGCAGTCAGGCCATTGCGAAACAGCCACTCTTCCATCGCCCTGGCACTGCCTGCACCGGTTTGGCGTGAAGCCCAGCGTACGCGGGTGTCAACGAAATGGTGGGTTTCAGAAAGCTGGTCAGCGAGCTCCTTTTTCATAATCAGGCCCTGCATGCGCTCGAAAGCATGCAGCAGAACCCAGTTCCTGTGCCCGGTATATTGTTGCAGCAGTGCAGGGTGCCGGAGTTTGGCTTCTTCTGCGTTTCCCCAGTGTATTGCGCAGATGTCTACGTGGCCTTTTTCGAGCATTGACAGGCCCTGTTTTGTGCCTGTCGCGGTATAGCCTACTAACGCAGCACTGCCAAGTTTGGCGGCCATGTTGCTCACGATATGCTGGAGTAAGGGGTCGTCTGAACCAGCTATCAGGAGTCGGTCATTAAACACACCATTGTGGCTGGATTCAAGCAACCAGCGATCAAGCAAAGACTTTGGAAACAGCCACTTCCCGGTAACTTTGGTTGCGGGTAGTACACCGTCATTGGCAAGGGTATAGACCTTTTTTTCATTGAGGTCCAGGTACTCAGCAACCTGACGGGCGTTCATGAACTCAGGGAAGTTACTCATTGTTGTTTTCCTGGCTTCCCTTTACGTCAAATACCATATTTTCTGCACCGCTGAAGAGTTGGAATCGGTGGCCTTTGGCTCGAGCAATCATGGTAATCCCCAGTTGTTTTGCCAGGTCATAACCCATTTGGGTAACTCCAGAGCGTGACAGCAACACGGGAATTCCCATCTGTGCAACTTTAATGACCATTTCGGAGGTGAGGCGCCCGGTGGTGTAGAAAATTTTATCTTCACCGGTTTGTCCTTTGAGCCACATCTCCCCGGCAAGCGTATCTACTGCATTGTGACGGCCCACATCTTCGACGAAGGAGAGTATTTCTGTGCCCTGACACACAGCACATCCATGAACGGCGCCTGCCGCACGGTATGTGTCGTTGTGGTGTGTCAGTGCTTCGAGCAGGCCGTAAAGTGTCGATTGTTTAATTGTGGGTTGGGGGAGCACCAGGTTCTCCAGTTTCTTCATCACGTTGCCATACATGGTT
Organism: Parasalinivibrio latis; assembly: GCF_036825535.1. Lineage (GTDB taxonomy): Bacteria > Pseudomonadota > Gammaproteobacteria > Enterobacterales > Vibrionaceae > Parasalinivibrio > Parasalinivibrio latis. The sequence goes on from NZ_CP098813.1 coordinate 1,527,496, forward strand.
CCCTGGCCACAGCCTGAGGTGACGGTCTTCTGGGAGAGAGTTTTGTCAATATCTTCATGTTGTTCTTTAGTAATGACGGCCGCTGATTCGGTATCCCAATCAATAATGACGGATTCAAGGGCATCCACCTGCTCAATGAAGCCCTGATTTTTCAGGTAGCCAAGCACAAGCATGTCTGCCCGGGCTCCCAACGTCATCAGCGTCACAATTTCCTTCCAGTTCAGGTAAACCGTTAATGGCCGCTCACAGGCAATCTGTTTTGTCATTGGTTCACCGTATTCGTCGTATACAGTGACATCAATAGTCTGTTCCACACCCTCGCGGGTAAGGATGATTTTCGGCTGCTGCGTCATTAGCTTAAGTTCCATCTCACGAAATTTATAAAGCACAAAGCAAAACCCGTTCCATTGTAATCTGATGGTATGGGTCTTGCTTTTCTATACTGAAATCAGCTCGCGAAGGAATTCGCGATTCGCTTATCAGTGTGGAAAAGGAGCCACCCGTGACCGCCACGATAAAAGATCAATCCCTATGGCCTCTGCATTTTAATCTGGTCGCTGCACCCATGCAGATGGGGCGTTGGGAAACCAAAAGCTGGAGCATAGAAGATATCTGCCTTGCTAGAGAAGAAGGCGACTGTCCCCATGCCGAATTTTCTCTTCCCCTGAAGCTCTTCAAAGACGAGCGTACTGACTACCGTTTTAACCTTAGCTCCCATGACCCCCGGCTGTTCTTCATTTTTGAAAAGGATGACTACGACGAACTGCAGCCATTTAGAGTGACGCCGTCACAAACTGTTGCAGCCAGTTTTATGGATGGTGACTACGTCGTGATGTCTGAGCCACTTCCCTTGCCTGTACAGGCCTGGATGGAAGCTTTTATGGGCCGTCATGGAGAGCTGCTGGACCCCGGTAAAAAGAAAAAGCGCAAAGGCGCAGGGAGGGCAAGTGGCAACTGATTCATTTCTCAGGCGGTGGTCTGACAGGAAGCTGGCGAATGAAGAGCTGGAAATTGAAGATGCCTTAGAACAGCCCAAGGACAACGAGTCCACCGAAGAGGCGACGGTTGCCTCTGAGACCCAAAATACTTCCATTGAGGAAAGTGAGGTCCGCGAGGCAGGCGTCGGTACTGGTACAGCCGAAGAGGGTTCAGGTGATGTTGAAGTTGCAGAGCTTTCGTTGGATGACGTTGAGAACCTCAAATCAGACGAATCGGTCTCTGCGTTTCTGGCAGCGGGTGTTTCTTCCCAAGTTAAGAAAGCGGCGCTAAGGAAAATTTTCTTCAGTGATGCCTATAACGAGGTCGATGGGCTTCTTGATTATGACCAGGACTTTTCCAGTACACCGGACCTGGCTGCAGACGCTGCCAACGGGCTTCGAAAGTGGGTGAAGGAACAGTTTGAGGAAGATGACAAGGATGTTCCGGCAGCCACCGAAGCTGAATCTGCACGTAAGTCTACTCCGGATCCGGAAGAGGAAATAGATGCAGAGCAGGAGAATACGGTTTCCGAGTTGGATCAGGAGGATAACAGCGAATACACAGAAATTGAGACAAAAAGTACCCACGGTCAAGATAAGGACAATTTGTCTTACAGCGAGGGACAAAATGTCCCGATTCAGGAAGAGACGAAGAATTCCGACGGATTCTAGCTCCCTTTAGGTCATTTTTTTCCTTTCAAAGCTGGTTCGTGACTTGCTCTTAAATTAAAGGATTGCGGTGCAGCCATCCGACAGTGACGTTGGATGAATTTGATGCAACCCCACTTTCAGAGCTTTCAGTGTGGTGAACCGGCACCGACAAACAGGATTCCTATGTCCACAAATATAATGAATACAACGATAAATAATACGCTGGAACAATGTACCACCCCAAACGGCCAGGCCAGATTGCAGGCATTACAGGGAACTGTAGAGCTCGGTAACTTGATCCCGCCAACCGTCAGCTACGAAAGTAGGGGGGATTTGTTGGTCATTGGACCGTTTGAGCAAACCAAAAGCATTGCAGAAGCCATCCACAACCTCAATTCGATCACTCTGCTTGTCACCGACGGCGAGAAGGGCGATTCGTTACTTCCGATTTATCATGCCAACGACATCACCGTTTCTGGCTTTATGGGCGCGTTTGAAGTCCGTGTAAAGCGAGGCTTGGTTGGTGAAAACTTGGCTCTGGCGACAATTGGACGAGAGACCTTTGACCTCATTCTCGACGTGACAGTAGAAGGCGTCCATGAAGCTGCCGTCCCACCTCCCGGATACTTTGCTTTGGGACGAGGCCTTTGTACTGAAGAGGAAGTGCTTGAAACCCTGCCTGAAATGAAAGGTATTTTTGACAAGCCGAAATATTTTCGTCTGGACACAGATATCTGTGCCCATTCATCACGGGGTGTCGAAGGTTGTACCCGTTGCTTGGAGGCCTGTCCTGCAGAGGCCCTGAGTGTTGTCGACCAGAAAGTAACCATTAACCCTTATCTTTGCCAAGGGGTAGGGACTTGCGCTACCTCGTGTCCAACTGGTGCGATCAGTTATGCGTTACCCGATGCAGACAATACCCAGCATTTTGTTTACTCACTGCTTAATAACTACCAAAAAGCCGGAGGCAAAGAGCCGGTTATTCTTTTCTATGCTCCACGTTTTGAAGATTTGGTCGCCCGGCAACTGCAAAACCAACCGGGTAACATTATCCCGGTTCAATTGGAAGAACTGGGCAGTGTTGGTATAGAAACTTGGTTCTCGGCACTTGTTTATGGCGCACACCAGGTTGTTCTTGCTGGTATCGAACATATCCCGGAAAAAATAGTGCGAGTGTTGGAGGGAGAACTGGCTGTCGCCCACACATTCCTGAATGAACTTGGCTTTGATTCAGACCGTATTGCTTTTGTTGATATCGCTCAGCCGCTTTCTGGTTCCCGTTTCGATTCTCCACTTTTCAGCCATACCGACAAACTTGATGGAGACAAGCGAGAAAAGCTCGCGTCCTCGCTCGATTTGTTGTGGCAAGCATCTGCGGTCAAGCCCTCAGTGTCAGAGTTGCCTGACGGTTCGCCTTATGGATTCATCCATGTCGATGAGTCAGGTTGTACCTCTTGTATGGGGTGCGTTGCTGTATGCCCAACGTCTGCTATCCAGGACATCGGAGATTCACCGGGTTTTACATTCAGTGAACAGTCTTGTGTCCAATGTGGCCTTTGTGAGCAGTCATGCCCTGAGAACGTTATTACGCTGGAACCACGCTATAACTGGGATGCCGAATCTCGCCGGGCCAGGAATGTTGTGGTGGAAGAAAAAGCAGCCCATTGCATTTCATGCGGTAAGCCGTTTGCACCGGCTTCCATGGTGAACATGCTCATCGAAAAACTCCAAAGTCACAGCCACTACCAGGACGATGCTATTCGCCGCCTTTCTATGTGTGAAGACTGCCGCGTACGCGACATTTTTACCGATTTGGCGGAAAACCCTGGTAAGCAAATTAATTTATAGGAGGCGGACGATGAGTGCTCAGGAAATTATCAATATTCAGGATATCAGTAACGAAGAAAACCAGATCCGCCAGAACATCTATGCATTGTTGGCGCACCTATTCAGGAATGCGCCTGATTCAGAAACGCTTGGTTGGTTGGAAATGCTCGAGACTGAAGGTGAAGAGCAAACCCAAGGCATGGCTGCAGCATGGTCTGTACTGAAACTTTCAGCCAGTAAGACCACGGCTGAACAGGCGGCGGATGAGTATCAAATCCTATTTGTCGGTATTGGCCGGGGTGATGTGGTGCCTTTTGGTTCCTGGTACCTGACCGGCTCACTGATGGAAATGCCACTGGTACTTCTTCGTGAAGATCTTCGAGCCCTCGGATTTGAGCGCCAGGAAGAAGTGAAAGAGCCTGAAGACCATATTGCAGCGTTACTCGAAGTCATGGCGATGCTTGTGGATGAAGGAACGGCAACAGAGCAAGCTGCTTTTTTCAATAAGCACATAGTCGCCTGGTTTGAACGGCTGTGTAACGACGTAAAACAATCAGACAACGCTGTGTTCTATGCGGCGGTGGCTGAACTGACTTTGCAATTTCTCAACATAGAGAAAACCCGCTTCACCCAACGTCCATGGTAAGGAAACCCAGTTGGGTTCCCGCCTAACGCGGTAAGCATGAAGGAGCAATGACTATGCCACAGATAAAAAAAGAGACACAAGAGGCTAACCCAAGCCGACGTCAGTTCCTTAAAGGACTTGGCGTAGCTGCTGCAACTACTGCAGTAGCGGCCGGGGTTTCAACCTCAGTTCAGGCGGCAGCACCGACTGAGCTGCCAGAAGGGGAAACGCAGACCGGGTATCGTGAAACGCAACATATTCGCGACTACTACGACTCGCTGTAACCGCGCAATCCTGATCAATGGAGTCAGCTAATGAAATTAACCAAACGATCTGATTCAGTCAGCAAGGATGAAAAACAGTTAGGCATTTCGCGGCGTGCGTTTATGCGTAACACTTCCCTTGCGACTGCAGGTGGTCTCGCCGGGGCGAGTATGTTTGCACCCGGTATGATGCGAAAGGCAGAAGCAAAAACTGTTGATGCCAGCAAACCGGTGGAGGTGAAGCGTACTATCTGTTCCCACTGCTCAGTGGGTTGTGGTGTGTACGCGGAAGTGCAGGATGGCGTTTGGACCGGTCAGGAGCCGGCTTTCGACCACCCATTTAATGCAGGTGGGCACTGTGCTAAAGGCGCTGCACTGCGTGAACATGGGCATGGTGAACGACGTCTTAAATATCCAATGAAGCTTGTCGATGGTAAATGGCAAAAGATGAGCTGGGATGACGCAATCGAGGAAATCGGTAATAAAGTCCTGGATATTCGCAAAGAGTCCGGCCCTGATTCGATCTATTTCCTGGGTTCCGCCAAGCACAATAACGAGCAGGCTTACCTGTTCCGTAAAATGGCAAGCCTCTGGGGTACCAACAACGTTGACCACCAGGCGCGTATTTGTCACTCCACCACAGTGGCCGGTGTTGCAAACACCTGGGGCTACGGTGCAATGACAAACTCGTTCAATGATATGCACAACAGTAAATCCATACTGTTTATCGGCTCCAACCCGGCTGAAGCTCACCCGGTTGCCATGCAGCATATCCTGATCGCCAAGGAAAAGAACAACTGTAAGATTGTTGTCGCTGATCCTCGCCGCTCCCGTACCGCCGCAAAGGCTGATCACTTCGTTCCGCTCCGTCCGGGTACAGATGTTGCCTTTATCTGGGGTGTACTCTGGCATGTGTTTGATAACGGCTGGGAAGACAAAGAGTTCATCCGTCAACGTGTTTTCGGCATGGATGAAATCAAGGAAGAAGTTGCCAAGTGGAACCCGGAAGAAGTTGAACGTGTAACCGGACTGAGTCGAGACGAAGTCTACAAGACGGCGAAAATCCTTTCTGAACACCGTCCGGGCTGTATTGTCTGGTGTATGGGTGGTACCCAGCACACCACAGGTAATAACAATACCCGTGCATATTGTGTCCTTGAACTGGCGCTGGGCAACATCGGCAGAGCTGGTGGTGGTGCCAATATCTTCCGTGGACACGATAACGTTCAGGGTGCAACAGACCTCGGTGTCCTGTCGCACACACTGCCAGGTTATTACGGCTTGTCTGCCGGTTCATGGAAGCACTGGTCCCGTGTATGGGGACTGGATTTTGACTGGGTTCAAAACCAGTTCGACCAAACCGAGTACCTAGGCAAAAAGCCAATGCACAACGCTGGTATTCCGGTTTCCCGTTGGGTGGATGGTGTTCTGGAAGACAAGGCAAACCTGGCACAGAAAGAGAATGTTCGTGCCATGTTCTACTGGGGCCACGCGGTTAACTCACAATCCCGTGGACCGGAAATGAAAAAGGCCATGAACAAGCTGGATATGATGGTCATCGTTGACCCATACCCAACTGTTGCTGCCGTAATGCACGACAAGAAAGATGGCGTTTACCTGCTTCCGGCTACGACCCAATTCGAGACCTATGGTTCCGTGACGGCGTCCAACCGTTCGCTCCAGTGGCGTGACAAAGTGGTTGAGCCGCTGTTTGACTCTAAGCCGGACCATGAAATCATGTACCTGCTGTCGAAGAAGCTTGGTTTCTCTGACCAGTTGTTCAAGAACATTAAGGTAGAGAATAACGAACCGAACATCGAAGACATCCTCAGAGAAATTAACCGGGGTATGTGGACGATTGGCTATACAGGACAGAGCCCTGAGCGCCTGAAGGCCCACCAACAAAACTGGCACACCTTCCATAAGACTTCCCTTGAAGCTGAAGGCGGTCCAATCAGTGGCGAAACCTACGGTCTGCCTTGGCCTTGTTGGGGAACACCGGAAATGAAACACCCGGGTACCCACATACTCTACAACACATCCAAACCAGTCATTGAAGGTGGCGGTAACTTCCGCGCTCGCTTCGGTGTTGAGTTTGAAGGCAAGAATCTGCTGGCTGTTGACAGTTACTCCAAAGATTGTGAACTGGAAGACGGTTATCCGGAATTCACCGACAAGATGCTTAAGCAACTTGGCTGGTGGGATGAACTGACGGCAGAAGAAAAGGCGGCTGCTGAAGGCAAAAACTGGAAAACTGACCTTTCTGGCGGTATTCAGCGCGTTGCCGTCAAGCATGGTTGTATGCCATTTGGTAACGCCAAGGCGCGAGCCATTGTCTGGACCTTCCCTGACCGTGTACCGCTTCACCGTGAGCCGCTTTATACGCCTCGCCGTGATCTGGTTGCTGACTACCCAACCTGGGCGGACAAAGCGAACAGCTACCGTCTGCCAACGCTTTACAAGTCTATTCAGGATAAGGATGTCTCCGGTGAATACCCAATCATCCTGACTTCAGGCCGACTTGTTGAGTACGAGGGTGGTGGCGAAGAGACCCGCTCAAACCCATGGCTTGCAGAACTCCAGCAGGAAATGTTTGTTGAGATCAACCCGGTTGATGCGAACAACCTGGGTGTCCGCGACGGGGCTGAGGTTTGGGTGGAGGGTGCCGAGAAGGGCCGTATCAAGGTGAAAGCCATGGTAACCCGCAGAGTGCTCGAGGGAATGGCGTTCCTTCCGTTCCACTTCGGTGGTGAGTTTGAAGGCAAGTCCCTGCGTGATAAGTACCCTGACGGTGCAGACCCATATGTAATCGGTGAAGCGGCCAATACCGCCACCACGTATGGCTATGACCCGGTTACCCAAATGCAGGAAACCAAGGTCACGCTCTGTAAGATAAGCGTCGCGTAACAGGGAGTTTAACCAATGGCAAATATGAAATTCTTGTGTGACACCAAACGTTGCATTGAATGTAACGGCTGTGTCACCGCGTGTAAAAACGCCAATGATGACGCCCTGGAGTGGGGTATACAGCGCCGTCGGGTGGTAACGCTCAATGACGGTGAACCGGGTGAAAACTCGATATCTGTTGCTTGTATGCACTGTACAGACGCGCCTTGCATGGCTGTGTGTCCAGCAGACTGCTTCTACCGTACGGAGGATGGCGTTGTTCTCCACAACAAAGATACCTGTATCGGTTGTGGTTACTGCCTGTTTGCCTGTCCGTTTGGCGCGCCTCAGTTCCCTAAAAAGACGGCGTTTGGTGAGCGGGGCAAGATGGATAAATGTACTTTCTGTGCCGGAGGCCCAGAACCTGATGGTTCAGTCGAAGAGCGCAAAAAGTATGGTGCGAACCGTCTTGCTGAAGGTAAGTTGCCAATGTGTGCGGAGCTTTGTTCAACCAAAGCACTGCTGGCTGGTGATGCCGGAAAAGTTTCCGATATCTTCCGTCAGCGTGTGGTTGAGCGTGGTGCCCGTGGTGCAGGTTGGACCAATGGTGACGACCTGGCATACGATGCGACAAAGAGCTAACGGGTAGTTTCTTACCCTGAGAAATGGTACTGGTTCCGAAGTGGAACCAGTACCAATCCGGAGAACAACATGCTGAATAAACTCTTCACCACCATGATGGTGATGCTGACCCTGTTTTCAGTTGGTGCATATGCCGATTCCAAAACCGTTTCTTCTACTGAAAAAGAAATGGTTCAACTGGCTGGCGCAGACTACTGGCGTGAAGTTCGCGAGGGCCAGTCAGGTTACTCTACGTCAGAGATAAGTGAACATGGGCAACTTATTAATGTCAGTGGCGAGCAATGGAGGAAAATCCGCAATGACTGGATTTCACCCATTGGGGCCTCGGTAATTGGGGTTGCTGCAGTATCAATCTTTCTTTTCTACCTGTTAGCAGGACGTGTTGCCCTGAAAGCAGAAAGGACGGGTAAGAAAGTACTGCGATGGACACCTTTTGAGCGAGCTTTGCACTGGTTTACTGCATCTCTATTTATACTTTTAGCCCTCAGTGGAATTGTTCTTCTATACGGTAAGTTGTTCCTGAAGCCGGTTACATCGCAGGATGTATGGGGTGTGCTGATATATACCGCAAAGGTGGGTCATAACTACCTTGGGCCACTGTTTGTACTCGGTTTGCTGACGATGTTGATAAAATGGTTTAAGAACAACATCTTCAATAAAGTGGACTGGGAGTGGTTTAAGCAAGGTGGTGGCATCCTGCCCAATGGAAAACACCCGCAGGCGGGTTTCTGTAACGGTGGTGAGAAAGTCTGGTACTGGTTACTGGCTACCGCCGGAATTGTAGTCTGCATTTCAGGCCTTATTATGGACTTTCCGATATTCGGGCAGCTCCGTAGCGACATGCAGATTGCGAATATTGTTCATGCAGTATTTTCGCTGGGCCTTATTGCAGCCGCGTTAGGTCATATCTATATCGGTACTGCAGGTACTGAAGGGGCGTTTGAAGGTATGGCTACGGGCTATGTTGACGAGACCTGGGCTAAACAGCACCATGGCCTCTGGTATGAAGACGTAAAAGAATTACCGGAAAACCAGGTTGAGAACCAGATTGATTCAGATCGCACCAATGCGTGATTAGTTTTGTGTGGTTAATTTTGGATGATGAACACAAAGCCGGCTATCTCAGCCGGCTTTGTGTTATCTGCCACCCGCAGCATCCAGAATGCTGCCAGTGACATATGAGGCTTCATCCGAAAGCAGCCAGGCAATGGCTGCCGCAATTTCGTCCGGCTGCCCTCCGCGTTTAAGCGGAATGTTTTGCTTGATACGGTCGACCCGTCCAGGCTCACCTCCGTCGGCGTGCATATCCGTGTAGATGAAGCCCGGCCTGACGGCGTTAACTCTTATACCCAGTTCAGCAACTTCCTGTGCCAACCCCTTTGTCAGTGTATCAATCGCAGCCTTTGATGCTGCATAATCAACATATTCTCCTGGTGCGCCAATTCGAGACGCGGCAGAAGATACATTGACAATAGCTCCTCCACGTTTCATTCGTTTAACCGCTTCACGGCAACACAGGAATGCGCTGGTAACATTGGTGGTAAGCATGTGATTAATTCTGCTTTCATCCATATCTACCAATTTCATCTGAGGCAGCAGGATAGCAGCGTTATTGACCAGGTGGGTGATGGGGCCCAAAGTGTTGTCCAGTTGTTCAAAAAGCCGAATGACATCCTGTTCTTTCGAAACGTCACCTTGAAGCAGTACGCACCGTTGCCCGTTTGCATTGAGTTGTTCTGCCAAAGAGGTCGCAGCATCGGAATTTCGGATGTAATTTAGCCCTATGGAATAACCTTCACGGGCCAGCGTTTGAACGGTTGCTGCGCCAATCCCTCGACTGGCACCTGTTATAAGTACAACTTTGTTCATTCTGTCCCCTGTTCAATATCATCTGCTTTCGGGTGCCAGAGAATCAGTGGCTGGTTTAGTTGTTGCCTTTACCTTTGTTTTTTTCTTTGTTGGCCTTCTTTTCCGCTTTTTTCAGATCTTTTGCAGCATCACGCTCAGCCTTGTCTGCATCCTTTTCTGCTTTAAGGTAAGCCTTCCAAAGCTCACGCTTTGTCTTAGCGTCTTCCTTTTGTAATTTCAGTTGTTCAAGCAAAAATTCCTTCTCTGCTTTCGTTTCTGCTGATTCCAACTGACGGGCAATTTCAGAAATTTTCATTTGGGATTCCTGAGCCGCCTGTTTTAGGGCTTGCTCTTCAGTCTGCAGGCTCGAGACTTCTTTATGGCTTTCTGCTTTATTCTTCTTGTCGCCATCAGAGAGAGCAGGGGCAGCGACAAGAGAGAGGACGAGAGGTAGTAAGCAGGTCGTAAAATTCCTTTTCATTGAGTTCTCCATTTGTTTTGTTTGAAATTTTTTAACTATGTTAGTACCACTTTTTATGTTGTGAAACCCCAACAGGGGAGTCGTAACAGGTATGCATTGCGTTTTCATCTTCGGTAATGTTGCCGGTCTGTGTGTTAGGATTGTGTTAGTTATAGGTGATTGAAAGGCAAATCATGGAACGAATAGCCCTGTTTTCTGACGTTCACAGCAATGTATTTGCATTGGAATCAGCATACAAAGATGCAAAAAACAAAGGCGCGACCCATTTTGTCAATCTTGGGGATATTTTCTATGGTCCAATTGCACCGGCGGAAACCTTTGAGTTTTTCCAGCGGTATGAGTTTATAACGGTTTGTGGTAATCAGGATCGGCAGATAATCCAGGCTACGGAATCGGACAAGTTTGGGAATCCAACACTTGATTTTGTATGCCGGGAACTCGGGAAAAAAGGTATCGAATGGATTCAGCAGTTGCCGTTCGATATTCACTTAAACGATGAGGTTTATCTATGCCATGGTACGCCGGAAAGTGATTTAGTCTATCTGCTGGAAGATGTTTCACGGGGTTTGCCAGTTGTGAGGTCTGATAAGGAAATCGTTACTTTATTAGGGCATATTGAAGCCCCGGTTGTCGCTTGTGGACATTCACATATACCGCGTAGTGTGATGTTATCTTCGGGGCAACTGATCGTGAATCCCGGGAGTGTCGGGCTTCAATCGTATGAGGATGATGAGCCAGTAAGGCATGCGATGGAAAACTGTACGCCCCATGCCAGTTATGCCATGTTGGAAAAGCGGGCCCATGGCTGGCACTCGAACCTAATTCGGGTGCCTTATGATGCTGAGTCTGCTGCATCCAAAGCGATGAAAAACGATAGGGCGGATTGGGCTCATTTTTTACTTACAGGACGTAAAGCGTAAATGGAACACCAGGAAGTAGTCATGGAGGGTGGACGTGATTCTATCCGCCGTGCTGGAAATGAATTGTTGCGCCCATTAAATCCTTGGACGCCTAAAGTCCATGGTTTTCTTCGTTATCTTGAAACACAAGGGTTCACCAACGTGCCCAAGGTCCTTCGAATTGACCGTCAGGATGAGGTTCTATCCTGGGTTGAGGGCTGTTGTTCAAACTATCCGTTAAGTGGTGACGCCGCATCAGATGAGACGTTGATGTCTGCGGCTTTATTGCTGCGCCAATACCATGATGTATCGGCAAACTATGCCAGGACAGCCCCAACAGAAGGCTGGATGTTATCTGCAGTAAACCCGATAGAAGTCATGTGCCATGGTGACTTTGCTCCTTATAATGTTGTGTTGAATGGTAGTGATGCCGTCGGAATTATCGATTTTGATACGCTACACCCCGGATCTCGCTTATCGGACGTCGCATACGCTGTCTACCGCTGGGCTCCGTTAAAAAATCCCCGAAACCCTGATTCGATGGGCGACCTTGCCAGCCAGGTCCGGCGTACCAAGGTTTTTTGCGACAGCTACGGATTGAAAGCACCTGAGAGAACTCGCTTGGTGATTTCGATGATAGAACGCTTGAACGCATTGGTAGATTTTATGGGCAAAGCTGCAGACAAAGGGGATAAAACATTTTCGGCTCACATTGCCGAGGGCCATCTGGATGCATACCTGGATGATATCGAGTATCTCACCATTAATCGTGATGTGATTGTGCTTGGAGTGTTGTGAGGTTTTATGGAAATCAAACATTTGCAGTCGACTGATGTTGGAGTTGAGACGCTTATCAACAAGTCCGATCAATATCTCGAAGCGCTTTACCCACCGGAAAGCAACCATACTGCCAGTAGGCAACAGTTATTTAATGACTGTGTGTTCCTCGGGCTATACCTGAAGGGAAAATTGGCGGGTATGGGCGCAATTAAACCTGAAATGGATGGCAGCTATGCCGAAATTAAGCGGGTATTCATAGACGATGAATATCGAGGCAGAAAACTGTCAATTGCATTAATGGTAGCATTGGAACAGGAAGCGCGAACCAGGAAAATTCCGCTTCTTCGTCTCGAAACCGGTATCAAGCAACCGGAAGCAATAGGTCTTTATCACAAGATTGGATATGAAGACATTCCGCCATTTGGCGAATATTCTGAAGATCCAATGAGTGTATTCATGGAAAAGTACTTGTAGTAATCACTGTAACAATCGTCCTTTCTCGGGCTGGCCTGATACTAGCCCGACTTATGCTATTCAATCTGTCTCGCAAATTTCTTTCATCGAGTCATCATCAGCGTGATATAGATCTCCAATAAAATATCCTCATATATGCAAGTTCTCGCATGAGCTAAATTTGTATTAAAGGCTCTCGGTGATAAGAGGATGCAATGAACAGGGATTCAGATCTGCAAATTGACTTAAGGCAAATGATCATTGCCATAGAAACCGCCGTTTCGCTTGTTGGAATGAATGATGTGAATCATGGCAAACGTGTTGGCTATATAGCAGGTCAGATTGGCAGTACCCTTGGGCTGAGTGATGCAGATATACAGTTCTTATTTGAATTAGGGTTGCTGCATGATTGTGGTGTTTCTACAGAGCAGGTTCACTCTAATCTTATCAATAATTTTGCATGGGAAGATGCAGACGTTCATTGTGAGATTGGTTTCCACTTACTTAAAGACTTTGTGCCGTTGTCGAAATTCGCTGTACCTATAAAATACCACCACACACCTTGGAGTAGATTAAAAGAAAGTGATGTGACTCTCTTTGACCAAAGAATGGCCAACATTATTTTCCTTTCCGACAGAATAGATACGTTAGCATGCGGGCACTACGAATCTGACATTTTGCTGCTACGTGAGAAAATAGTAGAAGAAATATCAAATTATTCGGGAAGCTTTTTCAAACCTGAATTTGTTGAGGCGTTTGTTAGTTCAGAAAAAGCGGAAGCGTTTTGGATTTCACTTGAAGACAGACATGTTACCCGTTATGTCTGGGACATGGGTAAACAGAAAAGCCAAGAGCTTCTGTCGTTAGCTGATATCAAACAACTCTGCCGAATTATGTCTTACATTGTCGACCAAAAGAGCTCATTTACCGCTCAGCATTCCTTGAGAGTAGCTGATTTAGCGAAATTTATGGCAAAGGTGTATGGACTCTCAGAGTCTCAATGTGACAAGGTTGAAATAGCGGGACTGCTGCATGATATCGGTAAATTGCATATGCCCGATGATATACTTGAAAAACCCGGGCCACTTGAGCCTATTGAACGTGCAATAATGAACCAGCACAGTTACGAGACTTATGAAATCCTACGCCACATCGAAGGGTTAGATGAAGTCGCAAAATGGGCTGCTTTCCACCATGAAGGCATCAATGGTACAGGCTATCCCTTCCATCCGAAAAAGCAGGAACTCTCAACAGAAGCAAGAATTATTGCTGTTGCTGACGTGTTTCAGGCATTGGTTCAGGATCGACCTTACAGGGAGGGTATGGATATTCCCCAGGTTATTGATGTTCTAGATGCTTTCGCCAGAAAAGGCAAGCTGGACAACACGTTAGTTGAGCTTGTTCATGCCAATATTGGAGAGTGTTACGCTGTTGCAAGAGGGGAAGATGCAGAAGGAAACAAGCTAAAAAATACTGAACTGTTGTCCGGCGTTATTGTTGGGAGTTATACATCGCCGGCGAACTGAGTACTTTCATTCGCTGTAACTCGTTTAGAGTGATGGTATCATCTTTGAATTGGTACTTTTGTAGTACAATGATCCGACCATCTGGTTCGCATAAAATTTTGCCTAATGAAATACCGTTTTCTCAGGGGATTGGTCCCAGTTACCGCATTTTTCCTCACTATTATCGCTACCAATAGCGCATCCAAGCCGTCAAATGATCCTTTGTCGCTGAATCCACTTGAAGGAATTCAAGGGCTCGCTTTCTCTCTTGCTTGGGGATTAGGGTTACCGCAAACCGCTGCCATCATAATGGGTACCTTGTTGTTTATGCTACCAACATTTCTGGCATTCCTTTTTGCTCGTGCATGGTTTAAATCTAAGTGAAGAGGCTGAGATGAAAGCCAGTTTGGACGATGTTTATCTGTTTATGCTGGTAGTACGTCATGGAGGGTTTACTGCCGCTGCACAGGCTTCCGGTCTGCAGCGTTCCCGGGTTAGCAGAAGGATTCAGGCACTGGAACATTCTCTGGGGTGTGAGCTGCTTGTGAGAACGACCCGGCAAATCACACTTACGGAGCAGGGAGCCCGGCTTTTTGACCAAATAAATCAGCCTCTGATGTCTATTAGCCAAAGCATCAGGGCGGTAAGGACATCACAAAACGAATTTGAGGGCAGGTTAAAAATTGCGATTACTGCACCGCTTATTGGTTTTGAACTATTTACAAAGATAATTGATGAGTACGCAGTGCGCTATCCGGGCATTGCATTTGATATTATCCAGCGCCATGAGTCTGCTGATCTTAAGCAGGAGGGAATTGACCTGCAGGTGTTGCCTGATTCTCTTCCTGTGAAAGATGATGAATATATCCAACAGACTTTTTTGGAAGTTAAGTGCAGCCTGTACGCAACCGATGATTACCTTCAACAGCATGGTACCCCCGCGACCATTGCGGATCTCTATAACCACAACTTAATGGTGAGCCGCTACGTTGCTGGCCTCCTGCCCGAAGACTTGCCTCTGAAAGTCTGCTCTGACGAATTGAGACTGATATTTTCACTTGCCTTACAAGGGACAGGAATGGCGATTTTGCCAGACCGAATGGTAAACGGGAATAATGCCGAGAACACAATATGCCGGGTTCCGATAGCAGAACCTATGCCTGCCATCCGGCTTACTTTGGTTTACCCCACCCGGGAATATATGCCAGAACGAACACGTGCGATGTTGTCGTTAATCCGTAAGCATTTCAGTCCAGTGAAGGGATAACCCGGAAAGTTCCGGGTTACAGGAAAACCCTAAATACGCACCTTTTTGGAATAACGCTGGTGAGTGTATTCAATGAACCAGTGGACCATATAGACAAAGGTTGTCGCGGCAATAACAGCAAATGTAACTGAGCTTATTCGGTACAACACCTTGAAGATGGCATCCTGCTGGTGAGGCACCATATAGCCCGCAATTGGAATAGCCAGGCCAGACATGGCTGCAGTCCCTACAGAAGCTTCAAGGCCGCCTTTCGCCATGATCCGTGCAACGATTCCTGCCGCTATAGAAAATGCCAGAAATGTTAAAATAGGATTGTATGCAAACCAGAAAGAGATCAATTGGATAACCAGCGCCATACCGCATCCTATTAGGGTCCCTTTAATTCGGATTTTAGCCATAGACGCGATGCCAGACATCGTTAGAGGCATCAGAATAACCAGAATAGAACTGTAAGCAGAAAATGAGTCTGACAGGTTCATGAACTGGTAGATAAAAAATGCACTCATTGCCAATGTCCAGGCGAGAAGAGTTTGTTTAAACACATCCGTTGAACTATTTTCCACCTGGGCTGGAGCTGGCTTTAACTGAGTGTCCTCTGGTTCTGGCAGTAACCAAAGACATACCGCAGAGATGGCTGCACTGAGAAGTATTGCGACTAGCAAGTTGATAGTGAAATCCATAATTTGGAAGTTTGAATACCCTCCTGCACAAAGCAATATGGATCCGATAATAAGACCAACCAATCCGTATAGTTTTCCGTGACTGAAATTCATCAGAAAGCACTTTTCAAGCATCACCAGTGAGACTGCCGCAGACATTAAAACCGGAGAGTCCGGGAATAAGCCAAGAATGATGTTTGCTTGAATTGCGGCTGAAAGTGATCCGAGAATAAGTTGCTTAATTACAGGGAATGTCCAGCGATCAAACATCGCCATCATGGCGGCTGCAAATACTATTGCCATCATGGAATATTGCATTTGTGTCGCCATACTGATGAACATGCCCAGCATGGCTGCAAGCCATATACGAAGTACTTTCATGTTAGCTCCATCGCCTAAGGGTCAAAATCAGTAGATGTAATGGAGTAGGCTGATGGTGTGGATTTGCAGCTGAGCCAACCAGTACCACATTGTACTTGCTTCCGGATAAAGCGTGACCGTCGCTCGTGACCCAACAAAAAGTGGTTTAGGTAATGCTGAATCGCTGGACAGGTTGACCCTGATTCGTTGGGCATCACGGATCCAACGGTTTGATGTCATGACTTTACTTAGATCACCATTGGCAAACTGTTGGGCTGAGGCCACACCGGCATCACGTGTGCCCAGAGTAAAATCGAAGACACGTCCCGGGAGTGCATCGAAGCTGACTAATGCCTTGGTTTGTTCCATAAGGCCTGAAACAGACTTTTCACGAAAGTCAGCGGAGACCCACAATGAATCAGAAGGAATAAAACTGAGGATAGGGTGACCGGCAACCGCTTCAGTACCAATATCGTATTGGATGTTACTGACCATACCATTATCCGGGGCATAAACTATTGTCCGAGAAAGGTTCAGTTTTGCTGTTGACAGTGCATTCTGGGCCGATTTAACTATGTTACTGTCACCGACTTTTGTTCCCAGCCGACTCTGAATTGCTTCAACTTGCCTTAACGCTGCTGCGTATGTGTCAGAAGCGGTTTTTGCCTGTGTACGGGCGACGTCGAAATCTGCATCCGATACTAACTTCTTAGAGCGCAATGTACTTATCCGGCGATAGTTTTTTTCGCTGATTTGGCGTTCTACTGCAGCTTTGTTGGCATTTGCATTTGCGGCTGCCATCTGAGCATAAAGTGAGGCTTCTTCTGAGTTCGCTGTTGACAGTCCAACTTCTGCTTTTTGAACGGCAAGTTGATACTGTGCAGGATCAATTTCAAATAGGGGTTGTCCTTTGTCAACGTGTTGGTTATTGGAAACAAAACGTTTGATTATTTGACCTGTTACCTGGGGGGTAATTTGTACGACGGTGCCTTGCACCTGGCTTTCTGTCGTCAACGGTGCATGCCTGTCTGCAAGGATTACATACAAAACCGCAATGAAAAATAGTGAAACAAGAATATTCATCCAGCGATGAAATCGCTTATCTGGGCTGACAGCCTTACCGTCTTTTTCCATGCATTGAGTCTCTTCTGGAACAATTGCCGGAAATTATAAGAAGATTATCTCTGTGCAACTAGAGCAACAAATAGAACGATTGTTGCTTATTTCAGGACAATGAGAGTTATTGATTAAAAAGACGGCAGGTTTCGTCGAAGATCCACTCCATGACTTCATTCCAACCGGTATCACGGCGCTTAACCGCTGCCAGCATATAGTCTGGAGGGGTGGATATATTTTCAGTAGAGAGCTTTTTAACGGTATACCACTCCGTCTTCGCAACATGTTCAGGGATCAGAGCCCAACCAATACCGCGCATAACCAGTGAGGAAATCAGGTAAAAGCTGTCAACGTGCCAAAAATCAGGAGACAGGGGTTTTCCAAGTGTGTCGCCCAGCCTGCCACGGATTACAAGTTGCCGGTGTTTCACCAGTTGGTTTTCAGTCGGTGCTGGAACACGTGCCAAAGGATGATCTTCTGCGACGATAAGTGCCTGACCACAACGCACTATGGACATTCTCTCTAATGAGTCAGGAAGTACATGGTCCTGTATCAGAAAGCCAATGTCTGCCCGGCCGTCTTCTACCCAGCGCGCTATATCCTGTTGGGAACCGTTGAGAATGGTCAGTGTCAGGTGTGGATGAGACTCAGCCAGCCTGGTATAGAGATTCTCAAAATGTTCAATTGGGACAGCTTCGTCCATCGCAATGCTGAATGTGACCGGTGTGCCGGAAGATACGGACAGTGCCCGTGAGTGCAGGCGCTGGCATTGGCTGAGTACGGCAATGGCGTCATTCAGAATATTTTTACCGTCTTCCGTTAAAACCGGGTATTTACCAGACCGGTCAAACAACAAAAATCCCAAATCCGCTTCTAGGTTAGCAATAGCAGTGCTGACTCGAGACTGGGCTTTTCCCAACTTCCGGGCAGAAGCAGTAAAAGAACCGGTTTGAGCTGCGGTAACAAACGCCTCTAACTGATCGAGACTCCATGGTAAGGATGCCATACATATCTCCTTTTTCATTTCATCCATCCGAAAAACGGATGGTAACTAACTTTCTTCTATCATAAATCAGGCAGAGAATGCGCATCAACGAATCATGGCTTCTGAATGAGAGAATTTTATGGAAGCGATAAACAAAAAAGAGTCAATTTCTCGTACTTTCTGGCGGTTTACCATTCCTGCAATTGCGACCATGCTGGTAAACGGCTTATATCAAATTGTTGATGGTGTCTTTGTCGGTCACTACATGGGGCAGGAAGGATTAGCGGCAATAAATATTGCCTGGCCGGTTATCAGTGTGTTGGGTGGTGTGGGTTTAATGATTGGTATGG
Organism: Parasalinivibrio latis; assembly: GCF_036825535.1. Classification (GTDB taxonomy): domain Bacteria; phylum Pseudomonadota; class Gammaproteobacteria; order Enterobacterales; family Vibrionaceae; genus Parasalinivibrio; species Parasalinivibrio latis. The sequence goes on from NZ_CP098813.1 coordinate 1,546,070, forward strand.
GCGCCGGGAGCCTTGTTTCCACGTTCCGGGGAATGCGACAGTCATCGAAGGCAAGGCAGGCTATGGGAACCGGGTTGCTGCTGATCCTTCTGGTCGGAGCGCTGTGTTCTGCCTTTCTGTACGCATTTGGTCCAGCACTGCTTGCATTGCAGGGAGCTGACGGGGTTGTCGGCCTGTATGCTGTCGAATACGTCGCCGTGTTTTTCTGGGGGGCATGCCTAACCGTAGGTGCGGGAGCCATTCCATTTCTGGTCAGGAACGACGACGCGCCGAATATGGCAACCGGATTGATGGCGTTAGGCGCAGTCACAAACATTGTATTGGATTATGTGTTCATCGGCATACTGGGATGGGGGCTTGAAGGTGCAGCGGTTGCAACGGTCTCCGCTCAGGCTGTTGTGGTTGTAATTGGTATCGCTTATTTCTTCACTGATTATTCGGCACTGGAAATGAGGCTGAAAGATGTCACGTTAGATGTCGTTAAAATGCGAGAGATTCTGGTTCTCGGTTCTTCTTGTCTGGTGATGTATCTCTATACCGGATTTATGGTTGCTATCCATAACCGGTTATTCATGGACTATGGTTCGGCAACCTGGGTTGCGGCATACGCCATCGTCGGTTACTTGATGACCCTATACTATCTTCTGGCCCAGGGTATCGCAGAGGGAATGCAACCACCAGTGAGTTATTTTTTCGGTGAAAATTCAGCAGTCAAAGTCGGGAAAACAGTCTGGCTTGCCTGTAAGGTCACCACCGTTTTAGGACTGGCCTGGATTGTGACATTGAACCTGTTTCCGGAAAGCCTTATTGGGTGGTTCAACAGCTCCAACCCCGAACTGACTGACGCTGCGACACTCGGTATTCGGTTGCACCTGTTTAACATGTTCCTTGACGGCTTGATTGTAGTGAGTTCTGTCTATTTTGTATCTGTCGGTCTGGGTGGTGTAGCGTTTGCTATCTCTTTGGGGAATATGGTTGTTCAATTGCCGTTTCTGTGGTTTTTGCCCAAATGGTTCGGGTTAGAGGGCGTTTGGCTTGCTATGCCCTTATCAAACTTCTTTCTGGCTGCAGTGGCGCTGATAGCTATGTATAGGCATGTCAAAGGAGGGAAAGTCATTCCCCCGCTGAAAAGCTCAATGATATCAGCGTAAAAAAAAGACCGGTGTTTGCTCACCGGTCTTTTTTGATTTAGTTATGGTGCTAGTGGTGTTTCATCCCACCTTTCATGTGCTTTTTCATCGACTCAGATTGATAATCAGCCGGCTCCACTTTTACGCTGATTTCAACTTTTCCTGCATTTTGAAAATACAAGACCAGGGGAAATGACTCACCCAAGCTTGGTAGCCGTTTGAGTTTGAAGAACATGATATGGTAATCGCCTGGCATAAGGTGTTCACTGCTGTTGGCTGGAATATTGATGCCTTCAACCCGCCGCATTTTCATCATTCCATCGACTTTAGTGTGTTCATGGAGCTCTGTAATCCCTGCGATTGGGGATTCTGCCGCAATCAGTTTGTCATCCTGCTCCGCAGAGTTTTCGATATCAAAGAATGCTGCGGCAACTTTTGAGGTTGGTGGTACCTGTTTTGACCAAGGTTGGGTAATGCTGATATCTCCCACTTTGTAATCGTGTGCGACTGCAAATGAAGAAGCGATTAATGTTGTGGCAAAGGCAAATACGGTCATGATTGACTTCATTATTTTCTCCTGAATATGATATTTGAATTGATATTGTTTGTATTCAGGTGTGATTGGGGGGTGACTGTTTTGGTGCCAACCAGAGGAAAATGGGGAATACACTCAGTATGGTATCTTTTGTGCCTACAACCTTGAGGGTGAGAAGCCCAACAAGAATAAGTGAAATGAGATCAACAGAAAGGAAAACCGATTGGTTAGGAAAGTGAGCCAGATACGGACAATGCTGTTTAGGGTTGTCTTTGTGTTCAAGTGAAAGCGTAGCCGCTTGCTCTAACGATACCCACTTTAAACCCTCTGAAGTACAGAGCAATACCTTGCCGGTTATCTTGCCTATTACGCCAGGAGAATGTTGGAGTTGGCGACTGTCCAAAACGACAGCGGTCTCGACAAAAATGCGGAATAACGCAAGCACCAGCAAAATGCTGATCAACAGGACATTAATGGGTTTCCGCAAAACTACCAACTCTAATTGCTCGTTATTTATAGTACGTGTGTTGATCATGCTATCAAATGACCAAAGAATCGATAACAACTAAATAACTGCTTTGATCACGTAATTTGATAAACCTGATTTCAGAAAATAAGTGCGATCTAACTCCTACTTCCAAGCGGCGTAATGAAATCATCATATAGAAGTGCCGGCTTTTCATTTACGCGTCATTTTTCTCCTAAAAAATCCAGCCACTATTTAAAAGGAGCTGGTGATGACACTTCGTATTTCCACAGCTCTGATTGCAGCTGCGTTGGCAGGAAGCCAAGCGGTAGCAGCAGAGGCTGATTATTTTGAACGTATTGGTTCATTCTCTACTGATCGTAATATTCCTTCCTCAATGGATAGAAACCATGAGTCTTCTGCCGAAATCATGGTTGCCTCCGAAGATGGAAATACCCTGATTTACTCAGACAGTCCACTGGGTGGTATTGGAATTATCGATATTACTGACCCAGTAAAAATGAAGCGGAAAGGATTTGTCCCTTTTGATGGCGAACCGACTTCTGTGGCCATCAAAGGGCAAAATATCTATGCGGGAGTGAACACGTCCGAAAGCTATGTTAAACCTTCTGGCTTCCTGGTTCAGATTGACTTGGTATCGCAAAAAGAGGCTGCGCGGTGTGATGTGGGAGGTCAGCCTGATTCAGTTGATGTTGCCCCGGACGGCAGTTTTGTTGCCGTTGCGATTGAAAATGAGCGTGACGAAGACCTAAATGGCGGTCTGATTCCACAATTGCCGGCAGGAAACCTGGTTTTAGTGCCAGTTGCGGAGGGAATACTCAAATGTGACAGGCTTAAAACCGTTGGCCTTACAGGTATTACCGATATTGCCCCTTCAGATCCGGAGCCGGAATTTGTTGATATCAATGGATTGAATGAAGTGGTTGTCACGCTACAGGAAAATAACCATATCGCAGTTGTAAATGGCAATACTGGCGAGTTGATATCTCACTTCTCAGCGGGAAGTGTTGACCTACGGAATGTCGATCTGGACGAAGAGCGTGCGCTGACATTCGACGGTGAACAATTAAACCGTAAAAGAGAACCGGACGCGGTGAAATGGCTGGATAACAATCGCTTTGTCACCGCTAACGAAGGGGACTACCAAGGTGGCTCACGTGGGTTCACCATTTTTGACAAGAGTGGAAACGTTCTTTTTGAATCCGGTCTCCACTTTGAATACCTCGCAGCGATGGCGGGCCACTATCCGGAAAAACGTTCCGGGAACAAAGGTATCGAGCCGGAAGGTCTTGCTGTAGGTACATTCAGCGGCAAGCGTTACATCTTTGTATTGTCTGAACGCGCTTCTCTGGTCGGTGTCTATCTGGATACCGGTAAAGAGCCGGAATTTGTCCAGTTGTTGCCTTCCGGTATCTCTCCCGAGGCTGCTGCTGTTATTCCGGCCCGTGGACTGTTAGCAACTGCAAATGAAAAAGACCTGATAGAAGATGGCGGTGTTCGAGCGCATGTAATGATGTATAGGCTGTCTGCGGACAAGCCGTTTTATCCGCAGATTACGTCAGTGATGGACGGTAATCGTCCACTGGGGTGGGGGGCACTCTCCGGCCTGGTGGCTGATGACGATAATGCAAACATACTTTATGCCGTAAATGACAGCTTCTACAAAGCTCAGCCCAGCATCTTTGTTATTGATGCGTCTGAGATGCCTGCAGTCATTAGAAAGGCAATTCGGGTAACACGTGATGGAAAGCCGGCAGAAAAGTTGGACTTGGAAGGTATCACGACGGATGGACAGGGCGGTTTCTGGTTGGCTTCTGAAGGACGGACCGACAGAGAAATTCCTCATGCGTTGTACAATGTAAACGGCAACGGTGAGATTGTTCGTGAAGTCGTGTTTCCTGACGCGTTGTTAAAGGTCGAAAAGCGCTTTGGCTCTGAAGGCATCACACGTATCGGTGACACACTCTGGATTGCAATCCAACGCAGTTGGAAAGATGACCCTGCGAATACGGCTAAATTGGTGTCTTTCAATACCATAACCGGTGAGTGGAAAGCCGTACGTTACCCAACTGAAAGGGCAGCTAAAGGCTGGGTTGGCTTATCGGAAGTCGTCGCACACAACAAGCACCTGTACCTGATTGAGCGGGATAACCAAATCGGCGATGCGGCCAAAGTAAAAATGGTGACGCGTGTTGCGCAGTCAGATCTCAAAGCTGTTGATCTTGGTGGTGAACTCCCGGTAGTCAGAAAAGAAGTGGTTCGTGATCTGCTTCCGGACCTGAAATCTACCGGCGGCTATGTTGTCGATAAAGTAGAAGGCCTGGCGATCACTAGCGAGGGTAAAGCCTTTATCGTGACTGATAACGATGGTGTTGATGACAGTTCTGGCGAAACCATGTTCTTAAGTGTCGGAAAGTTTGATTGATTGTGAATTCTGCAGTCTGTGTTGAAAGGCCGGTTTTCCGGCCTTTACAGTTGTTGGCTGTAGAGCTAGTGCTTATCAAAGTAGTCCTTTCTACGAATGTATCTGTCCATAAAGTGGTAAGAGAAGGGTTTGAATATCCAGCTTGTTAGCACCCAATACAACCTCAGAGGTGCTGGCGTATTCTCATAAATTCGTTCGTTATGTAGCCAAATTTGGCTTCCAACATGCCAGTAAATCAAAGGTAACCCAGGTAAAAAAGTGACTATATCCAATCCGCAACAAATTCGGTAAGTTCGGTTGTTTAGGTTGTAGTGCTGTTTAAGGCTCCAAAATCCTGCAGCAGGCTGTCCAAAAGTCACTATGCGTTTTATGGCATTGGGGAATTGCTGGTGAAGCTTTAGTGCTGCAATAACAGCCATTGCTCCACCTGATGAATGACCGGTAAATGAAACCTGCTTGCCTTGGTTTAACAAAGGCACCAAGGTTGATAAGAGCATGTCATAAACACTTTTGCTCCCTGGGTCAGGGTTATCAGTCGACTGGAAAATGTCTGCCTGATAACTGGTGGTTAGTGTTGAATGTCTTGAAAGATAACCGGTTCTGCTTTTCTTACTGTGTTGATCCAAAAAATAGTTAAACCCCCAGTGCACTTTGGGGCTGCCGGGTATATTTGCTAACGTTTTAGGAAAACAGAACAGATTGACCAGCCAGTCTGAGAAACAGTGCGTACCTTTAAAAACCACTACCACGTCAGATTTATCATCCCATAAAACACGGATCAGTGTTTTGCCGTGACGATCGCGTATATCACGTCTGCATGCGTGGCCGAAGCCGAACTGAGTGTGATCAAATAATCGGGGGTAAGAAGCTTTGCACAAAATGGCATAACGTTCGTACTGGTAACGCTTGAGCTTTTTCATCCAAAGTTCTGGGAGCTTGGTCGTGTGAATTTACAGATTAAATGCGCATTGTGACGATTCGACGAATGTTAATTTCCAGGCATTCTGGTTAATAAGACTGATTTGCTGTGTGGGGTAATTAACATTAGTTGATGGCATTATCATTGAAATTTGTAGTTGGAGTGATAATTCATTGATGGTGCAGAACGAAAACGGCAGAATGTCGGGCTCAGGCCTAACTCAAAAGAAAAATTCAAAACTGGATGTCCCTTAGAACAGCAGTAAAAGGGCAAAAAAGCCTATTTTGGTTGGTGGTTGCAGTGGGCGTGTTGATAGTAACGCTGACCACTGTATTCGTCTT